>CACJKN010000030.1 GCA_902594005.1 uncultured SAR86 cluster bacterium | reverse complement strand
AAATAATGCGAAAAGTTAGATCAATGAAAATTGTTTCAAGCTGTATTCGAGACATCAATGAAGCTAAGAAAAAATAACCTAAAAATTTATCTTTTCATATGTTTTATATTTCCTTTACAATGCTTAAATTCTTTGGAGTCGAACATGTCGAAAGAGCCTATTCAAACAAATAAAGCGCCAGAGGCAATTGGAGCTTATTCCCAAGCAATTAGATCGGGAAACTTATTATTTATATCTGGCCAGATTCCTTTGAACCCAGAAACAATGGAAGTTGAAAATTCTTCATTTGAGGAATCTGCGTATAGAGTAATATCTAATTTAGAAAATATTTGCAAAGAGGCAGGTGCAAGTCTTGACGATATTATAAAGTTAAATATTTATCTTTTAGATTTAGGAAACTTTGCTTCATTGAATAAGATTATGGAAGAAAGATTTTCTAAACCATTCCCAGCTCGCGCTACTGTAGAAGTTGCTGGATTGCCAAAGGACGTAATGATTGAAATGGATGCAATAGTTAGCTTAAGTAAATGAATCATTTAGTTGCCTTAAAAGATCTAAATAAAGAAGAAATAATAGAGTTGCTCGAATTAGCTGAAAAATTCATAGATCATGAAGGCAAAATCCTTAAAGATCCAATCTTTCCAGATAAAAAAATAGTAAACATTTTCTGTGAGCCAAGCACAAGAACAAAGACCTCATTTGAGATCGCTGCCAAAAATTTGGGTTGTGAGGTTATAAATTTTGATTATAACTTTTCATCTATTATCAAGGGAGAAACTCTTCTAGATACAATAATAAGTTTTGAAGAGATGGGCATTGATCTCTGTGTTTTGAGACATACGGATTCAGTAATTCATAATCTTATAGAAGATACCAAAAAAATGATCTTTATCAGTGGAGGAGAGGGGGCAATTTCTCACCCAACTCAAGGACTTTTAGATTTAATGACAATAAAATCTAAAAAGGGGATTGAGAATAACAATATTTTAGTTGCTGGTCACCTTGATCACTCAAGAGTCTTTAAGTCTTTCCTAGAAGGCATTACAAACTTCAAAAATAATATAACAGTATGTGGACATAAAGATCTGTGTAAGGAATATTTAGATTCGAGTTTAGTTTCTTTTGAGCCTGATTTAGAAAAAGCAGTACGAGACAAAGATGTAATTATGGGTTTAAGAATTCAGAAAGAGAGAATAAATGAGGATATCACTATAAATATAGATGAATATTCTAAAAATTATCAAATTAATAGTGAGCTTTTAAAATTAGCTAATCCTGACTGCATTCTTATGCATCCTGGGCCAGTGAATAAAGGTATAGAATTATCTCAAAATGCGTATGATTCAGAAAACTCAGTTATCAATGATCAGGTCAAGAATGGTGTTGCTGTTAGAATGGCAATCTTAACTAAATATTTTTCAACTTAGGACAAATTAGCCAGCAAAACCAAGCGCATTAAGTCTTTGGATAATCCGAGAGATCTCCTCCCTTAAAAATAATTTATCTTCTCCATTAAGAAAACTGCCAATAACTATCTCTTTACCTTTTGAGCGAAAGCTCAAATCATGATCTTCAGAATTTTTCTTTGTTACATTGAAGGTAGCAAAAGACCTAAACTCTTTCCAAGTGAAGAATTCTTTTAAACCGTCAACTCTTACTTCCACATGCTCTTTGGATAAGATAATTATTTGTCTTTGGTTACTCCAATTGAAGCTAAGCCTAAAAGCTAAATATACTAAAATAATTTCTAATCCTGCAAAAGGTAAAATCATTGTCCCTCCAGCAAGAAAGAAACCGACACCAATTACACTACAAATAAAGAAAATACTGCCAAGAAAGAGAACCCTTGCTGCTCCCGTAAGAGAACTGTTAGGTTTTAAAAGGATTTCAAATTTGGTTGCTTCTAATTCTTTAACTTTTACCATCTAAATATTTTTTTACTGTATCAGCAATCACTATTGTGTTTTGATCAAGCTCAACATTAACAATGCTATTTTTTTGAAGCTGAAAAAGATTTGTTATTGAAAGAGTTTCAGGAATTAAATGAATCATAAAAGATTCTTTAGAAACTTCTCCCACAGTTAGACTGCAACCATTAATAGCAACATAACCCTTATGCAGAATATAATCTTGCATGAAAGGCTCAACAGAGAATTCAACATCCCAGCTTT
>CACJKN010000029.1 GCA_902594005.1 uncultured SAR86 cluster bacterium | reverse complement strand
TTTTTAATCACATACATTGGTCCACCAAAGATTTCTCCCTCTTTACTTTTTTCTCTATACATAACTGACAAAGTGCATGTAAAAAATTTTGTTGCTATTCCAATAATAGCTGTAATCCACATCCAAAAAATTGAGCCAGGTCCTGCAATTGAAATCGCAAGAGCAACTCCAGCTATATTGCCTAGTCCGATTGTTCCTGATAAGGAAGTGGTCAGAGCTTGAAAGGGAGTTACCTCTCCTTCATCATTACTATTCTTTTTTGAGAAAAGAATCTTAAAAGCATGAATCAGATATTTAAATATCTCAAATCTTGAGTAAAGTAAAAAAAAGACCCCAGATCCTATTAACAGAAATATTAACCATGGTCCCCAGGCAGCTGAAGCAAATTGCTCAGCATAGAAATTTAGAGATTTATCCATTTAAATCATGCCTAAATTATTGAAAGTATTTTATTCATAGCCTTCAACTACTGCATACATTCTCTCGGCTCCACCCTTAAGCAAAGTTAATGCCTCTTTATATTCTGAACTGCTGTAAGCAGCCAATGCAGTTTCATAGGAATCAAATTCAACAACTACATTTCTGGAGAAATCGATTCCCTCTTTGGTTTCATGTTGACCGCCTCTAACAAGAAATTTACCACCAAATTTCTCTATTGCTATTTCAGCTTGTTTGCCATACCTTAAGAGCTTCTCATCATCGAGAATGTTTGCTTTAGCTACCCAATAACCTTTTGGCATTCTTTATTTAACTATCAAAGGTTTAATAATTTTTACATCATCAGCAATATATGCATTTTTTGTTTTTTCGTAATGGGGATGGCCCAAAGTTGCTAGATCAATAGCCTTTTCCATGACTCTAGCTTCAAAATCAGACTCATCAACAAGCTCATCTATTATTCCTGCATCAACTGCTTTAGCAAATGGGTATGGATCTGCATGAAGCAAAACAGAATATGCATGTTTTTTTGAAATTCTACTTGCAGCAATCTGCATGATGCTGGTTGGTATATCCATATTATTTCTAACCTCGTTAGCTTGAGTTACAAAATCTCCTTTCAAGCCTATTCTATAATCACATCCACATGCTACAAAAAGCCCCATTGCTATAGTATGCCCAGATAATGCAGCAATAACCGGCCTTGGAAAAGTAAAAATGTCATACATAAACCTCATCCCGAGATCACTCATTTTTGAGATCTTTTCCATATCTCCTGATGCGAAGGTTTTTAAATCAAAGCCAGCAGAAAAAATTCCTTCTTTACCTTTTATCACTAAAGAACCACTATCTTTAGGAACATCATTTAAACAATTATTAATCGCTTCAAGCATTTCTATAGAAAAGACATTCACCTTTCCATCATCTAAACTTAATACTGATACATCATCAATTTTTTCAAGAGTTGCATAATCTGTCATTTTTTACTCCTTAGCATTAGTTTTGCATTTTTTACTACAAAATCTGACCTCATCCCAAGATCTTTCCCATTTTTTTCTCCATGAAAAAGGCCTATTACATGTTACACAAATTTTTTGAGGAAGATTGGTTTTTTTTATTCTTTTCAAAGAGTTTTTTCCTCAATAAAAGTATCAGCCGCCTTAAAAATCCTTAATTTCCTATCCTTGTCAAGTTTATCAAGAGCTCTTATCATTAGCGATAGACGAGGATTTGAAGCAAAAAATTTTCGATTGTCTTCAATAAATTTCCAATAAAGGCCATCTACAATTTCACACCAATCTCCCTTTTTAAAATTTGACATCCTTAATATATAACTTGATCCACAAATATATGGCTTGGTAGCAAATATTCCTCCATCAGCAAATGTTCCCATACCAAAAACATTTGGAACCATTACCCACTCAGACGAATCAACAAACATTTCCATAAACCATTTATAAATCTCTAATGGATGGATTCTTGACATATTCATTATGCTAGCTAAAACCATAAGTCTATTTATGTGATGAGTATACCCAAACTCTAGTGCGCCTTTTATGGCATCATCTAGTGGCTCTATACCTGTTTCTCCTGAATACCAAGCATCGGATAGTTTTCTTTGATGGCCCCAAAAATTAGCATCAATCATTTTTTCAGAGAAGTTTTGATAAATACCTCTTATAAATTCTCTCCATCCGATGATTTGTCTTATAAATCCTTCTAAGCTGTTCAGAGGGATATCATTTTCCTCAGCATAATTCCTTGCCTCAGTTATTACTTGCTGCGGGGTAATAATACCAAGGTTCATTGAACTACTTAGCGCAGAGTGGAGTTGGAAATGCTCGCCCATAAAAATTGCATCCTCATATGGCCCAAAATCTTTAAAACGCTCATCAAAAAAAACATTAAGCCAATCTAAAGCTTGTTCAGAAGTAAAAGGGAAAATATTATTTATTCTTCCAGGGTGATCTTTAAATTCGGTATTTATAAAATTAGAAATTTCTTCAGAATCATCTCGTTTTTTGATAGTTGGAAGTTCTGGAATTATGTAACCTTTGGGAAGCTTTTTTCTATTTTCATCATCAAAGCTCCATTT
>CACJKN010000028.1 GCA_902594005.1 uncultured SAR86 cluster bacterium | reverse complement strand
CAAAATTATGATGGTCCAGTAGATAAGATTATTTGGATTGATGATTTTATTGAGCTTTCTTATTTAGATAACTGGACAGCTATGATTGGAAACGGAGCTGAATATGGTATTCCTGGATGGGGAAATAATGAAAGTCAGTACTATACCGATAGTGTAAACAATGCAAATATAGCAAATGGTTGTTTAAGAATTACTCCTTTAAATGAATCAAAAGAGGGTTTCAATTACACATCAGCAAAACTAATAACAGAAAATAAAATTGATTTTACTCACCCTGGAAAGATAACAGTGAAATTTAGATCTCCAGAAGGAGTCGGAATGTGGCCTGCGATATGGATGATGCCTACTGATTCTGTTTATGGTGGCTGGCCAGCAAGTGGAGAAATAGATTTAGTTGAGATCAGAGGAAATAATATGCAAGAGATTCTCTCAACTGTTCATTACGGATCTGATCCATCTAACCACAAATATCAAGGCGGAAGCTATATTTTAAGTCAGGAAAATAACTTAAATGAGAAATTTCATGAACTTGCTTTTATATGGGAAGAAAATTCAATGAAATTTATATTAGATAATCAATATAGTGTTTTTGAAATTTCTTCGAATCAGATTGGATTCAATGAAAATTATCCATTTAATGAAATCTTTTACCTAATTATCAATGTTGCCGTTGGTGGAAATTTTGTAGGAAATTATATTAATAATTCGGATCTATGCTATGTCGCTGACGCAACAACATGCCCTGATGATAAAAGATTCCTAATTGATTGGGTAAAATATGAAACTCTTTAAAATGATCGTTTTAATTTGTCATAAAGTCACATAAAATAAGAATAAATCATGAACCCTAATTATTACTTAACTTTATTATCATTATTAATTATTGCTAGCTGTGGTGGCGGTGGAGGCGGAGGTGGTTCTTCTGAACCTCCAGTACCAGGCGCAACAATTACACTCTCTATATCAGATAATCAGATTTATTTAGGATCTTCTGCAACAATATCTTGGTCTACATCTAATGCCACTTCTTGTTCTGCTTCTGGATCTTGGTCCGGATCAAAAGCTCTTTCTGGCTCAGAAACAGTAACTCCAGAAACTGCAGGTGGAAAAAGCTATACATTAACTTGTTCTAATTCTGCAGGAACATCTACATCAAGAACTGTCTCAACGAATGTAATAGGTAATGCTCAAGGTGTTGTTATTGGAGCAAATTATATTACTAACTCAACTGTTGGATTAGACCTTAATTCAAATTATGAAATTGAAGATGGTGAACCAAGCACCACAACTGACAATAATGGTATTTTTGAGCTACCCGATGATCCTCAAGATATAATCTCAATAGGTGGATCTGATAGCAAATCTGGAAATATTTTAGAACATTTAAGTCTATCTCATAAATCATCAACAAGCGCTTCAAGAGTTGTATCTGCTTTAACTTCACTTAACTATGCTAATTCGGGCTCTACAGATATAAATAATCTTTTAAATATAGATTCTTCAATTGATATCCACTCAACTAATCCAATTACTGTAATTGGAACTGATAGTAATTCAAACAAATATTATGAAATAAATACTCAAGCATTTATTCTCACATATTCATTACAAGCTTTTGTTAATGAAACAAACTCCTCATCATTAAATTCAAAAACTTTCTATGAATCTTTATATTCAACTCTCCAACAAAGTTTTGATTCAGGGATACAAGATCTTTCAGAGCATATTGAAACAACTACTTTTATAGATATTTATGTTGATAAAGTCTTAAGTGATAACAATATTTCCTTTAGTTCTTCTGATTTCTCATCTATCTCTTCATCTCTTGCAAGTGATTTAAAGTCTATCTTGCAACCATTGATAGAAAAGATATCAGTAAGAAATAATTCTTCTGTTACAGAAGCAATCTCCAATTATGCTACGGGCACATTTATATTAGATATTATTTCTTTAGCTAATGGTTCAATTGATGCCGCAAGAGTAGCTTCGTATTCTTCAAATATCAATTCCCTAATTTCAAGTGATCAAAATATCGATGAATCACTTCTTGATCAATCTATATCTCTAATTGATGATTCAGTTAGTGTTGATGAAGATAATGCTGTTGAAATATTGCCTCTTTCTAACGATGTCATTGAAGCAGGAAATGATTATTATGGTTTATCAATGTCTATCTCATCTCCAGACAATGGACAAGCTTCGTTAGATGAGTCTAATAACATAACTTACACACCAAATGAAAATTTCTTTGGGAGTGATAATTTTGAATATACAGTTAACATCGATGGAACATCAGCAACAGCTAATATTAGTGTAGATGTTGTAAGTGTAAATGATCCTCCAACATTTAAAGATTTTATTTCTTCATCTTCAATTGATGAAAATATTCTCAACGTTTTAACTGTGACCGTTGAAGATATCGAAGGGGATGCAATTGGTTTTTCATTATTAGGAAATGATGCTGATAAGTTATCAATATCAACATCAGGTGCAATTTCTTTCAAATCAAACCCTGATTTCGAGTCTCCTAATGACTCAAATTCTGATAATGTTTATGAAATAACTATTGAAGCCTCAGATGGGATTGATACTGTCACAGAAGATCTAGTTATTACTATACTTGATGTTGAAAACGAGGGTAATCCAATTATTGAGGGCCTCACATCACTTTCTGTTAATGAGAATGAAACTATTTCTATATCTTTTACTGTTTCAGATCCACAAGATGATGCAATTACCTATTCATTATCTGGTGTAGATAAAGATTTATTTGTCCTAAATTTTGATGGGTCTAATGCAACTTTGACTTCTGCAAGTAAGGATTATGAGCTACCTGAAGATTCGGATGGAAATAATGTTTATCTAGTTAGTGTTAACTTTAGTGATGATCTC
>CACJKN010000027.1 GCA_902594005.1 uncultured SAR86 cluster bacterium | reverse complement strand
ATCAACAAACCGCCAGCACTTCCTCCCATAGCAAAAATTTTATCTTTATGGCCAATATTATTCTCAGTAAGAAATTTAGTAGAATCTATGAAATCAAAAAAAGTATTATTTTTATTGAACATTCGACCATCTTCGTACCAATATCTTCCCATATCAGCACCACCTCTTATTTGAGCAATAGCAAATATAAAACCACGATTTAAAAGTGGTGTTATAGAAGATCTAAAATATGAGTCCATGTTGATGCCATATGAGCCATAACCATAAATAAGCATAGGAGCTTTCTCTAAATCTATATCTTTTTTATAAACAATTGAAACTGGAACCTCAGTTTTGTCCCTAACAGTTGTCTTAATTCTTTTTACCTCGTAATCTGTATCTAAAAAGTTATTAACTTGTTGTTTCCAAACAACATTACTTTCATTTTTATATAAATCATATTTATATATCTGTGACGAAGTTTTTAATGACGAGTAAGAATATCTAAAAAAAGGTGCATCAAAATTATTGTTATATGCTAAATAAACAAAATACAACTCGTCTTTCATCTCTATTTGATTTAGTTGACCAGATTTAATATCCAGCACCTCGATTATAGGTATGCCATCAAACCTTGACTGGATTACTATATGCTCTTTAAAAGTAACCATATCTTCAATGTAATGAGTATCTCTTACATCTATTACATTCTCCCATTTGGTAATGTCTCCAAAATCTGATCCCGTAAATCGCATAATTTTAAAATTTTTTGCATCATCGTAATTGGAAAGAGCATAAAAATAATCTCCTCCATCCTCAATAGAATAAAGATGATTCTCGGATCTCTTTAAAACCAATTCTATTGGCTTTAAAGGATCTGACTTATCCATTAACCAAACTTCACTAGAATTAGTTTTGTCTATGTAAATATAGATATATTTTTTTGTTCTTGATTCTGATAATCGAATATTAAATTCATTATCGGCTTCTTTATAAATTAATTTATCTTCTGATTGATCTGTACCAAGCTTATGAACAAAGATTTGGTTTTGTATTAATGTTTCTTCATCTTTCTTTGCATAGACTATATATTGTGAATCATTAGACCAAATAGCGCTTGGAGATACTTTTACTATTTCATCAGATAAAAATTCATTGGTTTTTAAGTCTTTTATTCGTAAAGTATATTCCCGTCTTCCATTCAAATCTTCACCATATAAAAGAAGATCTTCACTGGGTGAAACATTCAAACCTGCTGCACTATAGAATTCTTCACCTTCTGCTTCTTTATTAACATCAAGTATGATTTCTTCTCTTGAATCATTTCTATAAAATATGCGATATTGCTGATTAGCTTTAATTCTGCTGTAGTAGTAAAAGTTTCCATCCTTAACTCTAAGAGTTTCCTCTTCAGCAGGGATCATATTTTTAAGCTCATTATAAATTTCACTCTGGTAATCAACTTTTGAATCAAGCCATTTCTTAAAATACTCATTTTCAGATTCAAGATAGGATATAAGCTCTGGATCAGATCTAGAATCATCACGCATCCAGTAATAATTATCTATTCTTACATCACCATGTGCTTCAAGCTCATATGGAATTTTTTTTGGATTAGGAGGATTATTAGAACTCATTTCGTTACACCCATTTAAAATTAAAATTGATAGACTTAGACCTAAATATTTATTCATAGTTAAAGGCAATATTATCACGCATAACAATATGATGATTATTTATATTTGATGAAATCATATAAACAATTATTTTTCCTATTTTTAAAAAAGAAGTTAAAATTCACATAAAGAAGTTTTAAAAATGAAAAATAATATAGAAATCACTAATTCCGCAGAAGTTTACTTAAAAAAACTTATTGATGGTAAAGATGAGGATAATCTTGGTATAAGAATCTTCATAGACAGACCAGGAACACCAAAAGCTGAAACATGCTTGGCTTTTTGCAATACAGATGATGTTTCAAAAGATGATGAGGTAATGCATCTAGAATTAATAGATATTTATATTGACTCAAAAAGTATAGATTTTCTTAAAGATGCAATTGTGAATTTTGATGAAGATAATTTTGATGGTCAGTTAACTATTAAAGCTCCCAATGCAAAAATGCCTAATATTGGTGAAAATAGCACGATCGAAGATAAGATTAATTTTATTTTATATAACGAAATCAATCCGATGCTAGCTTCACATGGCGGTGAAGTTTCTCTCATTGAATTTACTGAGGATTCAGATGTAATTCTTCAATTTGGTGGTGGCTGTCAAGGATGTGGAATGATTGATGTGACACTAAAAGACGGAATTGAAACAACTTTAATAGAACAAATTCCAGAGATAAGATCTGTAAAAGATATCACCGATCATTCAATTGATGAGAACGCTTATTATCCTCAAGAGCAAGAGTCCTAAGATTTATCAATTTTTATAATAAGACCCATATTTGGATGATCAAAATAATTTATTTCAGAATTCTTTACCCTTCTGTCTTCATCAATAAACTCAGTTATAGTTTCATCAAAATCTAATTGGCCAACAAATGCTTTCAGATTTAAATGAAGATATCTAGATTCATAGATATTCAAATATAAACTTAAATTGTTTTCCTGATCATAGTGGTAGGTGTATTCATCTTGGGCTTTTAGTGGTTGATACCAAGAGAGTGAACATAAAATTTCGATATTTTCTCTCCATCTCAACCTCCCTATAAGGAAATTAAGATTTTCTAAATCTAAATATTCATATAATTCAAAATATTTTTTTATTTCGGTTACATCATTAGAGCTATTATCATTTTCGATTGTCTCAATTTCTATATCTAAAAGATCTGATGATATGAGTGCATTGTCTATGAATTTTTCTGGTATTAGTATTATTTCTTTTTCTTTTAACTTGGTTATTGCAGTTGGTGAAAAATCTAAATTATTGTTAAATTTCTCATCTACTATTACGTCATTAAACT
>CACJKN010000026.1 GCA_902594005.1 uncultured SAR86 cluster bacterium | reverse complement strand
TCTTAGATGTCGGATGTGGTGGGGGTTTATTAGCTGAAGCACTTTATGACCATGGTGCAGAGGTAGACGGAATCGATGCTGCCGGTCCTGGTATTGAGGTTGCTAGGATTCATGCAGAAAGAGAGGATAAGCAAATTAATTATGCAACAGCTCAAGCTGAAGATTTTTGCATTGATAAAGAAGGTTATTATGACGTGGTTACTTGTTTAGAAGTTTTAGAGCATGTTCCAAGTCCAGCCTCTTTGGTTGAGGCATGTTCAAAAATGCTCAAAAAAGATGGTCTTTTATTTCTTTCTACGATTAATAGAAATCCCAGGTCGTGGATAACGGCAATTGTGGGAGCTGAGTATATTTTTAGTATTCTCCCAAAAGGAACTCATGAGTTTGAAAAATTTATAAAGCCATCTGAGCTTGGTGAGTATATGGAAAATGCTTCAGTGAAACTTATGGAAGCCAAAGGCATGTTCTATAACCCTGTTACTCATCATGTAAGCCTGAACAATGATCTAGGAGTTAATTACATGATGTATGGAATCAATGAGTAAAATAGAAGCAGTTTTATTTGATCTAGATGGCACTTTGCTTGATTCTTTCCCTGACTTCTTAGTATCTCTGAAAAATATAAATATAAAAAGTTCATCAAAAAAAATTGATGAGAGTATTGTTAGAGCAAATGTTTCTGATGGAAGCTCAAAACTTCTTAAACTTGTCTTTGATATAGATACAGATGATGATGGTTTTGATGAGCACAAAAGAAACTTCTTGAACGAATATGAGAAGAATATTTTAATGTATGGAAACTTATTTCTTGGAGTTTCTGACTTACTCAACTTTTTATTGAATAAAAAAATTCCATATGGAATAGTAACTAACAAGCCAAGAAAATATACTGAGATCATACTTAAGAAATCAAGCTTGCTTAGACAATCTAAAGTAGTTATCTGTTGTGATGATGGTTTTAAATCAAAGCCTAATCCAGAAGGAATTAACCATGCATGCAACATTCTTGGTGTCCCAAATTCAAAATGTATTTATGTTGGAGATCATGAAAATGATTTAAATGCCTCTTTGGCTGCAGGAACAATTTCAGGGGTATGCACTTTTGGCTATGGGTTTAAAAAAGGATTAATTATTGATGGTGCAGAGAACTTTGAATCACCATTACAAATCTTGGATTTTATTAAAAGAAATGTCTGAAGTTGTTAAAGGAAAGAATATTATGATTACCGGAGCAACAAGTGGTATTGGTCTTGAACTAGTGAAATCATTTTCATCAAAAGGTGCCAATATTATTATGCTTGGGAAAGATGAAGATAAGCTTGACGAACTCTACGATGAGGTTTTAGAACATAGTGGTAAAAACCTAATTATAAAATCTGATCTAAGACAGTTAGATGAGAAAGGTGCAATTCAGATCTCAGATGAGATAAAGAAATACTATGAGAATATTGATGGCTTAATTCATAACGCAGCTATTTTAGGAAATCTCACAAGGATTGAGGATTACCAATCAAAAACTTGGGATGATGTTTTGCAAGTTAATCTGACCTCTTCATTTTTAATCACAAAGCATTTGTTAGAGTTGGTATCTTATTCTAATGAAGCAAGGATTATTTTTGTTTCTTCAGGTGTTTCAAATATTGGAAGGGCATTCTGGGGCGCATACTCAGTATCAAAATTTGCACAAAGGGGTTTGGCTGAAATCCTAAGCGAAGAGACTGAGGTGAATAAAAATATGAAAGTTTTTAGTTTTGATCCAGGTGCAACAAAAACAAAAATGCGTTTTGCAGCAAGGCCTTCTGAAGATCAGAATTCAATAAAAACTCCAAAAGATTTAATTCATTGTTTTGAATGGTTTTTTTCAGATGAAAGTTCACTTTCAGAGAATGTTCATTTTAAATACTCAGATTTTCATCCTCCAAAAGACGCCACATAAATAAGCTTAGATAGGAATTATATGGACTGAATTGTTTATAAAATTTTTCCTCTATTTTTTTCTTGGGAAATGCAATCTTATGAGCATATATAATTCCTAGATCCGTTAAGGGCATCACATCAGAATCTCCTAAATAAAAAATTCTCGACATATCCACGGTCCACTTACCAATTCCCTTAATAGACAGGAGAAGCTTTGAAAACTCCTCGGTTGATTTAGTCTTTAATTTTCTTCTGTTAGAGTCTCTTATTTCATCGTTATAGATAATTCCAATCATATAATCTACTTTCCTTGCAGAAAGGCCCGCATCCTTTAATTTTTTTTGAAGATTTTTGGTTGGTTTCTTGGGTAGCTTTCCCTTTAAAATTTTTTCTACTCTTGCCCAGATCGCATCTGCGGCCTTTGTAGAGATTTGTTGTCCTACAATTATCTTGCATAAATGATGATCAAAGTTGAGTTTTGAAAGCTTAATTTTTAGTGGGCCAATATTTTTTATGTGACTGTGAAGCTCATTAAATTTATATTTCTTAGTAAGAATAAGAAGGCCTTTGAACGCCTGTTCACTTTCCATAGGAATGCATTTTTTCTAAATCTTTAGATTTTAACTCCTGCCAGTCTCCTTCCTTTAATCCTTTTGGAAGAAATATTGGTCCAAACCTTACTCTCTTAAGTCTGCTTACTTGAAGCCCCTGAGACTCAAATATTTTTCGTATTTCTCTATTACGACCTGTGAGCAGGCAAACTGTATACCATCTATTTGAATTTGCTTTATCCCCATCAACAATGTCGCTTAATCTTAGCAACTGATTATCTATCTTTATTCCTCTCAACATATTTTCTTTAATCTGCTCATCAAAATGACCTCGTGCTCTAACGAGATATTCTCTATCAAATAAATTACTTGGATGAGCTATAAATTCAGAAAGCTTTCCATCATTAGTAAAAAAAATTAAGCCTGATGAGTTTGCATCCAGCCTGCCAACAATCATTAAATTTTTTTCATTATCGATCTTAGGAATTAAATCATATATAGATTTCAAATTGCCTTCAGTCTTTTTAGAACAAATAACTCCTGTTGGTTTGTTTAGAACAAATAGTCTGGTTTGAACATCTATAAATTCAACTTTTTTGCTACCTATTTTAATTTCATCCTCAGAGTTAACCACGCAACCAAGTTTAGCTATTTCTCCATTTACAGTAACTTTCCCTGAGCTAATTATCTCTTCACATCCTCTTCTTGAGCCATAGCCGGCTCTTGCAAGTATTTTTTGCAACCGAGTTTTTTTCATAAGTGATTAACTTGCCTCTAGATTAATCTCTGCTGTTTCGGTGATTTCTTTTGAAGAAATTTCTTCTTTTTCAGGTAACGCCGGCAAGTCTGAGATTTTCTTAATATTG
>CACJKN010000025.1 GCA_902594005.1 uncultured SAR86 cluster bacterium | reverse complement strand
CTGTCCTGCGTTGAGAGTTCTTCGAAAGCTATCTGATGGCTTTTATCCAGCTTTGGTCTTGATAAAACCTCAACCATACTTGACTTTAGTCTTGCAGCATTAAAGTCAATTACATTTGTCTTTTTTTCAACTTTAGGCATGCCGACGCTTGCTAAGTAAAAGTCTCTATTAACTCTATCCATATTTGCAAGCTGTTCTGAAACAGTTTTAAAAACTTGATATTCTTGGAGCCTTCTTATTAAATCAAGCCTTGGATCAGTTTCATCATCTTCCTCTTCAACTTTCGGTAGAAGCATTCTAGATTTAATTTCAGCCAATGTAGCTGCCATTACCAAGTATTCTGCAGCTAGCTCAAAGTTTAAAGAATCCATAAGATTTATATAATCTATGTATTGATCAGTAATTTTAGATACTTCCAGATCTAGAATATTTATATTTTGTTTTTTTATAAGGTATAACAACAAGTCCATTGGACCAGTAAAAGTTTCTAGACAAATCTCAAGAGCTTGTGGAGGAATAAAAAGGTCCTCTGGCATTTCTGGCAGTGGAACGCCGTTGACAATGCCTAATTCTCTTTGTTTAGGTTGGAAAGTGCTCATAAACACTACATAGTGTAATTGTGGAAAGTCTTAAATACAACATATTGTGTTTAGACAAAAAAATGGTTTTTTAAGCATAATTACACTGATAAAAAAATAAATCTAAATATTTAATATATAGCTTTCAATTGATTTGCATCGTAGTTATATTTATAAACTTAATTTAATTAGTGATTAAAAGATGAACTATTCAACTGACAATACCCGAATCATTGACAAGGTAGATTTAGTTACTCCTAATGATGTGATCTCGAAATATCCTCTTACTGACGAGATATCTAAACTAGTTTACGGAACTAGAAATGAGGTAAGTCAAATACTGCATGGTAAAGATGATAGATTGATAGCAGTAGTTGGACCCTGTTCAATTCATGATCCTAATTCTGCTGAAGAATACGCAAAACTTTTAATTGATGAAAAGAAAAAATACGAAGAAGATATTCTTTTGATTATGAGAGTCTACTTTGAAAAACCAAGAACAAGCATTGGCTGGAAGGGTCTTATTAATGACCCAGATATGGATAATACTTTTGATGCAAATAAAGGGCTTTTTCTTGCAAGATCTATACTACATAAAATTTCTGAGCTTGGACTTCCTGTTGGCACTGAGTTTCTTGATCCAATTTCTCCCCAGTTTGTAGCTGATCTAGTTTCATGGGGTGCAATTGGAGCCAGAACTGCCGAAAGTCAAATTCATCGAGAGCTGGCATCTGGACTTTCATGTCCAATTGGCTTTAAAAATGGAACAACAGGTGATTTAAATCCGGCTATTTATGGTATGAAAGCTTCAAATCATTCACATGTATTTTTTTCAAATACAAAGGAAGGAATGGTTTCTATTTATAAGACATCTGGGAACTCTGATACACACATCATTCTCAGAGGTGGAACCAAACCAAACCTTTATCCGGACGATATAAGAGAAACTATTGATGCACTTAATGAAGCGAAGGCAAATGACTCGATCATGATTGATGTGAGCCATGGCAATAGTCAAAAAGTCTTTAAAAGACAGCTTGAGAATATCGGAGTTGTATCTAAGCAAATATCTGATGGTATGAATGAAATAAGAGGTGTAATGATAGAAAGCCACTTAGAAGAAGGTAATCAGAAGATTGGTGAGGACTTACAATATGGACAAAGTATTACAGATGCATGCATTCACTTTGAAGATACAAAACAATGTCTTTCAGAGCTCTCCTCAGCTGTCCAAGCCAGGAGATCAAAGAGCTAGGTGAATTCAGATAATCTTTCTTTTTCAAAAGATGTTGCAGATACTATTGGTGTAGAAGCTGCAGTTATCCTTAAATTCATTGAAGATAATAAAATTTCATTAAATTCGGTAGAAGGTATTGCAGAAATTATTTTAGAAAAATTCTCTTTCATGGAAGAGAAAAAAATAGTTAGCAGCATCGAAAAGATTGCTGGTCTTGGATTGATTAAAATTAAATCTAATAAATATCATAAAGTTCAGCTTAAGTTACCTCATAGATCTAGATCAGATAAATCAAATATACTGGATTCAGACTGGGAGCCTTCAAGAGAGACTATTGAGGTTCTTGAACTTGGAGGAATTGACTTAGATTTTTCTTATTTAAAGCTTAAAGAATTCAGGATTTATTGGAAAGAAAAGAAGGTTCAAAAAGATAACTGGAATTCTGTTTTTATAAACTACATAAGAAAAGAATGGGTGCAATTCAATTCAAAAAATAAAGGCATGCCTCACACAATGGCTGATGATTGGATGCCAAGTAGTTCAGCTATTGATATCCTTGAGTTATCAGAAATTAAAAAAGATACTGCTCTAAGCTACCTGAGTGAATTTATTCTTTTTTGGAAGGATAATGGAGCTGCATTAAAAACATGGAACGTCAAATTTGTTGATTTTGTAAAAAGAAAAGAGATTGGGAGTTATAATACTAAAAATGAACCAGGAAAATTCACCAAAACATTCAAAGAAAGAAAAAGTGACCAGTCTTGGGCAGAAGAAATCGAGTAAAAAAAAGCTTGATCAAGATTTCATAAATCTTATTGATGATTTATTTCTAAAACTTGAGATGTCCTATCATTATCAGTTCTATAAGGTCTTTGGAGATGATGAGAGACTTAAAGAAGGGAAAAAGCTTTGGGCTATGAGTCTAAAAAGATTTGAAAATCATCATATCAAGGACGCAATACTTAAAGTTGTGGCTAAGAATGACTTTCTACCAACATTATCTGATTTCATTAAATGTTGTGAAGAAGCAAAGCTATCAGATTTTAATGAACCAAATGATATCTTAGATGAAGATTTTGATAGATTTGATCTCAAAACACTTGAAAAATTAAGAAAAAAACACCAAATCTAACTCACGAAAAGTGTAATTTGATATACGTCAAGTATACTTTACATAATATGGATATAAATTTATGAATCAAAACGTAAGAATCTCCCTATACATAGTTATCCCAATTATCTTCTGGATGCTTTCAGGGATATTTGTTGAAGAAAAAAAGCCTGCCCTTGTAGAAGATAGCAATGCTGCTTCGATAGAAATAAGAACGAGTACCCCTTCTATGTTCAGTCCGTCAATAAAACTCAAAGCTACAAGTAACTCAGAAAGAAGGGTTGCTGTAAAAGCTAAAACAACTGGAGAAGTTGTGGAGATTGGGGCAAAAGAAGGAGATTTTATTAAAAAAGATTCTCTTCTCTGCAAACTTGGTATTGTTGAGCTAAATAGGACTGAGGTTAAGTCTCCCTTTAGTGGTTATATTGAATCTATTGTTAAGCCTGGGAACTTTCTTGATAGAGGTCAAGTTTGCGCAACCATCATTGATTTAGATCCAATTAAGTTTATTGCTGAAATCCCAGAAATAAGGATAGCCGATGTAAAAGTTGGCCAAAAAGTCTTAATTGAATTGATTACAGGGGAAAAAATTGAGGGAAAACTTTCATTCGTCTCTAAAAGCGCTTCACCTCAAACAAAAACATTCAGGGTGGAGAGTGAAATAAGTAATCCTGACGGGGCTATCAAAGATGGAGTTACCTCAACGATAACAATTCAAACTGATGAGATTTTGTCTCATAAGATTTCGCCATCAATTCTTGATCTCGATGATTCAGGAAATATTGGAGTGAAAGTTCTGGATTCAGAAAATATTATTAGGTTTGTCCCAATATATATTGTTGAAGATCTTGAAGAGGGATTATGGATTTCTGGAATTCCTGGAACAGTTGATTTAGTTGTGAAAGGACATGGGTTCGTTGAAGATGGCCAAATAATATTAGATAGCAAATCAGATTAATATGACAAGTATTATAGATTTTGCACTTTCGAAAGCTAAAACCACCATCGTAATTGCTGTTCTTGTGCTTTTGGCAGGATCATATGCGAGGCAAGAAATACAAGTTTCATCAAGTCCGAATATTCAGCTTCCTTTTATAAGTGTCTCAGTTTTTCTTGAGGGTGCATCACCAGAGGATGGCTCGCGTTTGATTGCTAGACCACTTGAAAATAATTTACGAAGTGTTCAAGGTGTAAAAAATATAAGCTCATATAGCACTCTAGGCATCACCAGAATGATAGTTGAATTTGAAATTCAACAAAATATGAATGAAGCCATAATTGATATTCAACAAGCGATAGAGGAAGTTAAATCAGAGCTTCCTTTGGGTGCTGAGGATCCTCAAATACAGGAATATTCAGAGAGAAGTTTCCCAGCAATGACAATAAGTCTCCAAGGTGATGGCTCTCTCAGACAAAAGATCTACTTTGCTGAAGAAATGAAAGATAGGCTTGAATCAATTGATGGGATTTATGAAGCAAATCTTGTTGCAGCG
>CACJKN010000024.1 GCA_902594005.1 uncultured SAR86 cluster bacterium | reverse complement strand
TGGACTTTCCTCTCCATAACTTTTGATTACCAGTCTTGATCTGTTTATTCCTCTTGATTCAAGATAATCAGCAACAGACTCAGCTCTTCGTTGCCCTAGAGCTAAATTATATTCTCTAGTCCCTCTTTCATCTGCATGTCCCTCAAGAACAAGAGTTATGGAAGAGTTGTCTTTCATCGCTGAAATTACACCTCTTAACGTTTGAATAGATCTAGATGTAAGATTGTATTTATCAAAATCAAAATAAATTGTTGCAGAAGTTGATACAGCCGTTGATTTTGTTTCATAGGTGTCAGATGTTGATACCTCTACAGTTGCAATACTTGATTCCCTAACAGACTCCTCGGTTACCTGAACAGAGCTACATGAAACAATAAATATTGTTACTAGAGAAATTGTGAAAAAAGATTTAATTAATTGCATTTTATCTCCCATTTATTTTAAGAAACCTGACCAAGCTGGTTCTCTTACCTGACCTTTTGCAGAGGGTAAACGGAACTTGGCTCCACTTAAAGTTACTCCTGCCAAAATGTCATTATTTTGTTCGCTTATAGCATAGATTATCACATTACCATTTGGAGAAACACTAGGAGATTCATCCATTTTTGCATCAGTAAGAGGAATCACAAAATTGTCTTCAAAATATTTTATCGCTATTTGAAATTTATCTGAGGACCTATGAACAAAAACAATGCCCTCTCCACCTGGAAGATAAGAACCCTTTGCATTGTAATTTCCTTCAAATGTTAAGCGTTTTGGCTTTTTATTTAACTTTCGTAAATCTAGCTCATACAATTGAGGTGAGCCAGACCTTCCTGACGTGAACATCAGTTTCCTCCCATCAGGCGACCATTGAGATTCTGTGTCAATGGAATAATGATTTGTTAACCTTGTAAGGTTTCTTTTTTGGAGGTTATAAATATAAATCTCAGCATTTCCATCTTGATATAAAGTTAATGACAGATACTTCCCATCTGGCGACCAAGAGGGAGAACTAATTTGTTCATTAGAGATACATGTCAAACACCTCTTCTCAATAATTGATTGTCTCTCTCCAGTTGAAATATCCTGAATGTATACATTCGCAATGCCAGTTTCAAAAGAAACATAAGCGACCTTCTTGGAATCAGGTGACCAGGCTGGAGATATTATTGGCTCAGGACTTTTCACTAAAAGTTGTTCATTAACTCCATCTGCATCTGCTACGTAAAGCCTGTATGAGGTATCAACATCATTTGACTGACTTACATAAAGTATCTTTGTTGATGCGACACCTTGGATTCCTGTAATTGCTTCATAAATTCCATCACTTACATAATGAGAGAGCTGTCTTACATTATTAGTAACTCCATAAACCTTTGAGCTTCTAATTTTAGATTTTTTCCTAACATCAAATATTTCATATCTGGCCTCAATACCCGAATTGCTATCAACAACTGATGTAAGAACAAGAAAATCAGCGTTTATAAGTCTCCAGTCACTGTAATTAATATCTTCTTCACTAGGTGGATATGCAATCAAAGACTTCTCATCAAAAATATAAAATTCTCCTGTTCTAATAAGATCATTCTTAACAATCTCGTTAGCTTGTTTTGCTGCACCAGATTCTCCTTGGAATGGAATTAATGCTATTCGGTATGGATTATCAGAACCTTTTGTAATCTCAATTACTAGCTCAGCATTCAGGAAAAGTGGAATTATCAAAAAGTATTTTAAAAATTTCATTTCGTTGGATTAAATCTAAAGATAATGTTCTTAAAAGTTTCCTCATAGACTTGTCTTTCCATCTCTTTAAATATAGAAAAAGTTTCAACCCTTCTTACCGCCTGCATAGCAGAATTATCAAATCTTATATTCCCACTACTTTTTAAAAGATTTAATCCAACTACTCTGCCTTGCGGATTGATTGTAATTTTTAGATCACATGAAAGATTTGAAGGAATATTTCTTGGCTTAATCCATGCTGATTCAATCTTAAGTTTTATTGCATTATAAAATCTTACAATATCCTTATCATAAGCATTATCAGAATCTTTTTCTTCACTCAATAAGGAATCTATTCCAGAGTCAAATATCTCATAAGATTTTGTTTTCACAACTTCCTGAATTATTTCTGCTGATTCAACAATAGGTTCCTTGTAAATATCTGGCTGCATCTTTAAATAGTTCTTTTTTTGAGTGTTTGGAGTTACTTCCTCGACAAGCATTTTTACACTGAGAGGCGAGCTAAGTATTTTGTTTGGCTTTGCAGTTTGTTCAAAATACCCAAAAAATCCTAAAAAGAGTCCAGCATGAATTAAGAAAGAATAAAAGGATGCAATAAGTATATTAGTGCTAGTCATCATATCCCGAAGTTACAATTCCTATTTTTGCAATACCAACGCTTTGGATTGCTGCCATTGCAGCAGCCACACTTTGAAAATCAGCTGCCTCATCTCCTTTAAAAACAACTTCAATTTCTGGATTAGCATCAAAAATGACAAACGCCTTATCTTTAAGCTCATCAAGCGAAATGGCAATTTCTTCTTCTCCCAGATTAAGAAAATAATTACCATTTTTATCAATTGATACCACCAAAGGCTCATTCTGGATTGTCATTTTTGTTGTATCTGTTCTGGGAAGGTTAACATCAATACCTTGAATCAATAATGGTGATAAAACCATAAAGATTATTAGCAATACAAGCATCACATCAATATAGGGGACTACATTAATTTCTGCATGTAGTTTCTTTCTTCGACCTAGTCTATAGATCATCTTTTTGCTTTACTGATTCTCTATAAAAGATGCTTGCAAGCTCTTCAGCAAAAATTGTTGTTGTCTGTAAATAAGAATCTGCTTTTGAAGTAAATCTATTAAAAGCTATTACAGCTGGTATAGCTGCAAAAAGACCCATAGCTGTTGCAATTAAAGCCTCAGATATTCCTGGTGCAACAGCATTAATAGTTGCCTGTGTTGCATCTGAAAGGCCTTGGAAAGAGCCCATAATTCCCCAAACTGTTCCAAATAAGCCAATATAAGGACTCACCGAACCTATATTTGCAAGTATCGATAAATTTTTATTCATATCCTCTTCATCTCTTGCTATAGAAACTCTCATAGATCTATTTAGACCTTCAAGATCCATATCTGTTAGTCTGCCCCTATTAGATATCCTTTTGAATTCCTTGAAAGAATTTTTAAAAACACTTGTCGAGCCAATTAAATCAACATCTAATTCATCAAGTTCAGAATAAAGATCATTTAGATCAGTTCCTGACCAGAATTTATCCTCAAAAATAAATCTATTTTCATTAGCTTTTCTAAAGAAAATATATCTTTCAAAGATAATTATCCACGAAATAATCGAAGCAAAGATTAAAATAATCATTACTGACTTAACAACTATTCCTGCTTGCAAAAATAACTCTATAGCTGATACTTCATTCATTTTTAAAGACTTTTAATAATTTTTTTGGGAAAGCAACTGGTTTATCTTTATTTTGATCGTAAAAACATACCTCAACTTTTCCACTACATATAATATCATCACTTTCTTTCCTTTTGATTTGTTGGTGAAAGAATAGTCGAGCATTAGATGAGTATTCAATTTCTGAGGAAACAACCAAAATATCCTCAATCTTAGCTGGTTTTACGAACTCAATATTTATAGTCTTAATGATAAAAACTTTTCCTGCAGCAATTTCCTCACTCTGAGAAATATCAAGATCTTTAAGGCAGCTTGATCGCGCTCTTTCGAAATATTTCAAGTAATTTGCGTGGTAAACGATTCCTTGAAAATCAGTATCCTCAACAAAAACAAAAATGTCGAGATCTCTACACTTGTGGACTTTGCTCATGTAAGTCAATATCTTCTAAAAATAATTCTTTAATAATCAAAATGAAATCTTCCCATGATAGATCAACAGTTATATCTTGATTTTCAATCTCAGTATTAATGCTTGATGCCAGAATCCTAACTTTTAGTGGTTTCCTATTAAATTTATAAACCAAAGCTGGTATTTGATTGTCATTTCTTGATGCGATAAGTACTTGATTCCACCAATCAGCACTTGGCTCAGAGCCATCACCATAACGTTTACATTCAATACACCATCTTCCCAACATGAGATCGGGCAATTCTTTCGTTCTAGTCTGTTCAAGGATCCTTTTAACAGGATTCTTTAAGCCTAAATCTTTTACAAGAAGATTTCCTATTTCTCTCTCAAAATTAGCCCCCTTTGCTCTAGAATTAACTGGCATTACTGCTCCGAAGGTTTAAAGTCATCAGGAAATTCTGCATTTGAATGGACTTCTTGAACATCATCTACTTCATCTAAAAAATCAAGAATCCTTAGAACTTTTTCTCCCATTTCTTGATCGACAGGTACGCTTGTATCAGCTTTCATTGTGACCTCTGCATTTTCAACTTCTATCCCTTGCTCCTTAAGCTTCTCTACAAATGCAGAAAGATTTTGAGATGGCACACTCGCTACAAAATTATCTCCAGTATCTTCCAGGTCTTCACCATCAAAATCCAATAAAATTTCCATTACAGCATCTTCATCTTGATTTTTTTCAATCATCGCAAGACCAATTTTGTTAAATAAGTAACTAACGGAACCATCTGTACCAAGATTACCTCCAAACTTTGTGAATGCATGTCTAACATCTGCAACAGTTCTATTTCGGTTATCAGTCATTGCCTCAACTAAAACAGCAACCCCTCCTGGACCATATCCTTCATATGTAATTTCCTCAAGATTCCCAGCTTCTCCTGCACCAGTTCCCCGCTCTATAGCCCTATTTATTGTATCTTTAGGCATATTTTCAGAATTAGCTTTATCAAGAGCCAATCTTAATCTAGGATTATCATTAGGATCACCGCCACCTGCTTTTGCTGCAACGGTAAGCTCACGGATCAATTTAGTATATATCTTTCCTCTTTTAGCATCTTGTCTGGCTTTTCTATGTTTTATATTTGCCCATTTGGAATGACCAGCCATTATTTATTCCTCATTAAGATCTTTTTTAATATGCAGCTCATTAAGTTGAGACTCATCAACAATATTTGGTGCATCTGTAAGAAGACATGATGCGCTCTGAGTCTTGGGGAATGCAATTACATCTCTTATATTTTCAGTTTGAGTAAGCAGCATGACAATTCTATCAAGACCTAGAGCTATACCACCATGAGGCGGACATCCAGTTTTAAGAGCATCAAGCAAAAATCCAAACTTAAGACTTGCTTCCTCGCTTGAAATATTTAGAGCATCAAAGATAGCCGATTGCATTTTAGAGTCATGAACCCTCAAAGAACCTCCGCCGATTTCATATCCGTTGAGAACTAGGTCATAAGCATAAGCTTGAGCACCAGATGGATCCTTTCTAAATTTTTCTAGATCCTCTTTAGGTCTTGTAAATGGATGATGGAGCGCCTTCAAATTACCTGCATCACTTTCAAACATTGGGAAATTAGTTATCCAACATGGCGCCCAATCTTTTTGATATAAATCTAAATCTTTTCCAAGTCTCTTTATTAAAGAGCTCATACTTAAATTAACTACTTCAGAAGGTCCTGCACCGAAGAAAATTAAGTCATCATCTACAGGATTCAACTTGTTAAAAAGATCAGTTATGAAGTCTTTAGAAAGGAACTTAAGAATTGGAGATTGGAGTCCATTTTCGATGTCAGAAGTATCATTAATTTTTATATAAGCAAGACCTTTTGCTCCCAATTTACCTACAAAATTTGTATATTCATCTATTTGAGATCTTGTAAGTTTATTTCCTCCATCTACTTTTAAAGCAACAACTCTTGATCCATCATTTTTTGCAGGATCAGAGAAAACTTTAAATTCCTCCTTTTTAGCTTCATCAGAAATCTCTATCAACTCAAGAGGTATTCTTAGATCAGGTTTGTCTGAGCCGTATTTATTAATAGCATCCGCATAGTCAAGTTCATCAATATTATTTATGTTGTGATTTGCAAAATCTTTAAGCAGAAGCTTTAGTAAGCTTGAGCCAAGCTCAATGATATCTTTTTCCTCAACAAAAGATGCTTCTATATCAATCTGAGTAAATTCAGGCTGTCTGTCTGCTCTTAGATCTTCATCTCTAAAACATCTTGCAACTTGATAGTATCTATCCATTCCTCCCATCATGAGCATTTGCTTAAAAAGTTGAGGAGACTGAGGAAGAGCGTAAAAGCTTCCGGGGTGAACACGACTTGGCAAAATATAGTCCCTTGCTCCTTCAGGAGTTGCTCTTGTGAGTATTGGAGTTTCTATTTCATTGAAGCTTCTGCCTTCTAAAAAATTTCTTATGGTAGATACAATTTTAGATCTTTTAAGAATCCTATTATTCATTTCAGGTCTTCTTAAATCTAGGATT
>CACJKN010000023.1 GCA_902594005.1 uncultured SAR86 cluster bacterium | reverse complement strand
GTTATCCCTAAATGAAGAGGCTGATCTATTAAATTTGATATTTTCCTATATGCATCAACGGTCATTTCAATATTAGATGCCTTAAGACTCATTTTATAGTGATCAAAATCATGTTTTGCAAGAATATCAATATGCCTTTGTGCCGATTCAACTAAAGCATCTGAGTTTGGTTCTCCATACTTTTTTTGAAGGTCTTTCTCAAGAGAGCCTGCATTTACACCAACTCTTATTGGAACTCCATTATGCTTTGCAGCATTAATAACCTCTATCACCTTTTTCTCTCTACCAATATTCCCAGGGTTGATCCTTAAACAATCTGCTGAATCTGCAACCTCTATGGCAAGCATATAATCAAAATGAATATCAGCGACAAGAGGAATTGATACAGCTTTTTTAATATTTTTAAATGCTGATGCAGAATCTTTATCTGGTACCGATACTCTAACAATATCTGCTCCAGCCGCAACAAGACTATTTATTTGATTAATTGTTCCATTAACATCACATGTATTTGTGTTTGTCATGGACTGCACGGAAATTGGATTTGAATCACCAACTTTTACATTACCAACCGTCACAAGTTTAGTAGGTTTTCTTTTTATCCAGTTAGTCACGATTTTTTATAAATTTAAAAAGTAGTATATGTTAGTTACAAAAAAATCCGAAGCAATAAGATAAAAATTAATGGAGGTTTTGGGCTGCGATTTGCTTATTCTTCAGCTTTTTAGAACCAATTGGATTTATTAACTTTCCAACTAACTGCCCACAAGCTCCATCAATTTCATCACCTCTAGTAACTCTTACTGTAGCGATAAAATTATGCTCAATTAGATAATCTTTGAAAGCCTTAACTTTTTCGTCAGTTGATCTTTCATAATCAGACTCAGGAAAGGGATTAAATGGTATTAAATTTATTTTACATTTTAAATCTGACAATAAATTTACTAAATTAGACGCATCCTCAATCGAATCATTTACATCATTTATAAGAATATATTCAATTGTTATGTGAGATTTACTATTTAGTGAGTTCAAATACCTTTTGGAGCTGGCTAATAAATCCTTAATAGGATATTTTTTGTTGATTGGAACGATCTTATTTCTAAGATCATCGTTTGATGCATGCAATGAAATAGCTAAAGAAACATCTGTTTTTCCAGTTATAGCTTCTATCTCTGGAACTATTCCAGATGTACTTAAAGTAATTCTTCTCTTGGATAGAGAGTAACATTTCTGATCTTGCATTATTTGGATAGTTTTAAGGACATTTTCAGTATTCATCAAAGGCTCTCCCATTCCCATGAAGACTACATTTGAAATTCTTTCTGAATTATCTTCATAATAATTTGCTAGCCACAGCTGACTAATAATTTCTGCAGAGGTTAAGTTTCTTTTAAACCCATGATACCCAGTGGCACAAAAAGTACATTGCAAGGCACAACCTGCTTGTGAAGAGATGCAAAGGGTTTGTCTTTTTTTTTCAGGTATTTTTACCATTTCAATAAAAGAATCATTATCTAATTTTAAAAGAAACTTTTTTGTGCCCTCTGACGAAGTGCTTACATTGACTACCTCAGGAACTTTAATGACTGAATTGAGATTAAGTTTTCCTATTAAATCTTTACCTAAATTTGTCATGGAATCAAAATCTATAACACCTCTGTTATGAATCCATTCAAATATTTGAAGACCGCGGTATGGTTTCTCATCAAGAGAAATCAAATAATCTTGGAGTTCTTTACAAGTAAGACCTAAAAGATTATTTTTTTGAGACATTTTTATAAATCACTAAAGAAGAAAGCTATTTCTCTCTCAGCACTTATTTCTGAATCTGATCCATGAACGGCATTTGCATCAATCGTCTGTGCAAAGTCTGCTCTTATTGTTCCAGGATCTGCTTTAGATGGATCAGTGTTTCCCATTAGCTCTCTATTTTTGCTAATTGCATCTTCGCCCTCCAAAACTTGAATAAAAACAGGTCCTGAAGTCATAAATTCAATTAAATCATCATAAAAAGGCTTACCCTTATGCTCAGCATAAAAACCACCAGCATCGGAAGCTGACAAAGTAATTAATTTGGCAGCAATAATTTTTAGATTATTTTTTTCAAATCTAGATATAATTTCACCAATAACATTTTTAGCAACAGCATCTGGTTTAATTATTGATAGTGTTCGCTGAATGGCCATATTCTTCTCCTAAAAAAACGGTATTATAGGGAATTTATTGAGTTTCATCTATCCATGCCATCTGAATTGCTTCTAAAATCTTTTCATTTGATTTACTAGGGTCATCTTTGAAGCAATCTAAATCACATATTTTTTGATGAAGGTCTGGAAAACTGATCCATTGTGGATCTATTTCTTCATAATTTTCACTCAACTCAATAGCTATATCAGTAATATCTTGCCAAAATAGATCTTTCATATTTCTTCCGATACTTGATTAACTGTATATTTTGGAAGCTCAACAACAAGATCTTTTTTACCAGGATAAATCTGACAACTGAGACGTGACTGAGGCTCTAATCCCCAAGCTTTATCAAGCATATCCTCCTCAGTTTCAGACGGCTCCTCCAATGACTCAAAACCCTCTCTTACGATACAGTGGCAGGTTGTGCATGCACAAGATAATTCACAAGCATGTTCAATTTTTAAACCATTTCTTAGAGCTCCCTCACAAAGAGACTCGTCATCATTAAGTTCAAATTCTGCACCCTCAGGACAAATTTCAGGATGCGGTAAGATTTTTACCTTTGGCATATCAAATACTAAAGCTTTCGCCGCAACCACATGTGACTTTTGCGTTAGGATTGTTGAAAATAATACCTTGATTTAGTCCAGTTGATACAAAATCAACCTCACTTCCTTTCAAGAATTCAAAACTATTGCTGTCAACATAGATCTTAAAGGATGATTTATCAAATAAAATATCTCCTTCTTGTTCTTCATTGGTGTATTCGAAGAAATATTCATATCCGGAGCATCCTGCTTCCCTGACACCAATTCTTATTCCAAAGCTTTCAGGCTTACCATTTAAAGAATTTTTAAAGTGGCTAACTGCAGCGTCAGTAAATGAAATACTTGAGGGATTGAAACTCTGCATTATTGTTTAGACTCATAATCCTCAATAGCTTGCTTAATCGAATCTTCAGCTAAAACCGAGCAATGTATCTTAATTGGAGGTAACTCTAGAACTTCAGCTAAATCTTTATTCTTAATTTCTTTTGCTTCATCAAGAGTCTTACCAATTAACATTTCAACAAGTTCCGCTGATGATGCTATAGCTGAACCACAACCATATGTTTTAAACTTTACATCCTCAATGATGTGTTGGTTTCCCTCTTGTTTGCACTTTATCTGTAATTTCATCACATCTCCGCATGCAGGAGCTCCAACCATCCCTGTTCCAACGTCTCCATCTTTTGGATCAAATCTTCCAACATTGAATTTTTCAGGATTTTTTAAAGTATTTTCAAACTTGTCTACAACTTTTTTACTATAAGCCATTATTTTCCTCCAATTAGTGTGCTTGCCACTCGACCGTATCCAAATCAATTCCATCAAGATGCATCTCCCAAAGAGGAGATAGCTCCCTTAATCTCTCAACTACATTTGAAAGAAGATTGAGAGTATTCCTTACGTCATCTTCTGTAGTAAATCTGCCAAATGAAAATCTAATTGAGCTGTGAGCTAACTCATCTTTTCTACCTAACGCTCTTAAAACATATGATGGCTCAAGACTTGCAGAAGTACATGCTGAACCTGATGAGACAGCAATATCTTTTAATCCCATGATTAAAGACTCACCTTCAATAAAATTAAAACTTACATTTAAAATATTAGGTACTTTGTTTTGTATATCTCCATTAATATATATTTCATCGATCTTCTTAACTTCTTCTAAAAAGTATTCATGGAATTCAGTGACTTTTTCAGAATCGCTTTTCATTTCTTCTTTTGCAAGCCTAAAAGCTTCTCCCATCCCAACAATTTGATGAGTTGCAAGCGTTCCAGATCTCATACCTCTTTCATGGCCACCTCCATGAATCTGAGCTTCAATCCTTACTCGTGGTTTTCTTCTAACAAATAAAGCGCCGACACCTTTTGGTCCATATGTCTTATGGGCTGAGAATGACATCAAATCAACTTTTAAGGTTAATAAATCAATATTGACTTTGCCAGTGCTTTGAGCAGCATCAACATGGAAAAATATTCCATTATCTCTTGTTAACTCTCCAATAGAAGCAATGTCATTAATTGTTCCTAATTCATTATTTATGTGCATTATGGAAAC
Source organism: uncultured SAR86 cluster bacterium (assembly GCA_902594005.1). Taxonomy (GTDB): domain Bacteria; phylum Pseudomonadota; class Gammaproteobacteria; order Magnimaribacterales; family D2472; genus CACNXK01. The sequence continues at coordinate 2,378 of CACJKN010000023.1, read as the reverse complement.
GAGGATAGTATCTTCCCTAATAGCGTCTTTTACAGCATCTGGAGTAATAACTCCTCCCTCATTTGGCTCCAAATAAGTGACATCAAAACCATGTCTTTCAAGTTGTCTGCAAGGATCAAGAACTGCTTTGTGTTCTATCTTGGAAGTAATAATGTGTTTGCCTTTTGTTTTGTAAAAATTAGCAATTCCTTTTATAGCTAAATTATCTGCTTCAGTGGCTCCAGAAGTCCAAACAATTTCTCTAGGATCACAATTAACAAGGTTTGCTACATGCGATCTTGCTAACTCCACAGCCTCATCAGCCTGCCAACCGAATGAATGAGATCTTGAAGCTGCATTTCCAAAGTTATTATTGAATGTCATATATTCCAACATCTTTTCAGCAACTCTCTCATCAACGGGAGTTGTAGATGCGTAGTCTAGATAAATTGGTTTACTTTTGCTCATTTCTTCTTTTAACGTAAATTTACAACATTTATATAGTGATCATCATGGCTTTCAACAAGTGTATCTAGCGTAATTTTTTCTAAGTAATTAACTACTACAGTATTTAAGCTTGCCCACAGGGTATGAGTTCTGCATTTTTTACCATCACTGCAATCACTTGCGCCAGAGCAGCTAGTTGCATCAAGGTCTTCCTCAACTGCAATCATAATATCTTTAACGGAGATATTAGTTGGATCTTTAGCAAAGAAATAACCTCCATTTCTTCCTCTAGTCGAATCTATCAAGCCAGCAATGCGTAACTTTCTAAAGAGTTGCTCCAAATAAGTAATTTCAATTGACTGCATTTCGGCAATTTTGGATACCTTCACTGGTCCATCAATCTCCATCAAATGAAGTTCAATAAGAGCATTAAGAGCATACCTACTCTTTGTAGTAAATTTCATAATTTTTTAATACTTCCCAATAACCTGTGTTATTGGGGATGTATTATAGAATCTTGACTAAATTAGTCAACTTTTATTTGCATTCCTAATCTATGTGCAACCATATGATAGGATTCGATAACATCTCCTAAATCTTGTCTAAATCTATCTTTATCAAGCTTTTCAAGAGTTTCATCATCCCACAATCTGCAACCATCTGGAGTAAATTCATCGCCTAGCAAGATTTTCCCATTAGAGAGACCAAATTCAAGCTTAAAATCAACCAATATCATTCCTGAATCAGCAAAAAGTTTTGTTAAAAGTTCATTAACCTTATGAGAAGTACTGATCATTTCATCTAGCTCATTATCTTTTGCCCATCCAAATGAAACTATATGGTTTCTATTAATTAATGGATCACCTAAATCATCATCTTTTAAGAAGAATTCAAAGAGAGGCTTTTCAAGGATTAAACCATCTTCTGTCCCTAGTCTTCTGCATATTGATCCAGTAGCCCTATTTCTTATTACACACTCGATAGGAAACATATCAAGGCTGTGTACTAGAGAATGAGTATTATCCAAAAGATTAATTAAATGATGATCTACACCGTTATCACCAAGGTAATCCATAATAAATGCATTAAATTGATTGTTTACTGCTCCTTTTCCAGCTAAAGAAGCTCTTTTCTTTCCGTCAAATGCAGAAGCATCATCTCTGAACTCCATTATTAATTCATTTGGATTGTTGGTGGTAAACATTGATTTAGCTTTACCAGCTGCAATTTCTTTTAATTTTTCCATTTGCAATCCTTAACTTAGTGATTCATTTAATATTGAAAGCAAATCCTCAGCATCTTGGATATTACCTGTCATAGCTTCAGCCCTAATTAAGGTCTTTGAACCAGATCGAGAAACTAAAATTATATATTCTGGATCAGCAATTTGTTCTGATGGATTTCTTCTCAAGAAAGAAAAAGGATTAAATCTTGATTCATTTGATTCTTCTTCTGCAGACAAGCTGACATAAAATATACCCTCTTCCCTATTTCTATCATTAGAAATAATTTGAGAGGAATTTATTGCTCTACTTACTGTAGACCATGCTCTTTCAAAATTTAAATCCAGCTCAATTACAGTTCTTTCATTTTCTGAGAAAACCCTAGATTTCTTTCTATCATTGAGTGATTGAGCTGCAAGAGATGTTCCTGAAAAAGTTCCTACTGAGTCTGCAATGTAGTTAACTATATCCTCTAGGTAAGGTTGTATTTCTTCTTGGTCAAGCTCAACTACGGTTTCTTCATCTTTTTGCACACCAGATAAAAATATTTCTGATGAAGATTCCTTAATTCCGTGCTCAATTGTAATCTTGAAATTAATCTCATCATTAAAATCAACAAGCATTACACCTGTCTCTGGATTAGCATCAAGAAGTTGAAACTCAGAAGTTTCCCAATAACTTCTAGTTATTGGCCAGGTTGTTGAAGGAAGAGTTTCAACATAAATCCAA
>CACJKN010000022.1 GCA_902594005.1 uncultured SAR86 cluster bacterium | reverse complement strand
ATGCAATTAGAAACTCTGATAACATAGTTAATGGTTCTATTAAGCAAGCTATTGAAATTATGGATTTAATAGAAAAGATTTATAAATCTGATCCAGAATGGAAAGAAAAGTATTATAAAAATGATTAATGACGCCTCATCTTCAAGAAAGTTTTCAGAGAATTACTTTTCTTATTTAAAAATCCTTATAGACGAGCTATCAATTGAGAATATCAGTAAATTTATTGAGTTAATTTTACAAACTCGAGAGAATGATAAGTCAATTTATTTTATTGGTAATGGAGGAAGCGCATCAACTGCAAGTCATTTTGTAAATGATATTTCTTTAGGAAGCAGGCAATTTGAAAAACCTTTTAGAGCTATTAGCTTATGTGACAACCAAGCAGTCATAACTGCAATTGGAAATGATGATGGCTATGAAAATATTTTTTTACAACAACTACAAACTCAGGCAAAAAGTGGCGATGTTCTCGTATCGATTTCAGCATCCGGAAATTCACCCAATATTATCAAGGCAGTAAATTGGGCTAATAGTAACAATATCCAAACAGTTGGACTATCTGCTTTTGATGGAGGAAAACTATCTAAATTAGTTAATCTCAATATTCATGTTCCTACTAAGGCCGGTGAATATGGTCCAGCGGAAGATTTGCATATGGTTATTTGTGGTTTGGTCGGATCTTTTTTTAGAGCTTACTTTAAAGATGATTGATATTGAAAAAGAGTTAGAAAATGCAAAAAAAGCTTCCATTGGAGCTAGTAAATTACTTATAAATGAAAGAGAAAATGTTAATAAGATTCTTTCAAATGAAGGAAGAGATGTAAAACTAAAGGCAGATTTAGAATCAGAAGAAATAATAAAAGAGTTTCTAACAGCCAATTCTAAATTCCCAATTCTTGCTGAAGAGTCAGGAGCTAATAAAGATTTAGGAAAAAGCTTTTGGGTGGTTGACCCTTTAGATGGGACCTCTAATTATTCAAGGAATTTTCCAATGTGTTGCATTTCAATTGCTTTGATTTATGAAGATGAAATTGTTTTAGGAGTTATAAATGATTTCAATCAAAATGCTCTATATGAAGGAAGTATAAATTCAAATGCTAAGCTTAATGGACTTGAGATAAATGTCTCATCAATAGATAAGCAATCTAATGCAACTCTTGCTACAGGATTTCCTGCAAAAGGAAAATTTGATGAAGATTTTATGATAGAGCTATCTAGTGAGCTGGTAAGGTGGAAAAAAGTTAGAATGATTGGATCAGCCGCAATGTCTTGTGCATATGTTTCATCAGGACAGTTTGATCAATATCAAGAAAAGGGTATTTTTTTATGGGATATAGCTGCTGGACTTTGTATTATTAAAGCAGCTGGCGGAAGTTATTCATATAAACCTTATAGTGATGATCAATTTAAAGTGGATGTAATAGCAAATAACAACTGTTTATGAATAAAAAAGATGAAGTAGCTGTTACATCTAGATCTTTCTCAAAAAATCAAACATTAGTAGACGAGCTTAGAAATAGATATGAGAAAGTTACTTTAAACACTGAAGGAAAATCACTTAGCGGTCAGTCTTTAATAGATTTTTTGAAAGATGCCAATAAAGTCATTGTTGGCCTAGAAAAATTTGATTCAACAATATTAGATAATCTCCCCAATCTGAAGGTTATCAGTAAGTATGGCGTTGGATTAAACAACATAAATCTAGATGAATTAAATAAGAAAAATATTAGGCTTAGTTTTCGACCAGGAGTTAATAAGGTGCCTGTTGCAGAACTAACCATGTTACTCATTTTAATGTCTTTAAGGAGAGTGCATTTAAGCATACCAAATATAAAAGATGGGATTTGGAGTCAAGCAAGAGGCCAGGAATTAACAAATAAAACTATTGGTATCTTAGGTTTTGGGAATATAGGAAACCATTTAGCAGATTTCCTTAAGCCATATAAATGTAAGATACTTGGATTTGACATTCAGCAAATAGAAAGAAAAGAAGTTATTCAAAGGACTGCTGAAGAAATTTTTGCAGATGCAGATATTGTAAGTATTCATTTGCCTTTAACTGATTCCTCAAAAGGCTTTATAGATAAAAAACTTTTTGAAATCTCAAAGAAAGATTTAAAAATAATTAATACTTCTAGAGGGGGTATAGTAAATGAGGAGCATTTATATAATTTTTTGAAAAATAATGAAAAAGCTTTTGCAGCATTTGATGTTTTTGAGGTTGAACCAGCATTTGATTCTCCGCTATTGAACCTAAAAAACTTCTTTGCAACCTCTCATCTTGGAAGCATGACTGAAGAAGGAGTTATTGCAATGGGACTTGCAGCAATAGAAGGACTAGATGAAAATAATAAATAATATGAATAAACCATCTATTGGGACTTGGCTAACAATATATAGTGAAGCCATCGCAGAAATTTTATGTAACTCTGGCTATGAGTGGATTACAATTGATTTGGAACATACACCCATCACATTGTCACAAGCAGAAAAACTTATTAGAGTTATTGATCTTAAAGGTGTTAAGCCTTTTGTCAGGGTTTCATCCAACAATGAAGCTGAAATAAAAAAAGTTTTAGATTTCGGAGCTAGAGGAGTTATTGTTCCAATGGTTAATAATGTTACTGATGTAAAAAAAGCTATTGCATCTTCTTTTTATCCTCCAGAGGGTAAAAGGGGAATGGGTCTTTACAGAGCTCAAGGATATGGTGATGAAGAAATGAAGATGGAATACATTAAGTCTACTTCTCGTGATATAGAGCTCTTTGTAAATATTGAATCAAAAGAAGCAGTAGAAAATATTGATGAAATCTTTGCTAGTGATATTTCAGGATACTTTTTAGGACCATATGATCTGTCTGCTTCGATAGGGAGTCCAGGAAAGTTTGAGACAATTGAGTTTATTGATATGGAAAAGAAAATCCTCAAAGCGGCAAAAAAACACAATGTTACTAAGGGTATTCACGTGGTTGAGCCAAATATTGAAAGCTTTAAACAAAAAGTTTCTGATGGTTATGAGTTGATAGCATTTTCTGTCGATTTTAGGATGCTCGAAACTACTGCTAGAAAACCGTTTAAAGATGACTAGAACTCTTGCTGTAATTCCAGCTAGATTAGCTTCTTCTAGATTCCCAAATAAGCCACTTAAGATGATACTTGGTATCCCAATGATTGCGCATTGTTATTATAGAGCTCTGCTCTGTAAGAATGTGGATAAACTTATTCTTGCAACTCCAGACAAAAAAATTATAGAGTTATCAAATCAACTAGGATTTCAAGCAATCATGACTTCAGATAAGCATGAGAGAGCAACTGAAAGGGCATGTGAAGTTTTAGATATTCTTAAAAGGGATGGTCAATTATATGACAATGTACTTCTGCTTCAAGGAGATGAGCCACAAATTAATCCAGAAACCATAGATCAACTGATAAAAGAAATTACTGAATCAAATAACGATGTAATTAATTTAATTCATCCAATAGAAAATGAAGACTTAATCGATACGAATATTGTTAAAGCCATTATTAATACTGATAAAGATATTATTAATTTCAGCAGAACGGCCATACCAGCTTATGGAAAGTCTGGATTTAGGCAGCTCGGGATGATTGCTTTTAAGACAAACGGACTAGAGAAATTTTCTCAATTAAGACCATCTAAACATGAAATCATAGAATCAATAGATATGATGCGATTTCTTGATAATGATATAAAAATAGGATCTTTTTTAACACATGAAATAATAACTGGTGTTGATGAAGAACACCATATAGGTGAAGTTGAGAAAAAAATGAAAAATGATATTTTTATTAATAAATACCTACTTTCTTATGAAAAAAGCATTAATAATTAGCGATTCTATCCCTGGGCACTTTAATCAATCAATTGGTATTTGCATGCTTCTTAGTGAAGAGATTGAAATGGAATTTTCAATTGTAGAGATGAAATGGAAAGTAAAAGTACTTAGGTCTCTCTTTAAGATCATAGGAAGAAAATTATGTAATAATCTTTCGAAAAAAAAGTCAAAATGGATTCTTAGATTCTTTGATAAAATTAATGTTGAGGGATTTGATTTCCTTGTTGCTGCTGGGGGGAATACTTTTCCTATTAATGCCGCTTTATCAAAACTATATGGAATACCTAATATACAGTTAGGATCTCCTAGGGGTATTAGTTCAGAGTTATTTAATGCACACCTTACGGCTGAGAAATATTCTGATTCATCAAACAACATTGTTTATGAAATAACACCAAATAGGTACTCTCCAAAAAATTGCATCAACAATGATATAAGCACTGATAAGATTCTTTTCTTATTTGGAGGAGAGGGTATGGGATATTTCTACTCAAAGAATGACATAAATCATATTATCCAGTCCTTAAATAATCTAACTAATAAACTAGATAAAGAAATCATTTGCGTAACATCAAGAAGATCAGACAAGGATCATGAAATAATTCTTAGAAATAACCTCAGCAATCTATCTTGTGATTCAATTTGGTTTCATGCGGGTGGAAAAAATGCTGATCTCAAGAAACTTTTCTCAATGAGTAAATGTATATACGTAACTGAAGACAGTGCAATGATGATTTCTGAATCAATTTCATCAGGAAAGCAAGTAACAACAATTTATCCAGCAAATTTTAAATGCCCACAAAGATATACAAAGCAAATCAATAGTTATTTAGATAAAGGGTTTATTCAAAGATCAGAAATAGGCCAAGATTTAAGAATCAATTCATCAAACTCGCAAAATCAGGATATAGAAATATCTAGGTCAAGACTAAGAAAGAGTATTTTAGAAAATCTAAAATATCATTAATATTTATTTATAAAATAAGAAATAGTTATAGGTTATAATCTTTTGAAGAATTAAAGAGGTACTTATGTTAGAAAAATTACAAATGTACATAAATGGAGAGTGGGTTGACTCTCATTCGACTGAAACGATTGAAGTAATGAACCCTTCAGATGATTCAGTTCTTGGAATTATAACTGCAGGTAATTCTGATGATGTGGATAAAGCCGTTGCCGCAGCTAAAGCAGCTTTTAATGATTTTAGTTTTTCAACTAAAGAGGAAAGAGTGCAGATTTTAGAAAATATTATTGCAGAATATGAAGAAAGGTCTGAAGAATTAGCTGAAACAATATCTAAGGAAATGGGAGCTCCAATATGGCTATCCCAAGTTGCTCAGGTTGCTTCTGGCCTCACTCATTTTAAAGATACCCTTAATGTTCTCAAAAATTATGATTTTGAGTATGAAAAAGATGGTTATCTTGTTCGAAAAGAGCCTGTTGGAGTTGTGGGGATGATTACTCCTTGGAATTGGCCAATGAATCAGATGTGTACAAAAGTAGCATCAGGTATAGCTGCTGGATGCACCATGGTTCTAAAACCCAGTGAAATAACTCCTTTCTGTGGAATAATCCTTGCAGAAATTATACATGCTGCTGGTGTCCCAGCAGGAATCTTTAACTTAGTAAATGGAATGGGTCCTGTTGTTGGTGCTTCTATGTCTGAACATAAAGACATTGATATGATGCATTTTACTGGATCAACTCGAGCAGGAGTTGCTGTTGCTCAAGCATCAGCTCCTACAGTAAAAAGAGTTGCCCAGGAACTAGGTGGAAAATCTGCAAATATAGTTCTTGACGATGCTGATATTGAAAAAGCAGTATCTGCTGGAGTTTCTTCATGCTTCCTAAATACTGGACAATCATGCAATGCACCTACAAGAATGCTTGTTTCATCTAAAAATTATGACAAAGCGGTCGAGGTTGCTGCTAATACTGCAAATGCTATGAAAGTAGGTGATCCTTTTGATGCTGATACAAAAATGGGACCAATTTCCAATAAAACTCAATATGAAAAAGTTCAAAGAATGATACAAATCGGCATTGATGAAGGAGCAACATTATCTGCTGGTGGAGTTGGTCTTCCAGATGGTTGTGAAAGCGGCTATTACGTTAAACCAACTATATTTTCTGATGTAACAAATGATATGACCATTGCAAGAGAGGAAATTTTTGGCCCAGTTTTATGTTTAATTAAATATGAGACCGAGGAAGAAGCTATCGAAATTGCAAATGATACTCCATATGGTCTTGCTGGATATATCCAAGGTGAGCATGCACATGCAGTTGAAGTTGCTTCGAAAATAAGAGCTGGTCAGATTACTATCAACAAAGGAGCTCGAGTTAGATCAGCGCCGTTTGGCGGTTATGGCTCTTCTGGTAACGGAAGAGAGCATGGCACACATGGCCTCGAAGAATGTTTAGAGACCAAAGCTGTAATTGGGGCTTTAGTCGAATAAATCAGGCTCTTTTTTACAGATCATATCAAAAGCAGGCTGAAAACTTGCCCATGCAGCTACATCATTAGCTATAAATGATCTTGTTTTGATTGCTGTATCATGAGGAATCATTTGAGTCTCACCTGCGGCATCAGCCATCAATTGCGCTTGGCAACAACGCTCCATAGATGTGTAAAACCATAGGGCAATATCAACAGACGGACCTGTTGTTAGGATTCCATGATTTTGAAGGATAATGACTTTTTTATCTCCTAGGGCTTCAGCAATTAGATCTCCTTCGTCAACTTCTTCGACAACACCAGAAAAGTCTTTATAGATTGCTTGAGTTTCATAAAAAGCACATGCATCTTGAGAAATAGGATCAAGTAATTTTCCTAGGGTTGAAAAAGTTCTTCCATAAATAGAATGAGAATGAGCTGCAGCGTTAACATCAGGCCTTGCTTTATGCAACCTAGAATGAATTGCAAAAGCTGCAACATTTACAGGTTTATCGCCTTGAACAACTTCTCCATCATGATTTACGAGTATGAGATCAGAAACTGATATTTGTGAGAAATGAACACCCAGTGGGTTTACCCAGAAATGATCAGGGAACTCAGGATCTCTATAAGTAATA
>CACJKN010000021.1 GCA_902594005.1 uncultured SAR86 cluster bacterium | reverse complement strand
ATTTTTCTTTAACAATCTTACTTACTAGGCCCATATCAGCTGAATCACCAACTGAACCCTTTAGATGACCCATTACTTTACCCATATCCTGAGGGCCTGCAGCGCCAAGCTCAGAAATAGTTTTTGTAACAAGTTCATCGATAGCTTCTTCTGACATCATCTCAGGCATGTATTTATCAAGAACAAGAAGCTCATTTTTTTCAATCTCTGATAAATCAGCTCTACCACCTTTATCGAATTGCTCAATTGAATCCTTTCTTTGCTTGATCATTTTTTTTAGGGTTGCAAGAACCACTGAGTCATCAGCGTCAACTCTATTATCAATTTCATATCTTTTAATTTCAGATATCAGCATGCGAAGTGTATCCCTCGTTGCATTATCTTTAGCAAGCATTGCAGCTTTAAGGTCTGAATTTATTTGATCTAGGGTCGACAAGCTTTATCTGTAGGATCTTTGCCTACCGAAGTTATTGATTCTATTGGTCTTTCTTGCTCTTTTCTTAGCAGCTGCCATCTTCCTTTTTCTCATCTCGGTAGGTTTTTCATAAAACTCTTTCTTTCTAATATCGGGAATAATCGCTGCTTTTTCGCAGGCACGCTTAAATTTTCGAAGACCAATATCGAAATGTTCCGTGTCTTTTATTATTATTGAAGGCATAATTTGGAACGTAGTTTATGCTTTTCTGGAGATATTTGCAAAACAATTTTTATGAAAACAATAGGAATAGAAACATCATGTGATGAGACAGCAGTAGCACTGTATGATTCTGCATCTGGAATTATTGCTGAGACTGTTTATAGCCAGATCGATTTGCACAAAAAGTATGGTGGTGTGGTGCCTGAGCTAGCTTCAAGAGATCATTGTGAGAAAATTATCGATGTTTTTAATGATGGGATAGGTGGAGTTGATCTTCACGACATAGATAGAATTGCATATACGGCTGGACCAGGATTATTAGGTGCTCTAATAGTTGGAGAATCTTTTGCGCAAGGTCTAGCATTTGCTTTGAATAAACCTTTAATTCCTGTGAATCATCTGGAGGCACACTTTCTGTCACCTTTTTTAGATTTTCCTGAGATTCAGTATCCATTTACTTCTTTGCTTGTCTCAGGAGGACACTCCTTAATAGTGGATGTAAAAGATTTTGAGGATTATGAGATTATTGGTCAGTCTTTAGATGATGCAGTTGGAGAAGCATTTGATAAAGTTGGAAAGCTACTTCAGTTGCCATATCCAGGAGGTCCCCATATAGAAGAAGCAGCAAAAAATGGAGATCCAATGAAATATGATTTTCCGCGCCCCATGAAACATTCAGATGATCTAAATTTAAGTTTTAGTGGACTAAAGACAGCAGTTTTATATGCAACTAAAGACCTAAATATAAATGATGAAAGATCAAACATATCAGCTTCTTTCCAAGAAGCAGTTATTGATGTTCTTTCCACAAAAATCAAGAAGGCAATGAAACAAACAGGCAATAAGTCTCTTGTAATGGCTGGTGGTGTGGCTGCAAACAAAAAAATTAGAGCAGCTTTAGATATGTTAGAAGAGAAGGAAGGATTTAAAGTTTTTTATCCTTCAATTAAGCATTGCACTGATAACGCAGCAATGATTGCATATCTTGGCTCACTCAAAACAGAGAGCAAAAACATTTATAATTCTAATGTTCGAGCCAGATGGCCGGTGAGCGAGATTTAAATGGAAGATATTATTTATATAAAAGATCTAAGGATAAAAACCATAATTGGCATTTTTGATTGGGAGCGAAAAGTAAAACAAGAAGTTTCTATTGATATGGAGTTTCCTTTTGATTGCAAAAAAGCAGCTAAAACTGACACCATTGAAGATACAACAGACTACAAAGCAATTACAAAGGCTGTTATTAAATTTGTTGAAGAGTCATCATTCCAGCTCCAAGAAACGCTTGCCGAAAATATTGCAGAATTGGTTAAAAGAGACTTTGGTGTTAAATCAATTAAACTAAGAGTATCTAAACCAGGCGCACTTCGTGGCGCTAAAGATGTTGGTCTTATTATCCATAGATGAAATATTACCTATCACTTGGAAGCAATATTAACGCAGAAGAGAATATAGCTTTTGCCATTGAAGAGCTTAATAAGATTCTTTCAAATGTAATTATTTCATCAACCCATAAAACTAAAGCAGAGGGTTTTGAAGGAGATGATTTCCTAAATCTTGTTCTGGCTGGTGATTCAAATCTTGATTTTGACTTGCTAAATAAAGAACTCAAGACTATCGAAGATAGCTCAGGTAGAAAAAGAGATGTCCCGAAGTTTTCAGCAAGGACTCTTGATATAGATATTGTTCTGCAATTAGATGGAGACGAAATAGTGTTTGAAAGTGATGAAATTAAAAAATATCTTTTCGTATCAGAGCCTCTCAAAGAATTAATTTGAATACTTGTTAACAAGACTTCTTGCTATACTTAAATTATGAAAAAGGGGAGTTTTCTAACAGAGCATCTTCGTGCAATTGATAAGTCATATTTTGAGCATTTAAAAGATGCCTTATATTACGGATTTAGGCTTTTGATAGGTGGTATAGGTGCGATATTGCATGCAATTTTTCCATTTATTCTTACTTCAATAGCTAGTGATACTATTAATGACCTTCATAAGATGAACATTAATAGATTGAATTCAGACGATTAATTAAAAATTTGATTCAACAATAGACCATGCACCCTTTGATAGAGGGAAGACATTCATACCTCTCTCTTCAGCATGTTTGCTTGCAGCAGTTCCATCTCTTACTCTCCCTAAAATACCCTGACAGATTGCGGCCACTTTAAAAAGACTATAAACCATATAAAACTCCCAGTCTTGGGATAAATCTTTACCGGTTTGTTCTGAATACATATCTCTATATTGCATCTCATTTGGTATTCCTAAATCTTTTAACTTTGCATGATCATAAAAATTAGGCAGGGTTCTCCATGTTAAACAGTGATAGCAAAAGTCAGCAATAGGATGTCCGAGTGTTGAGAGCTCCCAATCAAGAACACCGACGACATCAAAATTAGAATAAATCATATTATCCAATCTAAAGTCACCATGAACGATTGATGTTTCATCATCTTCTGGAATATTTTTAGGTAACCACTCTATGAGTTTATTCATCTCATCGATATTTTCAGTTTCAGAGGCAAGATACTGTCTTGTCCAAGTATTAACCTGTCGAGCAACATAGTTACCGGACTTCCCATAATCCTCAAGACCAACTTCTCTATAATCAACACTGTGAAGGCTGGCTATAACCTTATTTTTATTTTTATAAATTAGTTCTCTTTCCTCAGGAGAGCATTTTGGCAGCATATGATCCCAATAAACTGTTCCATCAACGTACTCCATTAAAAAAAATGGAGTTCCTACAACTGAATCATCCTCACAAAGGCCATAAGTTTTAGGAACAGGCACATCAGTTTCATATAATGCAGTTATAACCTTATACTCTCTATCAACTGCATGCGCTTTTGGTAAAAGCTTGCCAGGTGGTTTTCTTCTTAAAACATAAGCATTATTTTCAGTCGAAATTTTATATGTTGGATTTGACTGCCCGCCCTTAAATTGCTCAATTTTTTCTATATTGCCTGAGTCTTTAACATTATCATTAATCCACTCTTGCAGAAGCTTAGACTCAAATTTTAGATTTTCAGAAACTTCTTTTGTTCCAGTATAAGTATCATCGTTAAGCTGAAACTCTTCTGTCATAATAAAGATCTGCCGCCATCTACGTTAATAGCTTGGCCAGTAATATATTCAGAATCTACAAGAAACTTTACAGTTCCAGCAATATCTTTTTCAGTTCCCAGTCTTCCAAGAGGGATTGCAGAAAGTATTTTATTTTTTACTTCTTCGCTCCACGAAGATCCAGGCGGCTCTAGGATTGCTCCGGGAGCAACAGCATTTACTCTTATATCAGGAGCTAGCTCTCTTGCTAAGACCTTTGTCGCCGCTAAAAGACCTCCTTTTGCAGCTGTATAGATTGAGAACTTTGCTAAACCTCTACCAACGTTCATATCAGTCATATTTATAATTACGCCTTTTGATTCTTTTAGCAGATCAATTAATCCATTAATTAGAAAGAGGGGACCTTTAAGGTTACTGCCAATAAGCTGATCCCAGTCTTTGAGGGTTAGCTCTCCAATAGGAGTTGGATAAAAAGAGGAAGCGTTGTTTACAATTGCATCCAGTGACCCAAAACAGCTTTTTACCTCATCAATCATTCTTTCAACATGATCATCTTTATCAAGGTTAGCCTGAATAACTTTTGCAGATGAATCAAAGTTTTCCTCAATCTCCTTCGCTAAAGCTTCAGCTTTTTCAGTAGAACTATTGCAGTGAATTATTATATTCCAACCATCTTTAGCAAAAGTTAATGCAATTTCTCTTCCAATTCTTACTGCTGCACCTGTTACTAAGATTGTTTTTTTCATTTAGATTCCTTTATTGATTCTATATAGAGATCTTTTTTTATTTTCATCATATCTTCTTTAGGAGCTTCACCTAAAATAGAAAAATCTTTAGATAGGATATTATCTTTCAATTTTATTAAATAATCTCTTTTGTTCTCAAAAAATTTGAGTTTTATTATTTCTTCGACTTCTTTTTGATTCCTATGAAAATTTATTTTTTCTAACTTATCGATAAGATTTTCCTGATTTCCTTCAATATCAACAGCAGCAAGCTGAAAAGATAAATTTGTAAGATCAATAAATTCTCTAGGAAGCTCTAGAGATTCGTGCAGTGAAAAATTGTTTTGAAGTTCTAGTTCGATCCATTTTAATTGGGGTGAATTACTCTCATCTAAATCATATGAGCTTATTTTAGAAAACCATGGATCAGTTAAGCCTAATGAAACAAGAGATGAAAAAAAGTTCGCAGACCTTGGTGAAGATAATGCAGTTCTTAGTTCCATCCAAATTCTGTCAGCAGATAAATGATTTAATTCATTCGATTTACCGATATTTCTAATACTCTCCTCAGTGGTCTTGTCCAGAGCAAAATCAGCCAAATGAGGATATGTTTTAAACTTTGCATATCTTATTGATCGAAGGGGATCCTCAGAAAAAGATTCCGAGGTTTGTCTGAAAATCTTATCTTTTAAATCTTCAAGACCACCATATGGGTCTATTAGAATTCCATTTTCATCTTTTGCTATAGAATTAATAGTGAAGTCGCGTCTCTTAAGATCTTCCTCAAGAGTCACTGTTTCATCGTAGTAAAATGTAAAACCTTTATAACCCTTTCCCGACTTTTTTTCAGTTCTTGCAAGAGCATATTCTTCATTGGACTCAGGATGCAGAAAGACAGGGAAATCTTTTCCGATAGGTTTGAAACCCTCGGCAATCATTTTCTCTGGTGATGACCCAACTACAACCCAATCCTTATCATTTGCTTCTTCACCTAGAATCTCGTCCCTAATGGATCCACCAACCTGAAATATTTTCATAATGACTTTATTTTAAAGATTTTTCTGTCATTAATCCTTATCGCTTTTAAATGTCCACCCCAAACACAACCAGCATCAAGACCGATTACATTTCTTTTATTTGTCTTGCCTTTCAAAGCCGCCCAATGACCAAATAGCTGATAGCTATCTTTTTCATTTTTTATAAAATTGAACCAAGCTTTATACTTACTATTTCTCGAAGAGACCTTAGTTTTAAGATCAACCTGACCTTCTTGAGTTATTAGCCGCATTCTTGTGAAGTAATTAATTATTACTCTTATTCTGCTAAAACCTCTCAAACTTTCTGACCATATATCAGGACGATCTCCCCACATATTTCTAAAAACACCACCAGGATTCTTTTTCATCGCTTTTAAATATTCCTCATTAAGTCTACGAGCATCCCCTAAGTCCCAAATATGAGGAATCCCAGCATGTGAAATAACAAATTTCTCATTTTTATTATTTTTTCTTTCAAGCATTAGAGGTTTTTCGATTAGCCAGCTAAAAAACTTCTTTTTATTCTTAGATTCAAGGATAGGGGTTAGCTGATAGTTTTTTTTATTTTGATGAATAAGATAAAGAAGATAAATATCATGATTTCCAAGCACAACCTCAATTGACTTTTTGTTTTCAAGGCAGAATTCAAGCACTTCCAGAGATTTGGGGCCTCTATTTATAAGATCGCCTGCAAAAATTAATTCATCATTATTTGAATCAAAATTTATTTTATCCAGGAGGAGCATTAACTCATCGAAACATCCCTGGACATCACCAATGACATAGCTAGGCATTTTTGTAAATCTCTAGAAAATCTTCAAGACTAAGCTGCTCAGCTCGTAAATTTTTGTCAAACTTTAACTTTTCCCAATTTATATTATGTTTTTTTAAATTATTGAATATGGTCTTTCTTTTAGACTGGAAGGATAAATCTATAATTTGAAATAGTTTCTTTATTTCAAAAGCCTGGATATTTATTGGCTTGAACCTTACTAGAGAAGAATCAACTTTAGGCTTGATATCAAATGCTTCGGGAGATATATCCATCAATATCTCAGTTTCATAAAAAAAAGCTACTTTCACAGCAAATTTATTCCAACTTTTATTTCCTGGACTTGAGGTAAGAACTTCGGCCATTTCTTTTTGGACCATAAAGTGCATATCAGAAATTTTCTTATTCAATTCTAAAAATCTAAGTATTATTTGAGACGCTATGTTATAGGGGAGGTTACCGACGATCCTATCATTATTCTTTATAAAACCAAGATCAATTTTAAGAATATCTTCTTCGAATATCTCAATTTCATTTCCAAGAGAGTTCTTTAAATAAGCTACGTTTTCTCTATCAATTTCTATAAGAGTAAGATTTTTAGAATTATTTTTTATACCTTCCGTTATTGCTCCTTGACCAGGACCAATCTCGATGAAGCTATCTTCCTTTCCAGGATTAATTTTATCTACTATTTGGTAAATAACAGACTTATCTCTTAAGTAATTTTGCCCAAACCGCCTTCGGGATGATCTATCAATCATTAGATTAGGTTATCAGCTGCATAGAAAGCATTCTTCAAAGAGGAATTATTCGCAATACCCTTTCCAGCAATGTCTAAGGCAACCCCATGATCAACTGAAGTTCTTACAATTGGCACACCTAAAGTGATATTAATTGAATCTCCAAAACTTAAAGCTTTTAGCACTGGAAGTCCTTGATCATGATACATAGCAAAATATGCATCAGTTTCATCAAGAAGATTTTTATTGAATGCTGTATCTGCAGAGAGGGGCATAGAGACGTCAATATTAGAAGCTTTTAACTCTTTTACAGCAGGTATTATTATTTCAATTTCTTCCTTGCCTAATTTTCCTCCTTCTCCTGCATGTGGATTAAGCCCTAGAAGAGAAATCTTAGGCTTTTCAATATTGAACTTTGATTTAAGCTCTTGATTTAAAATCTTTACTTTATTGATTATCAGATCTTTCGTAATCGATTCTGAAACTTTATTTAATGGCATATGTGTTGTAGCTAAAGCTACCTTTAGTCTTTCTGAAGCTAGCAGCATCAGCACATCATCACTGTTAGTCTTTTCCATTATTCTCTCAGTGTGGCCAGAGAAGGAATACCCCCCTTCAACAATATTTTCTTTACTTATTGGCCCAGTCACTAATCCTATATCTTTATTTTTCATACAGGCATCAATGCCAAAATCAAGATTCTTTATTACATATTCTGAGTTAATGGCATTTAAACTACCGCTTGAAATATCGGGACACTCAATAATTTCAAGATATCCAACTTT
>CACJKN010000020.1 GCA_902594005.1 uncultured SAR86 cluster bacterium | reverse complement strand
ACCTGCTGTGACAGTAACTGGAACTAATCCATTAACACTTGAAGTGGGTCAGGATGCTACTTATACAGATGCTGGAGCTACAGCAACTGATGCTTCTGGAACCGTTACTGTTGTTACTACTGGTTCAGTAAATCCGCAAGTTGTTGGAACGTATACCAAGACTTACACATCTACTGACCCATCAGGTAACGCTGGTACAGCAACAAGAACAATTAATGTTGTTGATACAACAGGTCCTACTATAACTCTAGTTGGCGGAACTCCGTATACAGTTGAAGTTTCTCAATCAGGGTCATTTACAGAGCCTGGATACAATGCTGTTGATAATGCAGCTACAGCATTAACTAAATCTTATATTGGTTCAATTCCGATTGACGAAGTTGGATCTTATTCAAGAATTTATACTGTAACTGATGAATCTGATAACAGCACATCAGTAACAAGGGTTGTTAATGTTGTTGATACAACTTCACCAACAGTAACTCTTCTTGGTGACAATCCTAAAACTGTAGAAGCAGATCAGAATGGCTCATATGTTGATCCGGATGTAACTGCAGAAGATAATGACAAAAGAGCATTAAACTTCTCCTATGCCTCTAATGTAAACATGGGAGTAGCTGGTTCTTACCTCTACAGATGGAGAGTTGAAGATCAGTCAGGTAACTACACGATTGTTGATAGAACAGTTACTGTGGTAGATACGACTGCTCCTGTAATGAACCTTCTTGGTACAAACCCATACACTGTGGAAGCAGCAGATGGATCAACTTATACTGATCCTGGAACAACAGCTACTGATAATGCAGCTTCTGCGATGACTAAAGAAACTACAGGTACTGTTGATATGGGATTACCTGGAAGCTATACCTTAGATATTAGCTATACTGATGTATCCGGCAATGTTTCTAACAAAATAAGAACAGTTACTGTGGTAGATACAACTGCACCAGTAATTTCAGGTGAGTCATATGTTGATACTGAAGTTTCTCAGACTGGATCATATTCAATGGAGCCAGGTGTGACTGCTTCAGATAACTCATCAACAGCTCTTACTAAAGCCGAATCTAATACTGTTGATATCACAACACTCGGTTCATACACTGATACTACAACGTTTACTGATGCTGCAGGTAACTCATCATCATTTACAAGGGTTGTTGGAGTTGTTGATACAACTGCTCCTACTGTAGAAGTTCTTGGAGAAGCTGTGGTCTTAGTTATCCAATATGGAAGTTATACTGAGTCAGGAGCAACAGCTGTTGATAATTCCGCAGGACCTCTTGAGAAGGGTATTCTTGGAACCGTTGATGTAAGCACTGTAGGTGACTATACATTAACCTACACCTTTACAGATGTTTCAGGTAATGTTGGTTCAGGTACTAGGCTTGTAGAAGTTAGACCTGCTGGTACTACTGAGACAGGTACTTCAACATACTCAACAGGTACAGGAACAACGACATCTTCTGCAACAAGTACAAGTACTTAGTGGCGGTAACGAAGAAGTCGTTAGTTAGAAATATCTCAAAAAAATTAGAGCTATCCCAAAAGGATAGCTCTTTTTTTTTGGAGTCCTTTTTATCTTTTGTTAAGTTAAATTCTGAGAATGGCATTAATATCCAAAATTTTGGAACTTTTGTATTTAAGAAAGCACCAAAAAGGATTGGAAGAGATCCAAAATCTAAAAAAGAATATGTTATAAAACCAAGAGAAAAGCTTGCATTTGAGCCTTCATCAAAATTAAAACAAGAAATTAACTAAAGTTGGTCGGGATGGCCGGATTTGAACCGACGACCACCACACCCCCAGTGTGGTGCGCTACCAGGCTGCGCTACATCCCGTCTCTATATTATATTTTACAATTTATGAGTCTTTCTATTGTTATATAATAATATTTCTTATTAAGGGAAATAAATGAGTTTAGTACAGTGTCCGTCTGGTGATTTTGAAGGTGTATTTAAAGACAATTGCCATCATTTTTTTGGAATTCCTTATGCAAAATTTCAACAA
Source organism: uncultured SAR86 cluster bacterium (assembly GCA_902594005.1). Lineage (GTDB taxonomy): Bacteria > Pseudomonadota > Gammaproteobacteria > Magnimaribacterales > D2472 > CACNXK01. Next base: position 6,897 of record CACJKN010000020.1, on the reverse strand, counting down.
AGATGGGAAGAGTCTTCGCTAATAGAAGAGAAGTTAAAATTTTTTGCATCTGAAAAAGGGAAATCATCACCCCAAACAAGATTTAGGGATGAAAATCACTCAGGAGTCGGTTTTTTTCTTGATACCTCTCTTACAAAAGAGTCTGAAGATTGTCTATCTTTAAATATCTGCACAGAGGATATTAGTGGAACAAGACCAGTTATGATTTGGATTCATGGAGGAGCGTTAGTTACTGGTGGGTCTAGCAGCATGATGTATGAGCTGACTCATCTTGCAAAAAGAGGAATAGTCATTGTTTCCATTAATTATCGGCTTGGCCCACTTGGCTTTCTTAGGTTGGAGGAGATTACTAACGGGAAGATAAATTCATCTGGAAATGAAGGACTGAAAGATCAGCGGAATGCAATTAAATGGGTTAAGAAAAATATTTCATCATTTGGTGGAGATCCTAATAATATTACAATCTTTGGAGAATCTGCTGGATCCTGGAGTTGCAACCTTCAAATTGCTGCTGGTAGTGAAGGATTGTTCAATAAGGCAATTTGTCAAAGCGGAGGATTAGATGCTGTTGCATCAAAAGATAAGGCTAACAAATGGTCAGAACTATTTATTAAGCAATTTAAGAATGATGGCTATTCAATTAATGATTTAAGATCATGTAAGTGGCAAGAAATAATAAATACAGCAAAAAAAATGAGACATTCAAATCTTGGCAATGGAACGAATTGGGTTTTTCCAGAAGTCGGTTTTCTTCCTGTTATAGATAATGAATTTATAAAGGATAATTATTTAGAGACATATTCTTATTCAGATATAGATTTGCTTGCTGGTACAACTTTAGATGAATATAAGCTCTGGAGTTCCTTTCATCCAAATATAGGTAAAAATGAAAAAGACTACATTATGAGAAGGCTATCTAAAATGTTTGAACAGGACCATTTACCTGAATTAATAGGCGCTTATGAAGACTATCTTGATACAAATGAGTTAGGAAAAGTATATTCAGCAATCCTAACAGACATATGTTTTGGGATTCCAGCACATGAAACTTTAAAGAAAAAAGAGGGAAAATCTTATGGATATTTATTCTCAACCCAAAGTGAAATACTAGGAGGTAGGCTTGGATGTTTTCATGCTTCAGAACTACCATATCTGTTCGGAGTTCATTCAAAGAGACCATACTCAAATTGGGGACCTAAAGAATCAAATGAGGTCTCTAATAATTTTCAAAAACCATGGACTGAATTTTCAAAAATAGGAGACCCTAGTTTTGGAGATTTCACTTGGAGCACTTATAATGATTCGTTCGAGTTAGCACTAATTGGAAAAGATATTAGAGCAATAAGAAACCCATTTTTAGAACGATATGAACTTATTGAGAAATATAAAATTTTTTAACATTACTTTTATTTTATTTTTATCAAGTAATGCTTTTGCAGTACCTGAAGAGATTTCAAATCCACCAACTCATGATTTTGATTATGTAAGTGGAATGGATTCTAGTTTTTATAATGATGGAGTAATAATTAAAGGAGACTTTATTCAAACTACTTCTGGTCAAGTGCCAACACAAAGAGTAGGTGGTATTCTTTTATGGGAGGATATACCTTTTGCTTTACCACCACTTAAAGACTTAAGATGGAAAGCGCCAAGAGAAAATGTAAACCCAAGTCTAAAAATAATTCCAAAAGAGAACAATTTCTGCCATCAAGAAGTTGGTGGAGAGATACAAGAAATTTATGAGACTGGTTCTGAGGATTGTTTGTATCTTGACGTTAGAGCTCCTCATATCGCAAGAGATAATATACCAGTTATGTTTTGGATACATGGAGGGGGAAATACATCTGGACATAAAGATTTTTATGATTTTTCAGAACTTGTCAAAAGAAAAGATGTAATAGTGGTTTCAATAAATTATAGATTGGGGCCTCTCGGTTTTTTCACCCATCCTGCTATTCAAGATTTAAATTCAGGCCTAGATAAGACATCGAACTTTGGTATTTTGGATATTATCCTTGCACTTAAATGGGTAAAAGAAAATATCAATTCTTTTGGGGGAGATCCAAATAATATAACAATTTTTGGAGAATCAGCAGGAGGACATAATGTTTTATCCTTATTAGTTGCTCCTCAAGCCAGAGGCCTTTTCCATAAAGCAATTTCTCAATCAGGCTATACAAAATCTTCTTCATTGGAAAATGCCTATAAATCAGAGCACTTCAATCAAGATAAGACTTCGGACAGTTGGACAGTCTTTAATAAATATGTTGTTCAAAATGGATTAATAGAAGATATTCAAAAAGCATCTATTTTTCAGAGTAATGCTTCCAAAAAGGAAATTAGAAAGATTTTATATAATGCTGATCCTCAAACTCTTGTAAATATGTATGGGGATACATTTGAAACACCTCTTCTAACAAATGATGGAGTAGTTATCCCTAGAATGGGTCTACTTGAAGCTCTTGGGTCGCCTGAGCATCTATATAAAGTCCCAACAATAGCAGGATCAAATAAAGATGAGATAAAACTTTGGATTGGATTCTCTAAATATTTTATTGAAGCTGATAGGTTTTTTTTAAGTAGGACTTTAGGAGTTCCTAAACTAAAAATAAAAGACATTAATAAATATGAATTTTACAATTCAGTTCGTGCTAGTGGCTGGCAGCTAAGGGGAGTTCAGGAACCACTAAACAATATATTTAATGCTGGCAATAAAGAGGTTTATGCATATAGATTTGACTGGGATAATTTAAGAGATTTTTTTATAGGCGATTTTAGTGAAATCATTGGAGCTGCTCATGCGATAGAGATACCTATGGTGAGCGGTGACTTCGATCTTGTTGGAGAGTTCCAGTGGATAGTTTATCCTCGCTCTAAATCGAGGAGGTATGTTTCAAGAAATATGATGAATTTTTGGACCAATTTCGCTAAATTTGGAACGCCAGGGGCATCGTCTAATAAAATTTATTGGGAAAGTTACAACCCTAACTCAAGTAATAAAATCCTGATTATTGATGAGAAAAAGAATCTAAGGATTTCTTCTTTAGACCTAAGCCTGGATGGTTTGGTTAAAGAGATCTCTGCTTCTAACTTATTAGATGATGAAGAAAAATGTATTCTTTTATATGAAACATCTAATTATATTGGCGATAATTCTTTTAATGATTATAAGGATTTAATGTCTTTTAATTGCTCCAGAGAAGAAGCTTTAAGGATTTCTCAAAGAAATAGCGGATCTATTGAGCTTTAATTACTTTTAACCTCATCTTTGATTTTTAACACTATAGAAGACTTAATTCCTAGCATTTCAGCTGACCTTCTAATAATTCTTTCTTCATCTACTTCTAAAATATTGTCAGCATAAGCAGTTTCCCATAACAGTCTGACAACCTCTTCTTTTTCATCTTTACTTAGATTTTTATTTATTTCATGAATGAGATCATAAAATGAAACCTTTACTTCATTTTCATTTTTAATTATTTCAAAAACTTCATTTGAACTTAAGATACTTGTATCAACATTGTCTTTAATCTTATTTAATATTAATTCTTTCTCTCTTTTGTCGATATCATTATCTGATGCTGCAACTTCAAAAGCTAAACAGAGAGATATTAGTTGAAGATTTTTTGGCTCTTCTTTTTCTTCACCCCTCTTTTTTTTAAACCAATTAAACATTTTTCATTCTCCCTGTATAAAAATAGTAAACAATCCAAGTAAGCATAAATGCATAAAAAGAAATATATTGCTGCTCAAAGAAGTAGTTATTTAGGGACAATCCAATAAATGCAAGCATGGATGCAATTAAAATAATAATTATATAAATTGATACCTGCGAAAAACCCTGATCAAGAAGTTTATGATGAATATGATCTCTACCGGCACTTAAAGGCTTTAAGCCTCTCAATACTCTTGAAATCATTACATTCATTGCATCAATAAAAGGAACAGCAATGAGCCAAAGCGCTGTAACTGGTGCAATATTGCTTTCTTCGAGGCTACAGAAATAAACTAATACCCATGCGCACATAAAACCAAGAGAATTAGAGCCATTATCTCCAAGAAATACTAATCTTTTCTCTCCAAATATGCCAAGGTTATACATAAGAAAACCAACTATGCTTCCAATGGGAAGAATTAAAGGAAATAAATTGGATGAACCTAAAGAATTAGTTATGATCATGACAGATATGAATGTTACCAAGCACAGCGATGCACATTGTCCATTTAGCCCATCAATCATATTAAAGGCATTCATTACACCAACGATACAAAATATAGTTATAGGTATACCAAAAAATCCCAAATGAATTTCACCAAAGCCAAAAAGGTTACCTAATGAATGAAGATAAACATCGCTCATAAGTATCAAACCCAAAACACATAAGGATTGAAGAAATAGCCTTGTTATTGCCCTCAACCCTTTAATATCATCAAAGATCATTATTGCTTGAACTAAAAGAGTGAAAAATATCAACCCTAGAGTAAAATTATTTAGTGAAAAGATATTTTCTTGTGATTTTTCATTCTTGAAAATTGCAAATTTCTCAAATGCCGAATCAATTTGTTCGACATCTTCAGCAACGGTTTGAAAGATTTGTACCTCTCCATTAGGAAGAACCATCAAAAAACTATTATCTCCATGTTTTTTAATAATTAATTTATTTTCTTTTTGTAGGTCGACTATGAAAACTTCATCATCCTCGGAACTATCTGATTGATTAGAAGCAATAGGAAATTTATTTTTTACTGGATCAGCAATAATCTCTTCAGTACTATTCAGTATATTTTGATTATTCCCAAGAAAGTTTGATGAAGAGAAATTATTAAAATATAAGGGATTCGTTAAGAAGAAAAGAAATACCGCACTAAAGATTATGCCAATACTTATTCCAATACCTCCAGTTAAAGGTGTTGGTTGCTTATGAAACTTTCTATGCTTATCAGGTCTGTCAATAAGGATGTCAGTTTTTTGAGAAATTCTTCTTAGTAAAGCATTAGATACTAGAGAAGCAAAAAAGCTCAAAAAGAAAAGAGCAACTGGTATAATTTTGACCATGATCAGAATAAATTATAAATTTTTTTTCTTATTTTTAGTAACTTTTTTATTTAGCACAAGCATATATTCAGATTCTCAAAAGATTATTGAAAATCTTAAGATTGCCGATGGCTTTATTATTGAGGTTTTTGCAGAAAATATTAATACCCCAAGACAAATCGCAGAAAGTTCCGCTGGTAATATTTTTGTTGGTTCCAGAAATGGAGGAACAATTACATCAATAGATAATGATGGTAATAAAAGAATAATTGCTAAAGATTTATCTAATGCAACAGGAGTAACGTATCATCAGGGAGATCTATATTTTTCAGAAGTAGACTCAATCTGGAAGATAAAAGATATTGATAAAACTTTAGCTAATTCCGAAGATTATCCAAAGAAGATATTAGTTACTAATAACTTACCATCGGATACATGGCATGGCTGGAAATGGATAGATTTTGGACCAGATAACAAACTTTATGTCCCTGTTGGAGCACCTTGCAATATTTGTAACCCATCTTTAGAAGAAAAATATAATTTTGATAAAAGGTATGCTTCAATAATGAGATTAAATGGTGATGAGTGGGAATATGTAGCACGCGGTGTCAGAAACACAGTCGGATTCGACTGGCATCCTAAAACAAAAAGTCTTTATTTTGGTGATAATGGAAGAGATTGGATGGGAGATGATATTCCATCTTGTGAATTGAATGTTGTTGAAGTAGAAAATTCTTTTTATGGCTATCCCTACAAGCATTCTATGGATGTTTTAGATCCTGAATATTCAAAAAAAATACCTGATGATGCAGAAGAATTTGTAGACCCCATTCTTGAGATTGGTGCTCATGTAGCGCCAACAGGACTTTCCTTTTACGATGGAGATTTATTCCCTACAAAATATCAAAATACTTTATTTATGACTCTTCATGGATCCTGGAATAGATCGCGGAAAGTTGGATACAAAGTTATAGCTGTTCATTTTGATGAAGATGGAGAGTTGTTATACTACAAAGATTTTATTACAGGCTGGTTGCAAAAAAGCGATGGCCAGGAAAAAGTTTTAGGTAGGCCTGCATCTGTCTTTCAAAAAAGTGATGGGTCAATACTTATATCTGATGATGGAGCAAATGTTATTTATAGAGTTACCTATCAAAATTCTTAATGACTTATAAAGTTGGTATCGTTGGATATGGAGTAGTCGGCAAAAGAAGACACTCTGCAATTGAGAAAATACCTGGCTTTAAAGTCACTGCTCTCTCTGACATTAGCTTTGGAGAGGAGAGGCAATTTGAAGGATTAAAATGTTACTCTGATTTCAAGGATCTTATTGATGATGAGACAATCGATGTGCTCTTTATAAGTTTACCAAACAATTTTGCTGCTGAAGCTACCTTAATGGGTTTAAAAAGAGGAATGCATGTTTTTTGTGAAAAACCTCCTGCAAAAAGTCTTAGGGAGCTAAAGCCAATTGAAAACTTTATGAGGGACTCAAATCTAAAACTTATGTATGGGTTTAATCATAGATTTCATTCTTCAATAATAAAAGCAAAACAAATAATAGATCGTCATGAGCTCGGGAAGATAATAAATATGAAAGGGATTTATGGAAAATCTAAGATGATAAGCTTTAATCAAACTGATTGGAGAACAGAAAGAGAGAAGTCTGGCGGTGGGATTCTGTTGGATCAAGGTATTCACATGTTAGATCTTATGAATTATTTTGTAGGTAGATTTAATAAAATCTTTTCAATTATAAAAAACTCGTATTGGAACTATGATGTTGAGGATAATGCCTTTGTTTTGATGGAAAATAATAATGGTGTTGTAGCTCAATTACACTCCTCAGCAACTCAATGGAG
>CACJKN010000019.1 GCA_902594005.1 uncultured SAR86 cluster bacterium | reverse complement strand
GAGAATCAGCTAGAGGATCATCTACTGGCAATCTTCTCAGTGTATCTGCTGCTGCAGGTAAGCTATGGAATAAAAAAGTTGAAGTAAAGCACAAAGTATAAAAGTATGTTGATAGGTATCCTAATATTCTAGTCCTCTCAACATATACTCCACATAAAACAGCCAGCACAGCTAAAACTCCCATTATATGAGCAATTCCAAATCCACCTTGATTGTAAATGGCTAAAGCAGTTACTGCAGTTATAAATGTTAAAACTAAATATATTCTTGATGGAATTTTGTTCCAAGATAACAATTTAAAAGAAAAGAAGGAGTAAAACCCTAGCAATATTGAGGCTATGCCTATTACTGTATGAAACCATCCGATTAGAGTTATTTCAGGCATAATTAAGAATTATAAAAAACAGGATTTTTCCAGCTTTTCTTCGATAATATTCAAAGCTTCTGAAAGCTCATCAATCTTCTTGGTAATATCTTCTTTATGAGACAAAAGTAAATCGCGTTGTTCTTTCACCTTCTTGTTGCCTTCAAGATATAAAGAACCTAAATCTTTAATCTGTTTATTAGTCATTCCGGTCTTCTTAAAGACAGAAATTGATTTAAGGATCTGGACATCATATTCGTCATATATTCTTTTTCCAGATGCAGATCTTTTTACAAAAGGCATTAACCCAATCTTTTCATAAAACCTTAGAGTATGAGCAGAAAAACCACTTATATTGGAGACATCAGAGATAGAAAAGATCTTTTTATTGTCTAACATTATCCAGCTATCTTCTTAAATAAACCGCCAACAGTGTCAAGAACTTTTGTCCTTGGCATAAATTTTGTAATCAATGCTGTTCTTCTATTGCTCTTCCCAGGAATAATAAATTGCTTATCTTTTGCAAATCCATCGAGACATTCGATAGCAACTTCATGAGACGTTTGAAAAACAGCACCAGTAGCGCTTTTAGATCTTTTGTTTAATCTTTCTCTTAATTTATCTGATTTTGCGGTAGCCACTTGACCAAAATTTGAAACAGTAGCCCCAGGCAAAAGTGCCATAATTCTTATATTGGAGTTTCTATATTCATATCTTAAACCTTCGCTTAGTGATAGAACATATGCCTTTGTTGCAGCATATACACTTGAGTAAGGTACTGGGGTTAAAGAGGCTACAGAACCAACATTAATAACTCCACCCTCTCCCTTTGAGATCATATCTGGAATAAATAAATGAGATAGCTCACTTAATGAAGTTATGTTCAGTTGGATCATGTCAGCATAGTCATCCATTTCAACATCATGAAAAGTTCCCCATCTTCCATAACCTGCATTGTTAACCAAAAGATCTACATGAAGATTTTGTAATTTAATTTGATCATATAATGATCTCCCAGAATTTAACTTGGATAAATCTTCCAAGAAAATATGACACTCTAGACCTAAATCTTTTATTTCTGACGATAGCTCGCGAAGCTTATTTTCACTTCTTGCAGTTGCTGAAATAATTAGGTTCGATCCTCTCTTAGCTAACTCTTTTGCAATAGCATAACCAATACCAGTTGAAGCCCCAGTTACTAATGCAAATTTTCCTTGATATGAATTCATAAATACTCCTTATTTCCCTTAATATACATCTTAGAGTTTACTCTAAGTCAACGATTTTTTTAATCGCAATTAAAGATTGATAGTTTATTAGATGATCTTTGTAATAAATGATGGATTGGAAGATCTTTTTGATCTCTAAGAATGGATTGTTTTCTTTTAGATGATGCAATTAAAATAATCTTCTCTGCTTTTAAAATTTCATTCAAAGAAAGACTAATTCTTGGATAATCTAGATGCTTGTCTTCAAATGAAACAATCTTATTTTGAGAGTTTAAAGCTGAAGATGTGTTTATACAGTCGGGAAAGATAGATGCAAAGTGACCATCTTCACCCATTCCTAAAATAGCAATTTCATATGAACTTATATTATTGAGTTTTTGTATTATTTCTTTATCACGTAGACTAATCAGATTATCATTAGAAATATTTGAAAGCCTTATGAACTCTCCTTCATTGCTGGAGGGATCTTCGATATCAACAACTCTCTCGTCAGACATCAAAAAAGTGGCTTCATTAAAATATTTTTTATTTTGAGCAATGCTTTCAAACAAATACCTTGGCGAATTTCCACCACTAAGAATTAAATGAGAGCTCTTTTTAACTTCTATTAAAGATAAAATCTCTTCAAAGATCCTTGAATTAAGATCTTTAAGTGTCTTGAATTTTTTATTGATTAAAATCACGAAAGTTTTTAAAAAATAGTTTTTTTTGTGATGACCTAATAGGATTAATATCTATACCACCTCTTCGAAGAAACCTGCCACAAACTTCTAAATGATCAACGGAAAAAGTTTCATTAATATATAAAAATATCTTTTCAACACAGTTCTCATGAAAGCCTCCATGATTTCTTAAACCAAATAAGAAATCAAAGATTTCTTCTTTATTCAAAGCATCTGTTGAAGAATAAATATAAATATTACCCCAGTCTGGTTGAGATGTTACAGGACAAACTGATCTAAAACCCTTATAAATTAAAAGACCAGACTTATTTGTAAAGCTATTTTTATCGAGAGTCTTAAAACTACTTTTAGGTACAATCTTTACTTCTGAAAAACACTTCTTAGAAATTCTTTTTGTAAGGAAATTTATTACTTCAGCTTGGCTTGCATAGCTCTTATTATAGAAAGAATTTAAGTATAGCTTCATTGATTTTGACTCAATCGTATATTTTGAGTTTGAAGGGATTGAGATCTCTAAGACAATAATTTTTGGCTTCCCGTTAAGTAAATATGAAAATTCATAGGCATTCCAAATATCTAATCCAAATGATTCAAATTCATTAAAATCTTTTCTACTTTCTTTTCTAGAAATCCTATCAAGCGAAGAATTTCTTGGAAGAGAATTATGCTTTCCTAGATATTTTGGTTTCACTGACGTATGCCAATTCCTTTATTAAGGAGATATAAACATATTGCGGTGAATAAAATGATAAATCCGGACATCATTCCCAAGGCTAGAGGAATTGAGACGTCGCTGGATCCCAACATTCCTTCTCTAAATGTATTCACAACATACAGCATAGGATTAGCTAAAGAAATATTTCTCCATATATCCGGAAGGATATTTATGGAATAAAAGACTCCGCCTAAGTATATTAAAGGGGTTAATACAAATGTTGGAATTACTGCTATATCGTCAAAGCTATCTGCATATACAGCATTAATAAAACCCATTAATGAAAACATTATTGAAGTTAAGAACAGAACAAGAATTGTTAGGCCGTAATTAGCAATTTCAAAGTTTGGGTAGAAGATAAGGCTAACTAAAAAAACAATTACTCCTATCATTACTCCCCTAGCAACACCTCCTACAACATATCCAAAAAGTATTGCCCAGTTTGGCATTGGAGAAATTAAAAGCTCTTCGATTGCTCGTTGGAATTTAACACCATAGAAGGACGAGACAACATTAGAGTAAGCAGCAGTTATTACGGCTAACATTATCAATCCGGGAATCATGAACTGTATGTAATCAAAGCCATCCATTGCACCTATTCTTGGGCCTATTAAGGATCCAAAAATAACAAAATATAGACTTGTTGTTACAGCCGGAGGTACTAAAGTTTGCACCCAAATACGCAAGAATCTTCTTAACTCTTTCTCAGAGAGAGTAATAATTGCCCAAATTAATTCTTTAGTTTCCATCTTTTTCTTTTACCAGTCTAATAAATAGTTCCTCTAATCTATTTTGTTCATTTCTCATAGATTTAACTTTAATACCATGCTCTGAAAGCTTATCAAAGAGAGTATTAAGATCATCATCCTTTGTCAAAGTTGCAATTAAAGTTTTGGGATCTTGAGATTTTAAATCGAAAATTGGGAGATCTGGCAGATCTTGAATCTCATCTTCAAGATCTAGAACAAAACTCTGAATAGATAATCTACTTAAAAGCTCTTTCATTGAAGTATCTTCAACAATAGAACCCTCATCAATAATAGCGATGTTATTACAATGTTGCTCGGCCTCTTCTAAATAATGTGTTGTTAAAATTATAGTAGTTCCTTTATTATTTATATCTGAAAGAAAGTCCCACATCTCTCTTCGAAGTTCAATATCAACACCAGCAGTTGGTTCATCTAATATTAATAGTTTTGGTTCATGCACCAATGCCTTTGCAATCATTAATCTTCTTTTCTGACCACCAGATAAATTTCTTGCTTGATCCTGGCGTTTATCCCATAAAGAAAGTTTTTTAAGAAGATTCTTACATCTTGCTTTAGCAATATCTTTAGGAATTCCATAAAATCCAGCTTGAGTAATAACAATATCCTCAACCTTCTCAAATTGAGAGAAATTAATTTCCTGGGCGACAACACCTAAAAAAGACTTTGCTTTCGGAAAATTCTGATCAATATCAACACCAAATATCTTTATGTTTCCATCTGTTTTATTAGTGATCGAGCTAATTATTCCAATTGTCGAAGATTTGCCTGCCCCATTAGGTCCAAGTAAGGCAAAAAAATCACCTTTAGTAATTTTTAGGTCAATACCTTTTAGAGCCTCAACATCGTTGTCATAGACTTTTTTGAGGCCAGTAATTTCAAGAGCATATTCTGACATTAGGTGGCTTTGGTCTCCTTATCAACTAATAATATGCTTAGCAGTAAACCTATTAATATTCCAAGCCACATGTACTCACCACCAAACGCTATGAGCACTGCAGTAACTAGAGTTACTGCCATTTCAGAATTCTTTTTAACCATTGACATGGCTACATAAGCGCAAGCAAGTCCTGTAAGAACAAGAGTCACACCCAGAGCTAAAATCATAAGTGGTTGCATAAAAGTAACAAATGGAAGAGTAAAATATAAAAAAGGGATTCCCATTAGATAATATGAACCAATACCATCAAATAATGATCTCATAACAGAGCTTCCCTGTTTCCATCTTTCCACAACTATTACATGAACACCTGTCCAAAGCGCGCCCTGAGTTGGAAAAAATGGATTTAAAATCGTTCCAAAAAAGTTTCTTATGCCAACACTGTTATGAGCCCTATTTATATCAATATTAATTTCTTCATCTGGTCTATAGCTTTGACCATCTTTTAGTATTTCGGTACCTGTAACAAAATCTCCAAATAACAAAAGATAGCCAATAATAACTAGTGGGAAAACTTCACTAAAATACTCCATTGGTGGAAAACCAATTGATAGCGGCGATGTCTTATTATAGACCTCAACAACAGGAGGTATTGCAAATCCTGACTGAATATCAAAATTTATTTCACCAAATAGGTAACCGACTATTGCAGCAACTATAAATCCTGGCAAGAGACCTAAAGATCCAATAATTTGTAGAACCTTATTTTTTGCAGCCATTCTTTTAAAAGGCTCAGAAAAAGTTGTAACTGAGCAAATAACAAGAGCTAAAATCATAGATATTGGGGCATCGCCTATATATCTTTCATAATCACTAAAGAATATTTGATGAAATGCTGCTAAAGCTGCTCCAAGAATGATCCCAGATTTTAAAGCATTAGGAATTTTTTCTGTAATAACTCTACCTAAACCAGTCATTCCTAGAAGTAATATTATTGCAGTAAATTCTATACACATAGCAGCCATATATTGGAATGTTTCTACTCTATAGGTGCCGTCAAAAAAACCTTTTGACATAAAGAAAGCTATTACGAGAGGAAGAGCTGGTGTAACCCATCCTGGGGCAAAAGGTTCTCCAAAAATAATTGGTCCAGCAGTTATTAAAGTACTTGCAATAAAACAACATGCAACAGCTTCCTCAAAAGATAAGCCAAGCGCCATTACAACAGGGGCTCCTGCAAATGCTGTTGCACCCGATATAACCATGCCCTGTAAAAATTCTGCTGTGAGAAATTTTATATGTATAAATGGTATCTTCAGAGTAAATGGACCCCATTTGATTCCATAATTTTCAACTTTTTTTACATCATTCATTTTGATAAGTCCCCCATTGCATTTTCTAATCCTCTAAGTGTAAGCGGATACATTCTATCTTCAAATATTTCTTTAATAAGGCACACTGAAGAAGTGTATTCCCAATGATCATCTGGTACAGGATTAAGCCACGCTATTTTTTCAAAATGGTTTGAAATTCTTTTCAGCCAATCGATTCCTGGCTCTTCATTCCAATGCTCAATGCTTCCTCCTGGGTTTGTAATCTCATAAGGAGCCATGGTTGCATCACCAACAAGAATAACTTTGTAGTCTGATGAATATTTATTTATAACATCATGCAATTTAAATCGTTCTTGGCTTCTCCTTTTATTATCTTTCCATACTGTTTCGTATATACAGTTATGAAAGTAAAAATATTCTAAATTTTTTAACTCTGTTTTTACCGCAGAAAATAACTCCTCACATACTTTCACATAAGGATCCATAGAGCCACCCACGTCAAAAAAGATCAAAACTTTTACTGCGTTAGTTCTCTCAGGAAGCATATTTATATCTAAAATACCTCCATTTTTTGCAGTATTCTTAATAGTGCCTGACATATCTAGTTCCATATTATTGCTTTGCCTAGCAAACTTACGAAGACGTCTCAATGCCATCTTAATGTTTCTAGTACCTATAAGAACTGAATCATCTAAGTTTTTGTATTGTCGCTGCTCCCAAACTTTAACAGCATTACCACCACCGCCTTTTCCACCAACCCTAATCCCCTCTGGATTATTTCCTGAATTACCAAAAGGTGACGTTCCAGCAGTGCCAACCCATTTATTACCACCCTCGTGTCTTTCTTTTTGTTCATCTAATCTTTTTTTAAATTCTTCTAAAAGCTTCTCTAGCCCACCTAATGATTTAATTTCTTTAAGTTCTTCTTCAGTGAGCTGTTTTTCAAATTCTTTTCTTAACCAATCTTCAGGAATAAGAGCTGCAAAAATATCTTCTAATTTTTCCATTCCTTTAAAATATATCTCAAAGGCTCTATCAAATTTGTCATAGTGTTTTTCATCCTTTACCAATATTGCTCGTGATAAATAATAGAAATCATTCATATCTGAGTAAGTTATCCTTGCTTCGAGTGCTCCAATCAAGTCGAGCAGCTCTCTTAAAGAGCAAGGCACTCCAGAAGATTTAACGGTATTAAATAGATTTATTAACATTTATTAGTTATTTGCTTCTCTTCTTGTCATAAAAGCAAGTCTTTCAAGAAGCTGAACGTCTTGTTCATTCTTTAAAAGGGCTCCATAAAGAGGAGGTATTGCTTTAGAAGAGTCGGCATTTTTTAATATTTCATCTGGTATATCATCCGATAAAAGAAGTTTTAACCAGTCCACCAGCTCCGATGTTGATGGTTTCTTTTTAAGACCCGGTATTTTCCTCACATCAAAAAATACATCTAATGCGTCTTTTACAAGTTTTTTCTTTATCTTTGGATAGTGCACGGCAACAATTTTTTCCATAGTTTCTCTATCTGGAAACTGTATAAAGTGGAAAAAACATCTTCTTAAGAATGCATCAGGAAGTTCTTTCTCATTATTTGAAGTTATGATAATTATCGGTCTATGTTTAGCCTTAATAGTTTGATCTGTCTCGTAACAATAAAATTCCATCCTATCGAGCTCTTGTAATAGATCGTTAGGAAATTCAATATCAGCTTTGTCAATTTCATCAATCAAAAGAACAACCTGTTCATCTGCTTCAAAAGCCTCCCATAATTTTCCTTTATTAATGTAATTGTTAATATCTTTAACTCTTTCATCGCCTAATTGTGAGTCTCTTAACCTCGTAACTGCATCATACTCATATAGTCCCTGCGTAGCTTTAGTTGTAGATTTTATATGCCACTCAATAAGTCTTTTTCCTAATGATTCTGCAACTTCAATAGCGAGCAAAGTTTTACCTGTTCCTGGCTCTCCTTTAATTAATAAAGGTCTTTCAAGTGTGACAGATGCATTAACTGCCATACTTAGATCTTCTGTAGAAACGTATTTTTTAGTACCCTTAAATTTCATAACTTATCCTTATTGTTATATTAAATGTGGTAATTTTTCTTCTGACTTTAGTATTCTAGTTAGCTGTCTACTCGTTGCAACTAAATTTTTATTTAAATCCCAAATCTGACAATCTTGTTCGAAGAAGCCTTTGTTTAGATCTTTTGCAATTACATCCATAAAAAGCTCACTTGTTGTCGGAAGCTGTCTAATATTTGTCGTTAATGAGAGTGTCGGCACCCATCCAAGGGGTCCATATTTATTCATGACAACTGGTGGAAAAAAGTCAGAGTAAAAAGATAATACAAATTGATCAGGAATTTCTTCACCCATTGAGATAAATCCAGCACATCTTGCCTCATCTCCTAAGTCATTCTCATTTTTAATCCACCATGCATGCTGTTTAGCAATATCGCATTTAGTCTGTTTTATAAAGCTAGGTGTAGAGCCCTCTTGCATGCTGTCAAAGTTAAGTGAAATAAATAAGTCTCTTTTTTCATTAAAGATCTTTGGAGGGAGTGTTTCTAGGTCATTTACGCCATTCATATAATTAAAATCAGAACATATTCCAGTCATCATGCATCTTAATTTTTCATCTTGTATTAACGAAACCCGTCCCACTGAAGAACCTCTGCTTTCTCTTATCTTATCAACATGGATAGTAATTTCTTTTGGCTCAGTTCTATCTAAATAAAGAGTGTTTGAATTTATTACATGCGGATGCGGCATGCTCAATGAAAGTGCTTTTTGCATTACTGCTGTCAGGTAACCTCCATGAGGAGTATTACCTACAAAGTAATCTTTTGATGGAGTCATAGAAAAAATATTTTCATCTGACTTATCAATAATAATAGAATTTTCAAATTGTTTAAAAAAGCTCATTTTTCAATAATTTCCTTCATAATTGTAATTGATAAAGCTTAAATACTCTAAATTATGAATAGATACTTCGATATAGCTCTAAACCTAGCAAGTGACAGGTTTTCAGGTGAAAGAGATAAAGTTATTGCTGATGCTCTTACTCGAAATGTAAATTACTTTAATATCGTTTGCTCTTCTTTAAATGAATTAGATTTTGTAAAAGATTTAAATGATAGATATCGACAAAATTCATGTTTTACACTTGGAGTGCATCCGCATAATGCAAATGAATTAAATGGAAATACTTTAAAGTCTTTAAAGGATTCTATAAAGATCCATCAGCCATCTGCAGTAGGTGAAACTGGGTTAGATTTTTTTAGAAATCTATCTTCATATGAAAATCAAATAAATGCCTTTGAACAACAAATAATAATATCAATTGAAAATAATTTGCCTTTATTTCTTCACCAAAGAGAAGCTCATGATGATTTTATAAAACTTATTGATAAATACATATCTGATATTCCAAGAGGTGTGGTTCATTGTTTTACTGGAACTCAATCTCAACTTGATGATTATCTTGAGAGAGATCTATATGTTGGATTGACTGGATGGATATGCGACGAAAGGCGAAATAAAGATTTAAGAGAAAGCATCAAAAATATTCCGATGGATAAGTTAATGATTGAAACAGATGCGCCTTATTTAATCCCAAGGAATTTGGAAATGAAGCCTAAAAATAATAGGAATGAGCCTCAGTTTCTTCCTCACATTGCAAATGAGGTTGCAGCTTTAATGAATAAAGACCTAAAAGAATTCAGTAAACAGGTATTGAATAATAGTAAGTCATTCTTTGGAATTAACTTTAAAGATTAATATTATATTTTTCAGAAATTAAGACATTATCTTCGCCAATTTTTTTTGGAGAGCTTTTTACCTCAAGAGGCGTTTCTGAGAATCTTGGAGATGGATTAGGTTGAACCACTCCATCTCGCTCAATGAATGTTGATCTTGATTTGTTATGCGGATGTTTTGGAGCCTCATCCAAATCAAGAATTGGAGTAACACAAGCATCGGAATCTTTAAAAATCATAGCCCATTCATCTCTATTTTTTGATAGGAACTTTTCTTCAAGTATGGATTTAAGCTCTGGCCACATATCTTTAGTGAATTGCTTTGAGAATCTTTCATCTGTAATCTCTAATTTATTTAACATCTCTTTATAAAACTTATCTTCTATACAGGCTACAGCTAAATATTTCCCATCTTTGCATACATAAGTATCATAGAAATGAGCTGCGCCATCGAGAAGATTAGACTCTCTTTCATTGACCCACATTCCAGAACCATAAAAAGAATAGAATAAGCTCATAAGCATAGAAGTCCCATCAATCATTGCTGCATCTACTATTTGCCCTTTTCCAGTTTTTTGCGAATGGATTAAGGCTGAAAGCATACCTACTGCCAATAGCATTCCCCCTCCACCATAATCAGCAATTAGATTCAAGGGAACTGGAGGTCGCTCATCTTTTCTTCCGATGGCATTTAATGCTCCTGTGATACTCAAATAATTTAAATCATGCCCAGCCATATCAGAAAACAAACCCTCTTGACCCCATCCGGTCATTCTTCCATAGACTAGCTTTTCATTGATACTTAATAAATCATCTGGGCCAAGACCTAATTTTTCCATTACTCCTGGTCTAAATCCTTCAAATACTGCATCTACCTGAACGATTAATTTTTTCAATTCATTTATTGATTCATCGTTTTTTAAATCTAATGTTATTGAAAACTTTGATCTATCATTTAAATCATACTTTGATCCATTTCCTTTAGACTCAGGGCGGCTTATTTTGATAACCTCAGCTCCTAGATCTGCCAACAGCATGCCACAAAATGGACCAGGTCCAATTCCAGCAAACTCTAAGATCTTAATTCCTTTTAGTGGTCCCATACAATAATCCTATTCAAAAGCCCTCATTTTTTCCAATAAAATTGGTAATAAAGTTAATGATACTAAAAATGCAAAAAACATTGCTAGTGCTGTAAAAATACCAAAGTAAATTGTAGGAATGAAATTGGAAAAGGAAAATATTAGAAATCCAAGAGATATTGTAGACGCAGTATAAAAAATTGCTCTTCCTATAGTTGAATGAGATCCAATCATAGCCTCATTGAAATCATTGTTTAGCTCATATTCAAATTTAAATTTATACAGATAGTGGATTGTATTATCAACTGCAATTCCAACGCTGATTGAAGCAACTGTAATAGTCATAATATCAAGCGGGATTTTAAGTAAGCCCATTGTTCCAAGAACTCCTAGACCAATTAAAATATTCGGCAATAATCCAGCGAGCATGATCTTTACTGATCTAAAAAGAATTAATAACATTAATGCAATTACGGTATATACAATAATTATTGAGTTAAGCATCGAGCTAAATAAAGATTGCAGCATATTGTTGTATAGAACTGCTAAACCCGTAATTTTGTATTTATCACTTGATATTCCAAATCTCTGCTGCAAATCTGAGTTAATTTTTTTCAATAAAAGGTCTCTATTTAAAGATTCAGAGCTCTCATAGACTCTGGTAGAAATCCTCACAATAGAATCATCATTAGAAATATAAGAATTTAAAACAGTATCTTTTATATCCTCTGGCAAGACTGATCTTAATAATGCAAGTTCAAGATCATTTAATTCATTATTATCATTAATTTTACGAGCAAGTTTTATACCACTCGATACACTCAAAACCTTCCCAATATTTTCGTTATCATCAAGATAGTCATGAATTTCTTCAAGCCTCTTTAAGTTATATATATTCCACCAATAACCCGAGGACTCACTATTGTCATCTTCAAAAATATCCTCATCGAAAAGATCATCAAATTCATCACTAATCTCAGCGTTATCTGCAAGATAATTATCAGGCTCATAAATAACAATATCTAGAGTTGCGGTTCCACCAAGCTTTTCATCAAGTTCTGACATGCCTTGGTATATTTCTGTATTTTTTTTGAAATAATCTATGAATTTATTCTCTACTTTTAAATTATTCATGCCAATAATAAAAAACAAGCCTAAAAATATTGAAACTGAAAGGATTAATGACTTATTGGTAATAATTTTTTTACCTATTTTTGTTGGCAGCCTACCAATATTTGATGATGCTCGTAATGAACCAAAGCTCAAGTTGTGAAATGCTAAAGGAATAAATGTGAATGTAAATATGAATACAACAATGATTCCAACGGTCATCATCTTCCCAAACTCTAAAACCGGTTTTATATCTCCAGAAATAAGTGACAGGAATGCCACTCCGGTTGTAAGAACTGCAAAAAAACAAGGTATAAACATTTGGCTGAATGTCTCAATAACTAAGCGTTCATCAAGATCTTCTTTTTTTAGCTCAACAAATCTTTCTATAAC
>CACJKN010000018.1 GCA_902594005.1 uncultured SAR86 cluster bacterium | reverse complement strand
TTTTGAAATCTCTAAAGATTTAGCCTTAATGCTAATTTCAGTAATTTTAAATAAATTTTCTAATTCAACCGGGTGTTTTCCACATCTATCTAATAAATCAATCTTAATTTCAGTTAAAGTTTTAGAATCAGCTCCTGAAAGTTTTCTATAAATTTTTAGTCTCTCTGTCGGAGAGGGTAAGTAATATTCAGGAATGAGACTAGTTACAGAAACTTTTATCTCACATGATGGGTTAATTTCTATATGATCATTGTTTAAGGCTGTTTTGAGCATAGACATATATAGTGATATGCCAATAGTATCAATGTGACCTGATTGCTTTACACCCAGTATCTCACCAGCCCCCCTAATCTCTAAATCTTCATTAGCTATATTAAAACCAGCTCCAAGATGCGAGTTGTTGACAAAACTCTGTAATCTAGATTTAGATTTATTATTTATATCAGATGATGGTATGAGAACAAAGCAATAACCTTGTTTAGATGATCTTCCAATACGTCCTCTAAGTTGATGGAGCTGTGATAAACCAAAGTTTTGCGCATTATTGATGATAATAGTATTTGCTTCTGGGATATCTAATCCCATTTCAACAATTGTTGTGCATATCAAGACATTAATTTTTCTTTTTCTAAAATCATTTAAGCGTTTATCAATAAGTTTTTTATTTAAACTTGCATGAACAATATCAATCTTTTGGTTTGGTACCAGAGCTTGCAGGTTACTTTTTAGCTTATCCATTTTTTGAATATCATTTTCTATAACAAAGGTGCATCCATTCCTATTAAATTCTCTTGTAAGAGATTCTTTTATAATCGTATTATTTGAAACTTCCAAAAAAGTCTTTATTGAAAGTCTTTTGGGCGGAGGCGTTGATAAAAAAGAAAAATCTTTTAACCCTGAGAATGCCATGTTCATAGTTTTTGGTATCGGCGTTGCAGACATAAATAGTATATGAGTCGAAAGTTGTTTATTTTTTATTAAATTCTTTTGTTTAGCACCAAACCTATGTTCTTCATCAACCACCAAAAGTCCAACATTCTTAAAAGATAAATCTTCATTAAACAAAGCATGAGTTCCAATCAATATATCAATTTTTTTATCTTTGAAATCTTTATAAAGTTTTTCTTTTACTTTAAGAGATGTATTTCTCGATAGTTTCTCGATTGTAATGGGGAAATTGTTAAATCTTTTAGAAAAAGATTCAAAGTGTTGGTCAGTCAGAACAGTACTTGGACTTAAAATAATGGTTTGTTTATCTGATAGGGCTGAAATAAATGATGCTCTCATTGCAATCTCTGTTTTACCAAAACCAACATCACCACATAACAATCTATTCATAGGCTTAATTAATGAAAGATCTTTTCTAATATCTCTAGAAACAATTTCTTGATCCTCGGTGTCATCAAATGGGAAATCATTAATAAATGATGAGTATTCATAATCTGAAACCTTCAAAGCAGATGATGTTGCTTTTAATCTATCAGATTCTACTTTTAAGATTTCTGATGCATGATCATATATCCTTGCTTTTGCTTTTTCTTTTTTAGATGACCAATTTGAATTGGATAGTGAGTCAAGACTCGTATCATCTGTTTTTTTATGAAACTTAGATAATAAATTAAAGTTATAAGTAGGAACATAAAGCAATTCATCATCTTTATATCTTATGCACAGGTATTCATTCTCTTTACTAGAGGTTTTAATTGTCTTCAAACCTTCAAATATGCCTAAACCATAGTCCTCGTGAATTACTAAATCATTTATATTTAAGGAATTATCATAAATTAGATAGCTAGAACCCTTATTTTTTGTAACATTAAAGTCTTTATATTTAGATTTACTGTCATAAATTTTGGGATTAGAAATAATTTTTATAGGATTCTCTTCCTTAATCTTATTTATGACATCATAGAAAAGTTTTTCCGGTGAAATAAGCTCTCTTGTTCCATTATTTTCATCATTAAATCGATCAATAATAAATTGCTTGTAATCACCAATATTTGAATCACTCGTAATATAAGTTGAATCATACTTAACAAGTTCGAAGAAATTAATAGGATTATTAATTAATATTGATAGGTAGTTTTCATAACCCTCTGGAAGTTTATTCTTTGCTACGCTATTAAAAAAATTAGAATCCCTTTCATCTAATAGTGGAAATTCGTTTCTCCATTTATCTTTAAATTCATCAATAATTTCCTCATCTAAAGGTATTTCGTAACCCGAATTTAATTTAAAAGATTTAATTTCATTAATAGATCTTTGTGTTTTAATATCGAATTCTCTTATTGATTCAATACAATCACCAAAAAAATCAAGTCTAATAGGATTTTTATACCTACTTGAATTTATATCTACAATTCCACCTCTGTTCGAGTATTCATTTAAGCTTGAAACTTTATCTACTCTTTTATAATTTATTGATTCTAGAATTTCTTTTATTTCACTAATTGATATCTTGTCATTAGTTTTAAATTCTTTTAGTGACTTATAAAAATTATGGTCTGGGTAGACTTCAAAAAGATTTTTTAAAGACGATATAATCAAACGAGCATCATAAATATTTTGAATTTCATCAAAACGTTTTTTTATAACATCATCTGGTGTTGAAAAGTGATCATAAGGAAGAATTTCTCTATCATAAAATCGAACTATCCTTTTTTTATTTACAAAACCAATTAATTCTTCGTAGACATCTTCAATTTCTGAATTTGATGAGCAAATTATCAATATTTTGCTATTTTTTTCTAAAGAGCTTTTAAGGGATTTAAAGGTTTCTTTGTTCTGTTTTTTCAATCTAGTGTCTTGTATAATAAGTGCACATTATAAGTAACTATTTATAGGAAATATATTATGGAATTAAGCTTTTCTTCAAAGGACTTAGAATTCAGAGATGAGGTTAGAGACTTTTTAGCAAATGAATATCCAAAGCATGTTAAAGAGAAAATAGAAAATGGGGAACCATTAACTAGAGAAGACATAGTTGATTGGCACAAATCACTTTCTGCAAAAGGCTGGATGGGCTTCAATTGGCCTGTCGAATATGGCGGTACTGGTTGGTCACCAGCGCAAATTTATATTTTCCAAAATGAGCTTGGACTCGCAGGATGCCCGCCACTTATTCCTTTTGGTGTAAGTATGGTTGGACCTGTCATCTACACCTTTGGAAATCAAGAGCAAAAAGATAGATTCTTACCAGATATACTTAATTTTGATACATGGTGGTGTCAGGGTTATTCTGAGCCTGGATCTGGTTCAGATTTAGCATCCTTGAAAACAAAAGCAGAACTCATTAATGAAGATGGAAAGGATTATTACATTATCAATGGATCAAAAACATGGACCACACTTGCACAAAATGCTGATTGGATCTTTTGTTTAGTAAGAACTGATTCTTCTGGAAAGAAACAAGAAGGTATTTCTTTTTTACTAATCGACATGAAATCACCTGGTATTGAAGTTAAACCAATCATTACAATTGATGGTGATCACGAAGTTAATTCAGTATTTTTTACTGACGTTAAAGTGCCTGCTGAAAACCTTATAGGGGAAGAGGGGAAAGGTTGGACATATGCAAAATTCCTTTTAGCTCATGAGCGTTTTGGTATTGCAGGTGTTGGTGCTTCTAAAAGACAACTTGAAAGACTTAAAGAAATTTCTAAAGATTTAGGAGATGATGATCTTATTGCTAAAGTTTCACAGTTAGAAATTGATATTATGGCTCTTGAGTTTACAGAACTTAGACTTCTTTCAGCTTTAGAAGGTGGAGGAAATCCTGGTGCTGAATCTTCTATATTGAAAATTAAAGGAACAGAGATTCAACAACGTCTGACAGAATTATATGTAGAAGCTGCAGGAGAATTTGCAATACCTTATGGAGGACCTGATGGCTATGGATCAAATGTTAAGCCAAATGGACCAGAGTACACCAATGATGCTTTATCTAAATATTTAAATATGAGAAAAGTAACTATATATGGTGGTAGTAATGAAATTCAAAAGAATATCATTTCTAAGTTTGTACTGGGAGTCTAATGAATCTAAATTTTTCTGACGAACAAAATCTTTTAAGAGAGCAAATTCAGAAGTTTTGTAATTCTGATTATGATTTTTATGATAGAGAGAATTTCATTAATACTGAATCTGGCTTTGATCCTGAAAAATGGAAACTTTTTGCAGAACAAGGTTGGCTTGCTATGCCATTTTCAAGTGAATCTGGAGGTTTTGATTTTGGACCTATAGAGTTATCTATACTTTTTGAGGAATTCGGTAAATTCTTAGTATTAGAACCATATCTTAGTAATGTTGTTCTTTCTGGATATATTCTTGATAATTCATCCTTTGATAAAAAGAATGACTTTATTGCAAAACTTATTTCAGGTGAAGAGCAAATATCTCTTGCATACATGGAACAAAATCGTAATTATGAATTTAAAGACATCACATGTCTTCTAGAAGGTACTGATTCTCTAACTTTAAATGGAACTAAAAACCTTGTTTTAAATGGTTCAAATGCCGATCACTACTTAGTTACGGTTAATCATAATGATGTGACTACAATAGTTCTTGTTAGCAAAGATACTGATGGATTATCAATCAATAACTTTAAAACTGTTGATGACAGACGTATATCTCAACTTAATTTTGAAAATGTTGGAATTAATGCTGATCAAATAGTTGCAACTGGTGATGAGGCAGAGCAACTGATCAAAGATGCAATTAATTATGGAACATTATGTGTATCAGCAGAGGCTGTTGGATGCATGGAATCTTGTTACCTTAAAACTGTTGAATACACAAAGAGTAGGGAACAATTTGGCCAACCAATAAGTAACTTTCAAGTCTTACAACACAAAATGGTTGATATGTTTATAGAGGCTGAACTCTGCAAATCTCTTTTATATAAATCTATGATTGATATGCATGAAAATAATGATTCTAAATATAGATCAGTTTCCGCCTTAAAATCTCAAGTTGGCTTATCGGGGAAGAAAGTTGGTGAAGATGCAGTTCAGCTTCACGGAGGTATGGGCGTTAGTGAAGAAATGTCCATAGGCCATTATTTAAAAAGATTTATTGCAATTGATTCGCAGTTTGGTAATTCACATTTTCATCTGAAAAAATTTAATAATTCCTAATGACTGATCTCACAAAAAATCCAGATCTCAGGTTAAGAGACAAGCCAGATGATTTTTTTGGTGACTGGAAGTGGCGTGAAGGTTTAGCAGAATTAATGGTTCCTATAATAGGAAGACTTTATAGAAATGGTGTAAACGTTCTCATGTACGGACATTCATTAATAAATCAATCTCCTATTGAAATAATGAAGTCACATAGATTTATAAGAAGAGTTGAAGATACTGAGATCTCTGAACTTGAGACCTATCCCTTTTTACAAAGAATTGAAATCCAAGATATTAAAGATTGTGAGATTGATCTAGGAGAGATAGTGGTGGATTTCATGAAAGAGAATAAATCTTTAGATGATTCAGAAATTGACTCTCACATTAAATCATATATTTTAGATCCACTAGATAAAGTTGATCAGCACAGACCTTCAAAACCCAAGGACATAGTTTTGTATGGGTTTGGTCGAATCGGTAGGTTAGTTTCACGCATCATGGCTCAAATGACAGGCCCAGGTAATTATTATAGACTCAGAGCAATTGTCGTAAGAAAAGGATCAGATACAAACGATCTGCTTAAACGAGCTAGTTTGTTGAGACGTGATTCTGTGCACGGTTCATTTCATGGAACTATTAGAGTTGATAATGAGACGGAAACTTTAGTAATAAATGGAAATCCTGTAAAGATCATCTATGCAAATGGACCAAAAGACTTTAATTATTCCGATTACGATATAGACAATCCAATTGTCATTGATAACACAGGTGTCTGGAGAGAAGAGAAAGATTTATCTCTTCATCTAGAATCTGGTGCTAGCAAAGTTGTTCTAACTGCACCTGGGAAGGGTCAAATAAAGAATATTGTTAACGGTATCAATAACGACATATTGAATGAATCTGATAATGTAATCTCAGCTGCTTCTTGCACGACTAATGCAATTGTTCCGGTTTTAGATATTCTAAATAAAGAATATTCAATAACATCTGGACATATCGAAACTGTTCATGCATATACGAATGATCAAAATCTAATCGATAATTATCATAAGAAAGATAGAAGAGGAAGAAGTGCCGCTTTAAATATGGTTATAACATCTACAGGAGCAGTAAAAGCAGTTTCTAAAGCATTACCTGAACTCGATGGAAAACTAACTGGTAATGCTATAAGAGTTCCTACTCCAAATGTAAGTTTGGCTGTAATGTCACTAACAGTAGATAAGAAAGATCTAAACAAAGATGATGTTAATGAATTTCTCAGGAAGACAGCCTTTAACTCTAAATATAGAGAAATTGTTGGTTTTGTTAACTCCACTGAGATTGTCTCTTCTGACTTTTACTCAAGTCCTTTTGCTTCTGTAATTGATTCACAAGCAACTATAGTTTCTGACAATAAAATTACTTTATATTGTTGGTATGACAATGAGTATGGTTATTCAGTCCAAGTTGTTAATTTAGTTAAAAATATTGCTGGCATAAATCTCATTAGATTGCCCGTAAAGGTTTGATATTAGTAGTATATAGAGGCTTTAAATACTATAATTCAAACGTTTTTTTAAGATAGGAAGTTAAAAGTTGTATAACTTAAAAAAAGGCTTAAATATACCTATTTCAGGGTCACCTGAGGGTACTGTCTCCGACTCAACAAAAATATCTCATGTTGGCATTCTTGGACCAGATTATATTGGTATGAAACCAACAATGATGGTTGAAGTTGGTGACCAGGTAAAAATTGGTTCAGTTTTATTCGAGGACAAAAAAAATCCAGGTGTATTTTTCACTTCTCCAGCTGGAGGGTTAATAAAATCTATTAATAGAGGTGAAAAGCGACGTTTTATAAGTATAGAGGTTGAGGTTGCTGACCAAGAGAATCAAGTTGAGATTTTAAATGATAGTGATGAGATTCTTCTCAGAAACCTATCAAAATATGGAGTCATTAATAATTTTAGAACAAGACCCTTTAACAAAACACCAAAACCCAATGATATTCCTAATGATATATTTGTAAATGTTTGTGATACAAACCCTTTATCGGTTGATCCATATATTTATCTTCAACATGAGATAGATTTATTCAATAGATCGTTGATGAAATTGAAGGAAATTTTTAACTGTAATATACACGTTTGCTATCAAAATAATGACTTTAATAATTTTATAGATGGAATAAATTACTATAATTTTAAGGGTCCTCATCCTGCAGGTCTCCCAGGAACACATATACATTTTATAAAACCTGTAGATATAAACTCTAAGTGTTGGTACATAGATGGGCAGGGTATTCTATCATTTGGTGACTTTGCTCTTAATAATAAGATAAGAACCTCTAGGTATGTATCTATCGGCGGACCTTCAATTATTGAACCAAAAATTGTTAAAGCTAGAATTGGATCTGATTGCAGAGAACTTGTTGCAGGTAATTTAAAAGATAATTCTCGATTAATATCTGGATCCGTTCTAAATGGATATGAAATTACTGATTCATTAACATTTTTAGGCTTTTATCATAATCAGATTTCCGCTATTTCAGATGAAGTACCTGATACTTTTCTTAACTGGCTTATGCCTGGATCAAAACTGCATTCTAACCTTGGTGCTTTCATATCAAGCTGGGTAAAACCCGATGAGTTTGAATTCAATACTGCTCTTAATGGCAGTAATAGAGGAATAGTTCCTGTTGCTGCTTATGAGGAGGTTATGCCCCTAAATATAATGTCACTCCAGTTATTAAAATCTATTGTTGTAAAAGACATTGAAAATGCTATTAAACTTGGTGTTTTAGAGTTGGCTCCTGAAGATTTATCCCTATGTAGTTATGTATGTCCTAGTAAATATGATTACTCCTCAATTTTGGATGAAAACTTAGAATTAATATATAAAGAATTACAATGAAATTTCTTAGAAATCTTTTTGATGACGCGAAACCTTCTTTTTCAAAAGGTGGGACAGCTGAAAAATATTTCCCAATTTATGATATCTTTGAAAACTTATTTTTTCTCTCAAGGAATAAAACCAAAAATCCAATTCATATAAGAGACGCACTAGATATTCAACGAATGATGGTCATAGTCTGGCTATCAACATTTCCAGCAATGTTTTTTGGTATGTACAACATTGGAAACCAGTCTCTTGAATATTTAGCGCTCATTGATACACCTAATACTGGTGACTGGCATCACTATCTTGTAAATATTTTTGGTTATGAGCCAAATAGTTTTATAAATAAAATGTGGTTTGGTGCAGTCTATTTTATCCCTATTTATGCAACAACATTTTTAGTAGGTATTTCATGGGAAATTTTATTCGCAATTATTAGAAAACATGAGGTTAATGAAGGTTTTTTTGTATCTTCAGTTCTTTTTGCTTTAAGTTGTCCACCAGATCTTCCTTTATGGCAAGCTGCATTAGGTATAACATTTGGAATTGTTATTGGAAAAGAGATTTTTGGAGGAACTGGTAAAAACTTCCTCAATCCTGCTTTAACTGGTAGAGCTTTCCTTTATTTTGCATATCCATCTGATATTTCTGGTGATAAAGTTTGGATTTCTGGACTAGGAGATCAAATGATTATTCCACAGGGTTATTCAGGCGCTACACCTCTTGGTGTTGCTGCAGAATCTGGTGTGCCTGGACTGACAGATAAATTTAGTTGGTTTGATGCTTTTGCTGGAAATATTCCTGGTTCAGTAGGAGAGACATCTATTATTGCGATTTCAATTGCTGCAGTAATTCTTTTGATGACAAGAATTGCCTCCTACAGGATTATGCTCGGAACACTTTTAGGGATGTTTGTTACAAGTTCGCTATTCAATATTATTGGTTCAGAAACTAACCCAATGTTCAATGTTCCATTTTACTGGCATCTTGTTATTGGTAGTTTTGCATTTGGTTTGGTTTTTATGGCTACCGAACCAGTTTCAGGCTCAGGAACCAATAAAGGTAGATGGATATATGGAATAGTCATAGGAGTTACAGTAGTCCTTATACGCGTTGTTAATCCAGCATTTCCTGAAGGAATGATGCTTGCTATACTTTTTGCTAACCTTTTAGCACCCGTTATAGATCACTTAGTTGTAAATAATAATATTCAAAAGAAACTTAAATACAGAGAAGCATTATGAATGAAACAATTATGAAGACTTTAGGCGTAACCCTTGGGGTTTGCTTGCTATGCTCTCTATTTGTTTCTTTTACCGCTGTATCTCTCAGAGACCAACAGAATACAAATAAACTCAATGATAAAAGAATTAAGATTCTTGAAGCTGCAAATATTTATGATGAATCAATGTCAGTTGAAGATCAATTTAAAAACCTTGAGATTCGTTTCTTAGATTTTGATACCGGAGAAACATATAGGGAGTATAAAGATTTTGATATAGATAAATATGATCAACTACAATCATTGAGATTCTCAGATCAGTCTAAGCCGGTTCCAGCTGATAAAGATATTGCAATTATTAAAAATAGAGAAAATATTGGAAAAATTTATTTTTCAACTAAAGATAATGAAATAGATAAATTAATTCTTCCAATACGTGGCTATGGTTTATGGGGAACTCTTTATGGTTATATTGCTATAGAAAATGATTTTAATACTGTTGTAGGTATTGAATTTTATGAGCATAAGGAAACACCAGGTCTTGGTGGAGAGGTTGATAATCCTAATTGGAAAAATATTTGGGTTGGAAAAGAGATTTATCAATCTGGAGATGTAAAACTACAAGTAATAAAAGGTGCTGTTGATCAGAACATGAATGATGCTAAATATATGGTTGACGGTCTTTCTGGAGCAACTCTGACGAGTAGGGGTGTTTCTAATATGATTGAATACTGGTTTAGTGATTCAGGTTATTTAAAACTTTTAGAAAATTTTGATTATGAGTCTTAAACAATATAAAGAAGTTCTAGTAAATCCTCTAATCAAGGAGAACCCAATAACGCTCCAAATTTTAGGAATTTGCTCAGCTTTAGCTGTAACAAGTAATTTAAATGTTACATTGATAATGTGTATTGCTCTAACATCTGTTGTTTCACTCTCAAATCTATTTATTTCAATCATTAGAAACTACATACCTTCATCTGTCCGTATTATTGTTCAAATGACTATCATTGCTACACTGGTTATTTTGGTTGACGAGCTTCTTAAGGCTTATGACTATGAAACAAGCAAAAAACTATCAGTATTTGTTGGTCTGATCATTACCAATTGTATTGTAATGGGAAGAGCTGAAGCTTTTGCAATGAAAGAAAAACCTTTTGTAAGTTTCTTAGATGGCCTTGGTAATGGTATTGGCTATAGTTTAATACTTATTGGTGTTGCATTTATTCGTGAGCTTTTCGGTGCAGGAACTTTGTTTGGTATTCCAATTTTTGGTGATTGGTACCCAACTAATAATCTCCTTCTGTTACCACCAAGCTCATTTATTATTATTGGTTTATTTATTTGGTTAATTAGGGGCTATAACAATGATCAGATTGAAGAGGATGAATTTGATTTATCAAAACATTCCGTTGCACCAAATTTAAATAAAAGAGAGTTAAATGTTTGAACATTATCTAAATATATTCATCAATACTGTCTTTATTGAAAATATAGCCTTATCTTTATTTTTAGGCATGTGTACTTTTTTAGCTATATCTAAAAAGATTGATGCAGCATTTGGTTTAGGAATAGCCGTCGTAGTAGTTTGTGCTATCACAGTGCCTTTAAATAACTTAATTTATAACTATGTATTAAGAGAGGGTGCCCTTACTTGGGCTGGCCTTCCAAATACAAACTTAGAGTTTGTAGAACTAATTAGTTACATTGGCGTGATTGCTGCTGCAGTTCAAATTTTAGAAATGTTTTTAGATAAATATATACCAGCTTTATATAATGCCCTTGGGGTATTCTTACCTTTAATCACAGTTAATTGTGCAATATTAGGTGCTTCTTTATTTATGGTAGAAAAAGACTTAATGTTCACTGAAAGTATTGCTTATGGTCTTGGTGCTGGTGTTGGTTGGGCTATGGCAATTGTAATACTTGCAGGGATCAGAGAAAAATTAAAGTACTCAGATATACCTGAAGGTCTAAAAGGCCTTGGTATGACTTTCATTATTGTTGGGTTAATGAGCTTTGGTTTTATGTCATTTGGTGGAATATCTTTATAGGAGATTTTAAATGGATTTAGTATTAGGAGTTGTTTCATTTACAGGTATAGTTTTACTACTTGTAGTTGTAATTCTTCTTGCAAGAAGTCAATTAGTTGCTTCAGGGAATGTTTCAATAACAATCAACGGAGATGAAGAAAATAAACTTGAAGTACAAACAGGATCAAAACTGCTACAAACATTAGCAGATAACAAAATCTTCCTTTCTTCAGCTTGTGGTGGTGGTGGAACATGTAGTCAATGTAAATGCCAAATTCTTGAAGGTGGAGGATCAATCCTCCCAACTGAAGAAAGTCATTTTAATGCAAAAGAAAAGAATGAAGGTTGGAGATTATCATGTCAGGTTGCAGTTAAAAATGATTTAAAAATAACAGTGCCAGATGATGTTTTTGGAGTTAAAGAGTGGGAATGTGAGGTAGTTTCTAATGACAATGTTGCAACCTTTATTAAGGAATTAATTTTAAAATTACCAGAGGGTGAAAATGTGGACTTTAGGGCTGGTGGATATGTCCAACTAGAAGCTCCTGAATATAAAATAGATTACAAGGATTTTGATATTGAAGATGAATATCATGAAGATTGGGATAGATTTAAGATTTGGGATAATAAAGCTGTAAATAACGAACCAGTTATAAGAGCCTACTCGATGGCAAATTATCCTGAAGAGAAAGGAGTACTTAAATTTAATATTAGAATAGCTTCACCACCTCCTGGTAGTGATTTTCCTCCGGGTTTAATGTCTTCTTGGGTTTTTAACTTGAAACCCGGAGATAAAGTTAAGGTATTTGGCCCATTTGGTGAATTCTTTGCAAAAGAAACTCCTAACGAAATGGTATTTGTCGGTGGTGGTGCTGGTATGGCTCCAATGAGAGCACATATTTTTGATCAACTTCTTCGAATTAACACTGATAGAAAAATAACATTTTGGTATGGAGCAAGAAGTTTAAAAGAGATGTTCTATGTTGATGAGTTTGATAAATTAGATAATGAAAATAATAATTTTTCATGGCATGTAGCTCTTTCAGATCCTCTGCCAGAGGATAATTGGAGTGGTGATACAGGATTTATTCATCAGGTTTTATTTGATAATTATTTAAAAAATCACCCAGCACCTGAAGATTGTGAGTACTACTTGTGTGGCCCACCAATGATGAATAAAGCTGTTATAGATATGCTTTTAGATCTTGGAGTTGAAAGGGAAAACATCGCACTAGATGATTTTGGTGGTTAGTTATTATTACAAGACCAAATATTTCTAAGTTCATAGCCCTTGTTGTTGGTTTAGTCTGCATCTTTTTTGCTTACGATTACAATCAAAAGAATAATTATATCTATCAGGGAGAGATCTATGGCACTTATTGGAAAATATCCTCTAAAGAATTTATAAATCAGCAATATATTGATGAAATAGAAGATATTCTCAATGATATTGATTTAATTGCATCAAACTATAAGCAAAATTCTGAAGTTAATAAGTTAAATTTTTATGATATCGATAAAGAGTTTTTTCTTTCAGATGAATTGTATGAAATTATTAAGATTGCATTGGATGTATCAGATAAAACTAATGGTGTATACGACATAACAGTAGGTTCTCTTGTAAATAACCTCGGATTTGGTCCTAATTTATTTCTTGATAATCAGTATGTATTTGAATCCTATTCCTTAAAGTTTTCGATTGATGATAAAAATAAAAGTATTTCTAAATACAAAGATGTTGTTTTTGATCTATCATCAGTAGCTAAGGGTTATGCTGTAGATGCAATTTCTGATTATCTCTTAGCAAATAATTTTAATAATTATTTAATTGATATTGGTGGTGAGATTGCAGCTAATGGATCATCTAAAAATGGTGTTTGGACTATTGGTATTCAAGACCCTCAATCTTTGCAGCAAAATGTTTCATTTACGGTGGCTAACTCTGGTAAATTCATTGGTGTTGCAACTTCTGGTGATTATTTAAATTTTAAGTATCTTGATGGTGAGCTTGTATCTCATTCTATAGATCCAAGAATCACTAAATCTAAAGATAATAATGTTCTTTCCGTAACTGTTTTAGATGAATCGTCAGTTAGTAGAGCTGATGCATTTGCAACAGCATTTAACATTATGTCTCTTGACGAGTCTGAAGAGTTATCAGAATCATTAGGTATAAAAATTAAGATTATTTATATTAGTGATGGCTTAATTAAGTATTTTGAATCAAAATCATGGCAAAATATGAATTATGAGTGAGATATTAATAGCATCTTTAGTTTTTGCGCTTGCAATTTGTGGCCTTGCTGCTGGTTTTATTCTTAATAATAAACCTTTGCAAGGTTCATGCGGTGGCCTCTCAACCTTTGAGGAAGGTGCACCATGCGAGTTTTGTGGAAAAGAACAGGGTGATTGTATTAAAACTGATTCATAGTATTATCTTTACCGGCAGCTTTTAGAGCAGCCTCACCAGCAAAATATTCTTTATGATCATCGCCCATATCTGATCCGGCCATATTTTGATGCTTGACGCAAGCAATACCTTGTCTAATCTCTTGCCTTTGAACGTTTTTAACATAACCTAACATTCCGTCATCACCAAAATATGCTTTAGCTAGATTATCTGTAGAAAGGGCAGCAGTATGATATGTAGGAAGCGTTATTAGGTGATGAAAGATACCTGCTTCTTTTGCAGCATCAGCCTGAAATGTTCTTATTTTTTCATCGGCTTCAATTGCTAGTTCTGTAGAATCATATTTTTCAGCCATCAAATCATCTTTTTCATATTGAGTTACGTCCTTACCTTCTTGTTCCCATGCATCAAAGACTTGTTGTCTAAAATTAAGAGTCCAATTGAATGACGGACTGTTGTTATAAACAAGCTTTGCATTAGGGACAACTTTCTTAATTTCATTCATCATCTCTGCAATTTGTCCTATATGTGGTTTTTCTGTTTCAATCCAAATTAAATCAGCACCGCTTTGTAGGCTTGTAATCGAATCCAAAATACACCTAGCTTCACCTGTACCTTCTTTAAATTTATAAAGATTCGAAGGTAATCTTTTTGGTCTAACAATTTTTCCATGATGATTAATCATCACATCTCCATGTTTAATATCTGTTTCATTAACTTCTTCTGTATCTAAGAAAGAGTTATATTGATCACCCAAGTCACCAACTTCTTTTGTTATTGCAATTTTTGCGGTTAATCCAGCGCCAAGAGAGTCTGTTCTAGCTACTATAACTCCATCATCAACACCAAGCTCAAGAAATGCATATCTAACAGCATTAATTTTTGCTAAAAATTCAGCATGAGGAACAGTTACTTTCCCATCTTGATGTCCGCATTGTTTTTCATCTGATACCTGATTTTCTATTTGAATCGCACATGCGCCAGCTTCTATCATTTGCTTTGCCATTAAGTATGTAGCTTCTTCATTACCAAATCCTGCATCTATATCTGCAATGATAGGAACAACATGAGTTTGATAATTATCTATTGTGTTGATAATTTCTTTTCTATCATTTTCATCACTTACTTCATCTAACTTTCTAAAGAGCCCACCAAGCTCTCTTGCATCAGCCTGTCTTAAGAATGTATAGAGTTCGTTTATCAAACTAGCAACAGAAGTTTTCTCATGCATTGATTGATCTGGCAGAGGTCCAAATTGTGATCTAAGAGCCGCTATCATCCAACCTGAAAGGTAAAGATATTTTTTATCGTTAGTATCAAAGTGTTTTTTTATTGATATTAATTTTTGTTGCCCTATAAAGCCATGCCAACAACCAAGAGACTGAGTATATTTTGAAGAATCACTATCATAATCATCCATATCTTTTCTCATGATCGCAGCATTATATTTAGCTATTTCAATTCCAGATTTAAATCTGTTTTGAAGTTGCATCCTTGCTACATAT
>CACJKN010000017.1 GCA_902594005.1 uncultured SAR86 cluster bacterium | reverse complement strand
CACAGGTGTACTTGGGCAAGTTGCGGTGATGATATTGGCTTTATTGAAAAAGTAATAGATCATCATAAAAATATTTATGATATTAGATCAGTAATTGTTGTAGGTATGAGTAATGGAGGGATGATTGCTCAAGCAATTGGATGCAATCTTCCTGATAAAGTTGACGCGGTTATCAATATTGCTGGAATGCAGCATCTTGGGATGAGCTGCATACCTGAAAAACCTGTATCAATGGTTATTTATGGCGCTAAAAACGATACCACTGTTCCTCCCGAGGATATATTGGCTGCTGATGGATACTTTTATGAGCCCATGAAGAATACAGTCTATGATTGGAAATCTAAATTAAATTGCAAGAAATCTTCAAAAAGTGTCATATCAGATCCGGCAGAGATTACAATCGAGCATTTTTATGATTGTATAGATGATAAAACTGTAACATCTATACTCGACCATAATAATAATCATGATTGGCCAAAGCCCTATAAATGGGGCATCAATTTATTATTTGATCCCTTACTTAACTAATTTATACCTTTAGTGCTATACTTTTCGGGTGTTTTTTTAATTTTTTGCATGTTTGCGAAGGGGGAAAGTTATGAACACCAATAAAGTTATTCTTAAACCGCTTTTTCAAAAAAAAGCTGATCCTTTAACCATACTTCTTAAAGATATCTTCAAAGACAACAGGAATGCAATGTCCTATCTTGGGGCTTTATCTATTGGTCTTGGTTTTTCTCAGACTGATTCTGCTTTTGCAGAAGAAGATGTTGAAGAAGTGGTTGTTACTGCTTCTAAAAGAGAAGCAAATCTTCAAGATCTTCCTATGGCTGTTCAAGCTATTACTTCTGAAGAATTAGAAGCTAAAAATATTTCAGATTTTAATGATATAGCTAACCTTGTTCCAAGTATTACTGTTGATGACAGCGGAAGTGGTAATTCATATTTCTACGTCAGAGGTGTTTCTGATGGTGGATTTGGAAACAGAGCAGGTGCTCAAGCATCAACAGCTTTATATATAGATGAACAACCTTTATCAACAATTGGAGGTAACCCCGACCTTCATGTTTATGATATTGAAAGAGTCGAGATTTTAACCGGTCCTCAAGGAACTCTTTATGGCTCTTCGTCTCAAGCTGGTACAGTTAGAATCATTACTAAAAAACCTAATCCAGACGCTACAGAGCTTGGATTTGATGTTGAATACGGAGATGTTCATGACGGAACACCAGACAGATCTTTAGAAGCATTTGTTAATCTTCCTCTAGGAGACTCAGCAGCTTTAAGATTAAGTGCTTATGATCTCCATTCTGGAGGCTGGCTGGATAATGTTGCAACAACACAAACATTTACTTATTTAGGAACTCATTCAAACTCAGACTATATTGAGTTAAAAGAAGACTATAATTCAAGTGATAAAGAAGGCGTAAGATTAAGGTTCTCTAATGAGTTTGATAATGGTCTCAATTTAGATATTTCTTTCTTACAACAAGAATATTTTTCAAATGGTTCTTGGGAATCTGATGTTGCTGAGGGAGCGCGAAAAGTATCAAGGTACACTCCTGAAACTTTTGCAGATGATTTTGAGCAAATGTCGCTTACTTTGTCAGGTCCTCTAACTGATAATATTGATTTTACTTTTACAAGCTCAATGTTTGATAGAGATATTGCTTATACATATGACTATACTCAGTATGTTTATTACTACGGATACGATTACTATGCTGCATATTATTATGATTATGATTATTATGCTTCTACAGATCCAAGAGTTTTCTATACTCAATTTGATAAATATGAGAGAAGTTCTAATGAATTTAGAATCCAATCTGTAACTGATTCTGGTTATCAGTGGATTTTGGGAGCTTTCTATGAAACAAATGATCATGAGTATCAGACTTTTTATGATTTCACAGGTCAGCTAGCCACATCTTTAACTGTTGTAGATAACAGATGGTGGGCCCAGGATAATATCCGAGATGACCAACAGACAGCTATTTTTGGTGAAGTTACTGTTCCAGTTTCAGATAAAACTGATTTAACGGTTGGCTTTAGAGATTATGAAACCAAAAATGAGTTCTTTGCTCAAGATGGTTACTTTGGATATTACGAAGATGCTCCAACTGGATGGGTTGGGAGAACAAATCTCTATAAGTTTGATGACAAGGGTGTCGCACCTAAATTCAATATTGCGCACAGACCAAATGATAATTTGTTAGTTTACGCAACTTACTCTGAAGGATTTAGACCTAGTGGTATTAACAGAACTACGGGCAGGACTGCTGAATTAGTGCCTGATACCTATACTTCAGATCTTTTAAGAAACTATGAGTTTGGTTGGAAGTCATCACTTGCTGATGGAAAAGTTACTTTTAATGGCCTTATGTATTCCATGAAGTGGGAAGATTATCAATCAACAAGGTATGTATATGATCTTCTTACGGTTGCATATGTGGATAACGTTGGGATGGCTACTGTTAATGGAGCTGAATTAACTTCTTATTTTAATATCTCAGACTCATTATCAATGTCTTTAATGGCAAATATTAATGATCCAACTATGGATGATGACATCGTTGATGCTGGAGGTACTGTTCTAGGTAATAAAGGAAATACTCTTGCTTACGTACCAGAACAGAGATTTATCCTTACTTTAGACAAAGACTTTACTCTTAGAGGAAAGCCTGCTTACTTTAGCTTAGATTCTTCATACACCGGTGAAAGGTGGGCTGATGAAACTAATACTACTCCAATGCCTTCATACTCTATGATGAATGTAAGAACAGGAATGGAATTTGGTAGCGGCGTCTCTGGAGAAATATTTATAAATAATGCTAATGACACTAGACCTGTGCTTGGTCTTTATGATGATTTTGGTGATCAGAGACTAACCAGCTCACAACCTAGAGTAATTGGTATAAGAATTAGATATAAGTACTAAAGACATCTTCCAGAGAT
This sequence comes from uncultured SAR86 cluster bacterium, assembly GCA_902594005.1. Lineage (GTDB taxonomy): Bacteria > Pseudomonadota > Gammaproteobacteria > Magnimaribacterales > D2472 > CACNXK01. The sequence continues at coordinate 15,671 of CACJKN010000017.1, read as the reverse complement.
TCGTTTAGGATCTTTGGATCTTCAAAAAATGGAAAGTGTGCTACACCTTCCATTTTTTTTAGTTGAGCGCTGCCAAACATAGCTATCATCTCGTCTATCTTCTTTTCTGATACAAGTTTATCCATTTCGCCAATAAGTATATTGATATTTTTTATAGATTTAATATCACTATCATCCATTCTATAGTTCATACATGCATTCATATCAATTGATAAAATATCTTTTGAAACTTGATTGAATAGTTTTTTTAAACCAAAAAGGGCTACTTCTCTATCTGGATCTTTGACTTCTTTAGATCCATAGGGGCTTATAACTTTTCCATCTGTTTTTTTATAAAAACTACTTCCCATAGCGCCGAAGGTTTTTTTAGGTTTTTCTATTTTTGGTAGTTTGTGTATTCCATACTTTGTAAGAAAATCTGCAGCTCCATCTAAGTTTCTTGATGATCCATCAAGTAGGGCTGAGCCAACAAACAGAGGATATTGGCAATTAAATAAAGCAATACTTTTAAAAAGCTTACTATTAGAAGCAGCTAACTCCATTGCAACAAGGCCACCCATACTGTGGCCGCATAAATGAATACCCGATAGATCAATTTCTTTAATGCAATTAGATATGAAATTTGCATATTCCTGTATGCTTGTTGCACCAGTTGGTGTTGAACCTCCATGTCCTGGTAAATCGATTGATAAAACTTTATTAAAGATATTGGGATTTGGAGATATTAAATCTGCCACTCTGTGATCCATTCCAGCGCCAGGAATGAACAGAACTATTTCTTTCTCTGAATCAAGAGAGTCAAAATTGTGAATATAGGCTGTTCCCGAATCAGTTTTTAAAAACATTTTTAGAGATATAGAAGATCATTAGAGCATATATAGCTATTAAAGGAACTGATGATAGAACTAAAATATATTTAATACTATCGATTCCCTCAAGTGACATTATTAAAATTGGTTGAATAATTAACAAAAATGCAAAAATTATTCTTAATGATTTAGTTGGACGTTTTGATGCATGTTTCATTGCTGTAGAAGCTAAAACATAAGAGCATGAATCATAAGTTGTGCATAAAAATATCGTAGCTATGAAAGCATACAAAATTATCAAGAAATACCCTCCAGGAAGAGTTAACAATGCCTCAAGAGCAATTCTTCCACTTGGAATTGTTTTAACCATTTCTGGAATATCCATAACACCTCTTTCATATAAACTTAATGTCAGCCCACCAAGTACATAAAAATGAATAAAAGTAGCAAATGAGCCAATAAATATTGTCCCAAGTATCATCTGCCTGATAGTCTTACCATTAGATATTTGTAATATAAAAGTTCCAACAAAAGGAGCTAAAGCCATCCACCAAGCCCAATAAAATACTGTCCAGCTTTGAGCGAAAGAACTCTCAGAGAAGAAACTCATTTGCAGATATTTTTCAAGCATAAAGCCTGTTGACTCAATTGAGTTGGTTAGTATGTATTTAGTAGGCCCAAGAATGAGTATTATAAAAAGTAAAATAAGAACTAAAATGACATTAAAATTACTTAGCCTTTTTATTCCACCTTCAAGACCTTTGTAAACACTGGTACCAAAAATACCAAGACAGATAAATAAGATGATTATTTGGAAAAGAAATGAGTTTTCAATTCCTATTAAATAGGATGTCATTTCAGCAATTACAGGAAAAGATACTCCCATTCCGACACCTGCACCTGCAAGGATGGCTAAAATAAAGACAATATCAAAAATATTTCTAACAATCTGATTTAAAAAACCGTCACCATTCACCAAAATACCACCAAATGATAATTGGACTTTGGGGTTCTTTAATATTGCTAGAGTAAAAGCAACTCCTGGAAGAGCATACAATGCCCAACCTACAAAACCCCAATGAAATAAAGGATAAGCTTGGCTGTATTCAATAATCCCTGGTGACGAAAGATTAAGATCAAAAGGTTTAGAATTAATTGTTTGTGCCCACTCTACAGGAGAGGCCCACAATATTGATGCACCCATACCAGCAACAAACATCATTGCTCCCCAAGAAAGGTTATTAAAAATTGGTCTTTCGTTTAGCAAAATCTTTTTTGTACCTATTGGAAGAACGCATAATATCAATAAAAAAACTATGACTGCAAAAGCTCCAAGTTCATATATATTTTCAAGTTTGATACTCGCAGCTTGATATAAATATCCCAGAGTCTCTGTTGACTTATCAACATCAATAAGAACATACAAAGAGATAAGAAATGAGAGTAAAATAGGTGTAATTATTAAAGAAGGATTCCAATCTTTATTTTTTAAAAGGTTTCTTTTAATCATATGAGTAAAAATAATTCTGTAGAGATAGCATACCAGAATGCTAAAGATTTAATTCATAAAAAAGACTATATACAAGCTACTGAACAGTTAAATGAGATCCTAAAAGTTTTTCCAAATGAGCTTAATTCAATATATTTATTGATTGACTGTTATATAAAATTAAATAATCCCATCAAAGCGCTCGAATTTACTCATTCAGCTCTGAATATTAAGAATGATGATAAGAAGCTTTTGCAACTAGAAATTAGACTTAATGAATATCTTGAAAGAGATTCAGAATCTATTCATCTTTTAAAGATCTTTATCGATAAGTTTTCTGATTTAGGTGCTTTAAAGCACTTATCAAATTTACTTGTGAGGCAAGATAAATCTGATGAAGCAGATGAGTTAATAAAAAACTTTTTTGAAAATAATCAGGATTATGGTCTTTTGTATAAGGGTGTAAGACATCTTCACGCATCAAGATATAGGAAAGCCGAAGACGCATTTAAGAAAGTTCTTATTGAAGATGAAAATAATATTGATGCGCTAAGATTTATGGGCATACTTGCATTTAAATCTGGGAATCACGATATAGCAGAGGCTATGCTAACAAAGGCACTTAAATTAGACCCTACTTATAGCCTGGTTTGGGCGAATCTAGCTCAAGTCTTTAGCGTAACCGGACAATTAGATAAAGCAAAAAAATCATTTAAAAACATTCTAAATATGGAACCAAAAAATGGCTTAATTTGGGCCGAGTATGGGACAGTATTAACTAAGCTAGCTAACTATGAGGAGGGCAGGGATGCTTATTTAAAAGCATTAGAGTTTAAACCTGATAGCCCAAGGGTTCATTTAAGCCTAGGACATGTTTATAAAACTATGGGAGAAATAGATAACTCCATTGATTCATATAAAAATACAATTCTTCAAAACAATCTTTCAGGTGAAGCCTATTGGAGTTTAGCTAATCTTAAGACATATTCATTCTCGGAAAATGAAATTAAAGATATGGAAGATACTTTGAAGGGTGATATGTCGGACATAGAGAGATCACAAATGCATTTTGCTCTTGGAAAAGCTTATGAAGTAAAGAAAGATTTTGATAAATCTTTTAAAAATTATTATGAGGGTAATAAAGTAAAGAAAGGCCTTATTAAATACTCATCGGATGATACTACTGATAATACGAAAAGGATTTTGAACTTCTTTAATGAAGAAAATATTCAAAAGCTTGCAAAGTCATCAACCGAGGATCGAGACCCAATATTTGTTTTAGGAATGCCAAGATCAGGATCAACACTGGTTGATCAGATTATTTCATCACATAGCAAAGTAGATGGAACACAAGAATTACCCAATATTATTAAGATTGCTGCTGAACTTAATTCTAATAACCAAAAAAATTATCCAGAGGTCCTTAAAGAGCTGGATGAGTCTAAACTCAGCAACCTTGGCAAAGACTATATATCAGAAACTGCCTGGGCAAGAGATAACGCACCTTTCTTTATTGATAAGATGCCTAATAATTTTATTCATATTGGATTAATTAAAACGATTTTACCCAATGCTAAAATTATAGATACCAGAAGAGATCCAATGGATACATGCTTTAGCTGTTTTAAACAATTTTTTGCTAGAGGGCAGTTGTTCACATACAGCTTAGAAGATTTAGGAAATTATTATACTGACTACATAAGGGCAATGAATCATTGGCATAACGTTTACGGAAAAGATATTTATACTGTTCATTACGACAATGTTATTAATGAAACCGAAGAAACAATCCGAGAATTAATAGATTATTGTGAATTACCATTTGAAAAGGAATGTCTTGAGTTTTATAACTCATCTAGACCGGTCAAAACCCCAAGTGCTGAGCAGGTAAGACAACCTATTTATAAATCTGGTCTTAATTATTGGAAAAATTACGAAAAACATCTTTTGCCTTTGAAGAAAATAATAGATGAAATTAATTAAAGATAAATTTAAATATCCTGATCTCCAAAGAGTAGAAAATGAACTTGGACGATTTTATATTGATTCAAAAGGTCAAGAGGTTCCCTCAGTTACTAATGTCTTATCCTCAACATCTGATCAATCTGGTATTGATGAGTGGAAAAGAAGAGTAGGTCATGAAGAGGCCGAAAGAATATTGCAAGAGAGCTCATCAATTGGCTCAAATGTCCACAATGCGCTTGAAAATTATTTACAAGATAAGGAATGGGAAATAATAGATGATGGTTCTTATATTTCTAAAACTTCAATCCTTATTCTTGAGAGCTTTATCAATAATCTAGTAAATGACATTAATGAAGTTTGGGGTCTTGAATCAGGCCTTATCTTAGATGGACTTTATGCAGGAACAGCTGACTGCATTGGTATTTATAACGGTGAGGAGTCTATAATTGATTTTAAAACTGCCAAGAAAGTAAAACCTAAAGAATGGATTGAAGATTACTTCCTGCAATGTTCTGCATATGCTAATGCTCACAATGTAATGTATGGCACTAACATAAAACAAATAGTAGTCCTAATGGTTGATCGTAATCAAGAATATAAAAAGTTTATTGTAAATAATAGAGAATTTGATCATTATACGAATAAGTGGAAACAAAGACTTATTAAATTCCATAATGAAATTGGTAAACAAATATGAAAATTGAAAAAAATATAGTCGCCATTGGTGGCGGCGGGTTCGGAAGAACTGTTAAAGATTTAAGGATTGAAGAATATATTTTAAGTTTATCAAACAAAGAAAAACCAAATATATGCTTTATACCTACCGCTACTGGCGATAATGATTCTTATAAGGTTAATTATTATGATGTTTTTACTAAATTTAACTGCAACCCAACACATGTAGACTTCTTTAAAAGAACTATTGATCTGTCATCCCATATTCCTGAACAAGATATTATTTTTGTTGGTGGTGGGAATACAAAAAGTATGCTTGCCGTCTGGAAAGATTGGGGACTCGATGTATTACTTAGAGATGCCTATGAAAACGGAACGGTTATGAGCGGAGTAAGTGCTGGTGCTATTTGTTGGTTTGAAAAAGGTATAACAGACTCATGGGCTCATGATTTAGCAGTCATGGATTGTTTAGGTTTTGTTAATGGAATATGTTGTCCACACTACGATGAAGAACCTGCAAGAAGACCCTTTGTAGAAAAGGTATTGAAAGATAATTTAATAGATCATTGCTTGAGTGTTGAAGGTAATTGTGCGCTTCATGTAAAGAATGATAAACCTCATAGAGCTATTAATTTTGGTAAAAATAAAAACTCTTATAATGCTACTTTAGTTAATGGGGAAGTATTGGAAGAAGCTTTTGAAAGAATTGATCTTTAATTACTGTCGTATTTCAATTTGATTTTCAAAATCAATCTGAATCTGAGGTTTTTCATTAAAGGTTGATATAACCCCTGATATACATATATTTTTCTTCTTGTATTTTTTATCAGGCCTACCATCGAAGTTATCTTTATTTGATGAATACCATATTAGGCCTGTAAATGTATGATTAGGATATTCTCGACCCATATTTAAATAAATTCTCTGGGAAGCAGTATTTGAATTAATATAGGTTGATTGAACTTTACCGCAGACTGTTCTTAGTTTACCAACATTTTGTATTGCTGCTGTATGCGGTATTTCAATAAAATCATAGCTATCAACAGCAAGAGGAAGGAAAGTAAGAATTAATAGAAGTCTATATTTCATGAATTTATTATAGATAAAAAAAAGCCCGGTATAAAACCGGGCTTTAACATTTAGGGTTATAAATTAAAAGTTAATACCGAAGTTAACACCATATGTTCTTGGTGCTCCGATAGTAGCATTTAAAACACTTCCTTCAACTTCTGAACCCCTATCTATACCGATAAGATGTCTGTCATCAGCTAGGTTTTTACCATAAACGCCGACATACCAGTCACCATCATTAGGACGATATGTAGTTATCATGTCGAAGTAAGTTTGCTCTGGAACTTTAGCTCTTTCTGAATTAAACAGATCAGCATACATGTCACCTTTTTTAGACATTGTCATTCTAAGATCAAGTGAGCCATTCTCTGTCATCATCATGTGATTAAGAGAAATGTTGTAGTCAAGCTCTCTAGTAGCAGGCATTCTGTTACCTTTAAGATCTTGTCTAACAACTTGAGCAAATCCAGGTACAGCTAGAAGAGCAGGGTTTACAACAAATACACCCTGACATTTCCCGACCACACCTTCAGCAAATAATGCGAAGTTACAGAAAGGTGCAGCTGATCCAAGAAGACCATAAATCTGTTCACCAAATCCTGATCCTGGAAGTCCTACTAATTGACTTAGGTTTGGCCCATCAATAGCAATACCAAAGTTTTGTCCTGTGCTTAAACCGAATGGGTTCGCAGGATCATATAAACTTTCATCACCAATCTCTGAATCAAGAGCAAATGCATTAAAGTCAATTGAAGTATTCTCACTTAAAAGGAACTTAGATTGAATCTCAAGTCCGGTGTGAACATAATCAATTGAGTTTGTAATAGCACTTGTTCCATAAATCATTGAGTTATGAGCATCATCATTAGTATGTTGGAAAAGAGTTGCGTTCATTAGAACTCTTCCACCAGCAAGTGTGCTTCTTAAACCAAATTCAATATTTGAACTATCAGTTGCAGCATAAGGTAATACATCACCACTTTCGTTTGGTGAGTTACCACCAGGCTTGTTACCGGTTGCATACAATGCATAAACCATAACATCATCAGAAAGTGCTTTCTGGATAGCTATTTTACCAGTAGTAGCATCATTAGCTGCTTCACCACCAGCGTATCCACAATCTAAACTTCTTACAAGTTCTCCACCATTAGCTTTAGCGCACTGAGCAGCAATTGCACCTGAAGCAGATGCATCACCAAGTGTATTCATTAACTGGAAGTAGTTATCATTTTCGTCATATCTTAGGCCAACTGTTAATTTAGTTGTATCGTTAAGATCATAATAAACTTCTCCAAAGAGTGATGTACTTTCAGCGTCACCATGCTCAGAGTTAATCAATCCTCTTAGTTCTGGAGGTAATATGCTTTGCATATATCCAGGACCAAATGGAGAAACTCCACCAGTAGCTGTAGCACCAGTTGAATTAAGAAACTGGATTGTTTGAATTGTATTAGCAACAGCAACATTAGCTGGTAAGCCAGCACCAAGATTAGCACCGAGGATGCCACCTAGAGCAGCCCAGAATTGGAAACCACCATAGCCGTCTAGAGCTCCACCGAATAGTAGGTCACTATATGGATGTTGTCTAAAATCAGCATTCATTACATAACCTTCAGTTTGAACTTTATAGTCGTTCATATATTTACGGCTATGCATGTAAGCACCGAGTGTATAGTTTAACGGACCATCATTGTCTGAAATCCAGTTAACTTCAAACTGTTGTCTTTCTTCTTCAGTAGTAGAACATTCCATATTTGTTGGAGTAGATCTAGTTTGAACTCCCCAGCAGTCATACTCAAGATCAGCAGTAAAAGGAATACCCACAACTGTATTAAATGTAACTGTTCCAACTGATTTATCGTTATCATCAATATGCCAGTAGTCTCTAGTACCATATGTAGCTTTGACTTTTAAATCACCATTATCCATTGAGTTGACCCACTCAACAGTAGAATGAGTAACTTTTCCAGTTCTTCTTGGATCAAAATCTAAATAGATTTCATCAAGATTTGCTGCAAATGGAGAGTTAGCATATGTGTCTGTCATTTTACTTGGTTGCATAAATGTAAGTGTTCCAAAAGATGCTGCTAAAGTTCCAGCTGGATGAGCAGAAGTATTTGGAGTTCCTCTTACAGTTGGGTTACAACCTAAGAAAGAATCTCTCTCACAATATCTATTAGCCCAATTGAGCCTAGCATCATCAAAGTTATGTTCTTCATGAGTTACCTGCAATACCTGACCATCAGAAAGATCAAAATCTAACGACAATCTCATTGCATCAGCATCTCTATTATCAAGGTCAGTATCTAAGTTAAGATTCTTAACTGTACCATCTTGAACATATGAGCTGTATGCAACACGAGCTGCAACTTTATCTGTTACAGGAAGGTTAACTGCAGAAGATAGTCTTGTTTGACCAAGATTACCATATTGCATTTTTGCATATCCAGAAGTGTCACCAGTAGGTCTTGCTGAAATAACATTGATTAAACCACCTGTTACATTTCTTCCATATAGAGTTCCCTGAGGACCTGCAAGGATTTCAATCCTTTCTGCATCCAAGAATCCCATATCTGCAAATGCTCCTGAGTTGATAACATGTCCGTTCACAGCTGTTTGAACAGAACCAACACTTGAAGCACCAATTGCCTCTGTAGCACTTCCTCTAATACCGATGAAGTATCCAGAACCAATAGCAGGAGAAAAAGTAATACCAGGCGTTAATTCACCAAGGTCATACATTTCAGTAACTTGCTGTGCATCCAAATCTTCGCTTGTTATAGCTTGAGCTGAAAGAGCAACGTCCTGAAGTGACTCCTCTCTTCTTGTTGCTGTAACAACGACTTCCTCAACTTCAACTTCTTGAGCAGTAGCGTCATTAAAGCTAGTAAATACAGCAGTCGCTAGAAAAGCGAATGCTATCCTTTTAAAATTATCCATAATTTATCCCCCTTAATGTTTGATATAAGTAATTAACTATGCGATATATGCATATAATATATCTATAAATTAGTAAAAGCCAATATTATTACGGCTTTTATTTACACTGAAAATATTGATAATAAAGGAAAAAATGAACATATTAGATGCAATTCAAGCTCGTCAATCGATAAGATCTTTCAAAAACAAAGAAGTTTCAAAAGAAATAATAGAAAATATTTTAAATATTTCTAGATTTGCACCCTCGGGTGGTAACACACAGCCTTGGAAAATCTATGTTTTAAACCAAGATTTGATGAAAGAGCTTGAAACTTCGGTTTTATCTAATCTAGATAATGGCGTGAGTGAAACTCCAAACTTTAATATCTATCCACAACCGATGTCAGACCATCTTAAAAATAGGGTAAAAGAGTGCGGTAGGCTTATGTATGGGGCCTTAGAAATAGGTAAAGAAGATGTTGAGGGAAGATTAAACCAACTTAAACAAAATTTCTCATTTTTTGGAGCTCCAGTGGGAATGTTGGTCACAGTTGAAAAAGAAGTTGATCTTAATGGGTGGGGACATGTCGGCCATTTTATTCAAAATATATGTTTATCTTCTATGGAGTTTGGGTTGGGTACATGCTTACAAGAAAGTTGGTCAATGTATCCAGAAACTGCCCAGAAAATTGTAAATTTTAGTGAATCTGAGATTTTATGGTGTGGAATAGCTCTCGGATATCCAAATGAAGATCATGCAATAAACAGTTACAGAACGCCCCGTGAAGATCTAGAAGATTTTGCAAAATTCTTGTAGAGATAAATTGACTAGACTTGTCAAGTATTAAAGATCATTATTTTCACAAAATTTGAATTTGCAATAAGTATTGGATATATTTGATCCGTTATTCTCAAATTGGAATACTTTTTTAAAGTATTTTAGTAGGGGGACAATGTTGAAATTTCAATATTAAACTTAGAGGAGGTTTAAATGGAATATGCACTAGCAACTGACGACTTTGTCGGTATTTCGTTTTGGCTCGCTACAGCAATCATGCTTGCTTCAACAGTTTTCTTTCTTGCTGAAAGAGATAATGTAAGAGGTAAGTGGAAAACTTCATTGACTGTAGCCGCTTTAGTTACAGGTGTTGCTTTCTGGCACTATCTATACATGAGAGGTGTATGGATTAGTACTGGAGATTCACCAACTGTATACAGATATATTGACTGGTTGATTACTGTTCCACTTCAAATAGTGGAGTTCTACCTCATCCTAGCAGCTGTTACTAGCGTAAGCGCAAGCTTATTCTGGAAACTGCTTGTTGGTTCACTGGTTATGTTAGTCGGTGGATACATGGGTGAAGCTGGATACATGGCAAAAATGCCTGCATTCATAATTGGTATGGTCGGTTGGGCTTACATTATTTACTTGATCTTCGCTGGCGAAGCTGCCAACGTTAATGCATCAAGTGGAAATGCAGCCTCACAAATGGCTTTTAAATCTATCAGAATGATTGTTCTAGTAGGTTGGGCTATTTACCCTATCGGTTATCTAATGGGTAGTTCTGAAGCTCTGAACATTATTTACAACTTAGCGGACTTAGTTAATAAGACTGCATTTGGTGTTGTAATTTGGGCAGCAGCAGTATCAGATTCTTAATATAAGATTTCTGAAAAAAACCCAGGCTTGTCCTGGGTTTTTTTATGCCTTAAGGATTTCTCTAGATGAATTTTTTCCTGGAAGGCCAGTTACACCTCCACCAGGATGAGTTCCAGAACCGCAGATAAAAAGATTCTTAACAGGAGTTTTATAATCTCCATAATTAAAAACTGGTCTAGCAGCCCACATTTGATCAAGCGACATAACACCATGCATTATGTCACCGCCAACAAGTCCCAGTTTCTCCTCAAGATCTAGAGGAGATAGGATAGACATTCCTAAAATAGATTCTTTAAAATTTGGCGCAAACTTATTAACAGTGTCAATAATTGTATTAGCTGCATTAGCTTTTTCATCATGCCAAGATTTTTTATCAGGAAGTGTTGGTGCAAATTGTTGGCAAAATAAAGAAGCAACATGTTTACCTTCAGGTGCAAGAGTGGAATCAACAGTTGACGGTATAAGCATTTCAACAATTGGGTTTTTGGACCAACCATAATGTTTAGCATCGGTAAAAGCTTGATCCATATAGGTTAGGGTAGGGGCAATTACTATTCCTGATTTATGATGGTCGCTGATTTCTTTCCCGGGAATGCAATTAAAATCTGGAAGTTCTGATAAAGCAACATTCATTCTAAATGTTCCTGAACCACATTTATAATTTAATATCTTTCTTCGATATTCTTGTTCAACATCATTTTCATCAACAAGTTTTTTAAATAGCAGTTTTGGATTGAGATTTGATATAACTTTATCAGCAAATATTTGCGTACCATCCTCAAGCATAACTCCATTTGCTTTATTGTTTTTGATAAGAATTTTTTCTACAGGAGCATTTGTAGAGATTTCGACACCTTTTTCTTCACATGCAATTTTCATCAACTGTGTAATAGATCCCATACCTCCAACCGCATGTCCCCATGCTCCTTTTTCACCATCAACTTCTCCAAATACATGATGAAGAAGAACATAAGCTGAACCCGGAGTTTCTGGACTTGCGTAATTGCCTACTATTGAATCAAAACCAAAACAAGCCTTTATATGATCGCTTTCAAACCAAGAATCTAAAAAATCTTTTGCACTTTTTGTAAATAAATTAAAAAGATCTTCTTGAAGTTCATTGGTTTTTCTTGCTATAGGCACAAGATCAAAAATTGTTTTAGCTATATTGATATAACCGCCTTTTAAATTAAGAGGTGTTTTTGTAGTTAAATCTCTTAAAACATCTGCAACATTTTCAATACGTCTGTAATATTCAGGCAGAATATTTGCGTCTTTCTCTGAAAACTTTTGAAATTCCTTTTGGGTAGATTCAAGAGATCCTCCAACTTTCAGATATTGTGAGTCACTGATTGGAAGAAAGTTTGAAATTGGTCTTTTTATAATTTCTAGACCATTTTCCTTTAAATGCATATCTTTAATAACTGCTGGATTCAATAAACTTACTGTGTAGCTAGCAGTTGAATTTTTAAATCCTGGATGAAATTCTTCTGTTACTGCTGCGCCTCCAACTATGCTTCTTCTCTCTAGGACTTTTACTTTGAGTCCAGCATTTGCAAGATAGAACGAACATACTAATCCATTATGACCGCCACCAACGATAACAGCATCATAATGTTTATCTGTCATTCTAATCTTTAGAATTAATATGCTGAGCTATAGACCTAAACATTGCTATATGCATATCTTTAGACCACTGCAATTCGGACGTGTATTTATAATTTGATGAAGTCTTAACAATTACTATTTCAGATTCAGGATCTATATAAATATATTGATTGTATACACCCGATGCAGTGTAATCAGTATCTGGAAAACCAGGCACCCACCACTGATAACCATAGCCCCAGGGATTAGACGATGTTTCTCTTACACCAGGAACTAGATGTTCTGCATCAGTTTTATGAGAATCTTCAATCCACTGCTCAGAAAGAATCTGTGAATCATTCCATCTTCCTTTTTGGAGATATAGCAGACCAAACTTAGCATAGTCTCTTAAGGTGGCGTTTAGACCTCCAAGAGCAAGCTCATCCTCCACATCATCTAAAATAAAATATGCAGAGTCTTCCATTCCTAAAGGATTCCAGATTTTTTCATACAAATATTCTGAAATAGATCTATTTGTCACATCTTGGAGAAGGAAACCGAGCACCTGAGTATTAATACTCACATAATGCATATAAGTTCCTGGTTCTTTTTCTCTAGTTAAAGTCCTTGAAAAATCACGCATTGATGTGCCAGTAGCAACTGCTCGTCCAAATCTATTAATATCAGAGTCATAATCTGCATAGTCTTCATTAAAAAGAACACCTGTAGACATTTGAAGAATATCTTTAATAGATACACCCTCATAACCTGTATTCTTGAAGTCATCTAGATATTTAGTTATAGGGTCATCGAGAGAATCAATCAATCCTTCCTCAAACGCTATGCCTACAAGAGCAGATATAAACGACTTCGCTACTGACCATGAAATATGTTTTTTAGATTCGTTATTGTCAAGCCAATAGTTTTCATAAACTATCTCATCTTTATGAATAACTATCATTCCATCTGACCAGAAGTAATCTAAATACTCTTGAAGATTTTTCGTCTCGCCTTCAAAAGAAAATGTTTCTGGCAAAGCTTGAATATTTCTCTTAATTGGCTCTGGATTTTCAGAGGCTTTAATATTTCTCGAAGGAAATATTTTATCCATGTTTACGAAGTTATAAACAATTTTATCTTTGTCATATAAGGTTTTTACTTTGTGAACTCTTAAAGCTTTTGGGAGAATAAAAATTGATACTACTAAAGTTAGGAAGAGAATTACATATAGAAGAATTTTCATAGTTTTTTTTGTGTTCTTGATAAGTATAAATTATGTATAATTCACTTACACTATTTGAGGGAAATAAAATTGTCTAGGCCAAACAGTCTCACTGAAAAATTATCAAAAAAAGATAAAGATTTTCTCTTTCATCCAAATACTAACCTTATTGCACATAAAGAATCTGGACCATTCATTTTAGAGAGAGGTGATGGTATCTATGTTTATGACACCGACGGAAATAAATATATAGAGGGTATGGCAGGACTTTGGTGTAATGCACTAGGTCACGGAAATGAGGAATTAGCAAATGCAGCAATGGAGCAATTTAGGAAATTTCCTTACGGAAATTTATTTGCTTCTAAAAGTCATGAGCCTGCAATTGAGCTTGCAGAAAAGTTAGTTGATTTATCACCATTTGAAAATGCAAAGGTATTTTTTGGTAGCTCTGGATCTGATGCAAACGATACCCAAATTAAACTATTTTGGTATATCAATAATGCACTTGGAAAAACTAAGAAGAAAAAGTTTCTTTCTCGAGTTCAGGCTTATCATGGAGTAACTCTAGCAACGTCGTCATTGACAGGCCTCCCAACAATTCATGGTAATTTTGATCTACCTCAAAATCATTTTTCTCATGCAATGTCACCTCATTATTTTATGAATAAGCATGAAGGTGAATCAGAGGAATCTTTTGTTGAGAGACTCGGTGAAGATTTAGAAAATCATATTAATAATGAAGATCCAGAGACTATTGCCGCAATGTTTGCTGAACCCTTAATGGGAGCTGGTGGTGTAATTATCCCTCCGAAAAATTATTTTGAAACTATCCAGCCTATTCTTGATAAGTATGAAATTCCATTAATTGATGATGAAGTCATTTGTGGGTTTGGTAGAACTGGTAATGTTTGGGGTGCCGATACTTTTAATATGAAACCAGTTTCAATAACTGTTGCGAAAGCTCTTTCCTCATCTTATCTTCCAATAAGTGCAGTGATTATCTCAGATGATTGTTACGATATTGTTGCTCAAAAAAGTGATGAGCTAGGTATTTTTGGTCATGGATATACTTATTCAGGTCATCCAGTTGCATGTGCAGTTGCCGTTAAGACTCTAGAAATTTATGAGAGAGACAACATGCTAGAACACGTCAATAAAGTTAGTCCAACTTTCACTGAAAGACTAAAAAAATGTGATCAATTTGATCTTGTTGGTAACACCAGAGGAATTGGTCTTATTGGAGCTATGGAGTTTGTTTCAGAGAAAAATTCTAATAAAGGATTTGAAAAAAAAGGTGTTGCTGGAAAGATTTTTGCAGATCACGCGAAAGATAATGGTTTAATTGTTAGAGCAATAGGAGATGTAATTGCTTTTTGTCCACCCTTGATTATTACCGACTCTCAAATAAATGATATGTTTGATATTGTTGAAGAATCTCTTAAGAAAACCATGAACGAACTTACAAAACAAGGACTTTTAAAATGATTGTAGGTTTACCAAAAGAGATTAAAAATAATGAACATCGAGTTGGATTAACTCCAGATTCAGTCTCAGAGATTGCTGCAAATGGACATGAAGTGATTGTGGAGCATAATTGTGGAAAAGAAATCGGTTTTACAAATGAAAAATATGAAGCAGCTGGAGCAAAAATCCTTAATACAGCTGCTGAGGTTTATGAAAAATCAGAGCTAATTGTAAAAGTAAAAGAACCTATGGAATCAGAGGTTCAATATCTAAATTCAGATATAACGCTTTTTACATACTTGCATCTTGCTGGCAATCCATCATTAGCAAAAAAACTTATTGATACCGGGGTGAGGGGCATTGCGTACGAAACAGTCACTAGCCCTGATAATACTTTTCCACTTTTAGCACCAATGAGCGCAATTGCGGGCCAGATAGCTTTTAATGTTGGTAATTATTTTTTGTTAAAACAAAACAAAGGTAGAGGAGTTCTTATAGGCACATTAGATGGGTTAGATCTGGGTCTAGTAACCATCATAGGCTGTGGCGTTGCTGGCGAAGAGTCACTTCAAAAAGCGGTTAATAATGGTGTTGAAGTTAACTTAATCGATTTATCTGAACAAAGACTGTCGCAATTAAAATCTAAATATGGCGATGAAAAAATTAATTATATTGTTTCCACCCCAGACTCTATTGCTTATTCCATAAAAGATTCAGACTTAATATTAGGTTCTGTTTACTCCCTTGGAAAAAATGCTCCAAAAGTGGTTACAGACAATATGCTTGATGCGGTTAAACCTGGAGCGGTCA
>CACJKN010000016.1 GCA_902594005.1 uncultured SAR86 cluster bacterium | reverse complement strand
TGAGAATTTATCTATCGATTACCTTAGTGACTTCGTTTTGGATAACTCACAAAGGAAGTTGATAATGAAGGTTGCTAAAGTTTCTTCAGCTGAACATTTAGATAATCTTTTAGATGCTCTAGATAAAATGATTTCTATTAAAGAATACTCAATTAAATCATTTCAGGAGAACGAAGTATCCTTTTCATTAATAATTTATGGTACGGAAGATCAATTCAAGAAGTCTGTTCAAACACATAAAGATTTCTCAATTGAAAGTACTGCAACAGAACTAATTCAGGCATCACTAAATTCTATATGAAGCATTATTTAAGATTTATACCTAACCTTATTTCATTAGTAAGAATATCTTTAGTCATTCCAACAGTTCTTAATCTTCTTGCCGGGAAATATATTGTTGCATTGATTTTATTTGCCATTGCTTCAGTTTCAGATGCCATCGATGGTTTTCTAGCTAGATTTTTTAAATGGCAAACAGATTTAGGAAAAATCTTGGATCCAGTTGCTGACAAGCTTCTTATGATTGGTTCAATAACTGCACTTTGGTTGAATCAAATTGTTCCTCTATCAGTTTTTGTAATTTTTGTTCTCAGAGACATGCTAATTCTTCTTGGTGCAGCATTCGAGATGTCAATTACGGAAAAAACTCCATCTCCAAATTTAATTGGAAAGATAACCACAACCTCTCAAATAATTTATATTTTAGGTTTGATAATCTTTGAAATCTTTAATGTGGACATAAATGCCCTGATTTTCCATATTTTAATAGGCTTTATTACATTATTCAGCCTTATAAGTTATTTCAAATGGTGGCTTAATAATAATTTCATAAAACAAAATGTCTAATCCCCGACAACTTGCTCTGCAAATTCAAATTAATGAAAGGGCATCTTTAAATAATTTCTTTGTTTCTAAAAATAATAATAAAACTATTCAAATCCTTAAAAATATTCTACTTGGCTCCGATAATGGGGCTCAGATATTTATAGACGATCTAGGCAGTAATGGAAAAAGTTACTTGCTTCAGGCTGTATGCAATGATTTTTCTGATTCTCATAATTCATCAATTTATATTCCTATGCAAGAAGCAATAAATCTTGATCCTTCTATACTTGAAGGAGTAAGTGAACTTAATTTAATTTGTATTGATGATGTAGATCTCATAAATAAACGAAGAGAATGGGAGATTGCGCTTTTTAATCTCATTAATGAATGTTATGAAAAAGAGTGCTTTCTCTTATTATCAGGCAGCATCAACAAGCTTGAAGCAATTCCTGATCTTGTTTCTAGAATAAAAAAAATGGAAACATTAAGATTGGAGGCTATAAATGATGATGAGCTATTAGAAGCCACCCAAGCAATCTCTAAAAATCTTAACATAGAAATTTCTGATAAAAATATGAATTATCTTATCAATAATTCTAAAAGAGATATTAAGACGATTTTCAGGACTCTATCTCAGCTTGAGAGAGAGTCCCTAGAAAGAAAAAAATCTATTGGCCTAAACCTTATAAAAGAAGTTATTCGAAGTTCTTAAAGCCACAATCAAAACAATAGGCGACCACATATCTATCTTCACCGGATAAAAGCATCCTATTAAGGCCACTAATCTCATTTAATAAATCCTGAATCTGAGAGGGGAGTTTATTTTGAATCAGTAAATTCAAATCGAACTCAAACTCAACTTCAGTATTGTAAGAAAAGACTTTATAGTCCTCTAATTCAAGTTTTGTCACCATAGAGTCAATTGCATCGTCTAGTGAGCCCAATTTATCAACTAAACCTAACTCAAGGGCTGTATCGCCTCGCCATATTCTTCCACCTGCAAATTTGAGGACTTCAGAGTATTCCATCTCTCTATTTTCAGCTACCTTAGTAACAAACTCTCTATAGAAGTTCTCTGTATTTTCTCTGAATTGCTTATTAAGCTCCTCATTCATTCCCCTACTTAAATCATAAATATCTCCGGCCTTAGTCATGCTCACGCCGTCATAGTTTATACCAGCCCAATTCTCAAGGGGGCTAACATCAGGAATAATACTGTAAACTCCAATTGAACCAGTAAGCGTTGTGTCTTCAGCCCATATTTCTTCTGAAGTTGTTGTTACCCATACACCTCCAGATGCAGCAATATCACCCATAGAGGTATATACAGGTCTTCCAGTAGATTGAAATTCTTCTAATGCATTTGTAATCATCGAAGATGCATAAACATCCCCGCCTGGGCTATTAACTCTTAAAATAATTCCTTTTACACTTTCATCATCTCTAGCCTTATTAATATTTTTAACGATACCTCCAGAACCAGCGGTATTAAAGTCTATGCCGCCTGTAACAATTGCTCCTTCAACGTGAATAACAGCAATCTTATTTTTCTCTTGAGCTCTTTGTTGTTTTTTACTTATATCCTCATCTTCTATAGTGGAAAGATATTCTCTGCCAGTTATTCCCTCAGGCCACTCATAATCTTCCTCACTGCCAAACTTTTCAATCATATAGTTTCTAATTTCTTGTTTTGTCATTAACTTGTCAACTAAGCCAGTTGCCAGAGCAGTTTCATTGTCATCGCCACCATTCTCAGTTGCTAATAAGTGATAATTATCTCCAATATATTGAATAGTCCCTGAGTCAAAGCCTCTGCCTGTTTCCATCATAGCTTTATACTTTTCCCATACTGGAGTAACAAACTCTACCCACGCTAGCCTATCTGTTTCAGACATATCATTTCTGGTAAAACCTTCAGGACCAGACTTAAAATCACCAGCAGCATATACATTCATATCAACTTTAATATTTTCAAAAAAATCTTTTTGATATTGTCTTACTCTGCTAAAACCAAAGGGCAAAACAGATCCGTATGCATCTTTTTCAAGAATTACTTCATTAGCTTGAGAGGCTATAAGATAGTTAGTTGTTCCCAACCCGCTGGTATAAGCAATTATTTCTTTTCCATTCTCTCTAGCTTTATATAAAGCATCTGCAATTTTTAATGCAGAAGTGTAATAAGCTCTTATGCCATCAACATCAAGATAAATAGCTTTAAGATCATCATCAGTTCCAGCATTGTTGATAACTTTTAAGATATTTTCTAACTCAATTTGGTTTGTAGAGCTTCCGAAAATTTCAAATTCTTCAAATGGATCATTTCTATTTATTGCCTTATCAACAATTACTCCATTAGGTTCTAAATAGAGGATTTGATCTTCTGTTTCTATTTCATCAGACTCAAACAAAGAACCTAAACTGCCAAAAATACCCAAAGTGATGAGCATTAAAAGAAGAACTGTAAAAATATTTAGAAATACTCTTCTAAATTTTCCAAGAAGATTGTCTACAAATGTGATTATACTTTTAGCTTTTTCCATAATTTATCCTATTTATTAAAGTTATTTGTTGAAAAAATTTGTTCAACAGGAGTGTTAAAAAATTTACCCAGCTTGAGTGCCAATGGCAAACTCGGGTCAAATTTACCATTTTCAATTGAATTAATTGTTTGTCTACTAACGTCCACAGAACTACCTAAATCTGCCTGACTTAAGCCCATTTGCTCTCTTAATTGCTTGATTGAATTATCCATTAACCAATAAATTTATTATGGAATCTATATCCTCCAATAATTGTCCCAAGGGCAAATCCAAGAAAATACTCGTAAAAAGTTACTTGATAATCAATATATGGAGACAGTATAGAAATAAGAAAACCAACAAAAAGAAAACCGATAGCTCCATTGCTAAGTACAAATTCATTATATCTGTTGAGAAATTCATCTTGTGTTGCAAAAAATTCTTTATATAACCATGCAGCTATCAGCATAAAAGTTAGTGATAAGACTCTGACGATAACTAAAACTGGAGATGGTGAAACTTCCTGACTTACTTCAATACCAAGTCCACCTACTGCAGCCAGATGAACACCGAAAAGAAGAGCTCCTGCAAAGAGAAAGACATTACATAGTATGTATTTGCTTTTTGCATCTTTATCTAAAGATTTAAGCTCTATCCACATTCCTTTATGGGTAATCTTGGCCATATGAAAGAACTAAATATTAAATTAAGCTAATTAGAAGCGGTAAAAACTTCAATGCAAGTGCAGAGAAGCACCATATCGTTAGGGTTATTAAAATAATCATGTAGCTATGTTATGTCAAGTATGCTTGACATGTCAATTGCTATTTATATTTTTTGGTCCATATAAAGCATTAATGAAAGCTAAAACAACTAAAACAAGTTCAGTAATATCAAAAGGTAATGGATTTGGAACACCAAAAACTCGTAAGCTTGAGAACATGAAATAAAGCAAGAGTATAAATGCATAGGATTGATAGCTTCTAATTGACTTTTTGTAGAGAAAAAAAGAAAAACACAAAAGAGGAATTGCCCAAAAACTAAATATTAATAAGGGCAGTTTATATAGGATTAAGATTACCAGTTTGTTAATAATTAAGAGAAAAATTATTAACAAGCTAGAAGAAGGGTATTGAAAAAAGCTAAACATGTCTCAAAATAGGTTTGATGCGAAATTTTATAAAAATATTACCACTTTTTATACTCTTTTATTCTTGCAGTTCAGGCGATATTCATTTCAATAAAGCAAATAGCCAATTTAAGAATGATCTTGATGAAAGCTGGATAGTCATAAATTATTGGGCCGACTGGTGTCCACCATGTTTAAAGGAAATGCCAGAACTAGTTAATTTTGCTCAATCAAATCCTGACATTGAAGTATTTGCATACAATTTTGATCGCCTCGAACCAGAATACTTAGATCCTTTAATATTAAGATTTGGAGTTGATATTCCATCAATAACTTCCCACCCAAGAGAGGTATGGGGCATAGAATCTCCAGCAATTTTACCTGCAACATATTTTATTAAACCAGGAGGAGAGGTTGTGCTAAGTCTTCTTACTCCTCAGACTGAGGCAAGTTTGCAGGAACATCTTGATAGTCTGCAAGGAGATTCATAGGGAAATCTTTGTTTAATACTATTTCTGGATTGATTCGATTTCCATTCATGTAAATTACCCAATGTAGGTGAGGTCCGGTGACTCTTCCAGTAGAGCCAATTTCACCAATTAAATCACCTTTTTTTACAAAATCTCCAACCGCTCTATGACTTTTACTCATATGGCTATAGGAAGTAAAAATATTACTTCCATGATCTAAAACGATAATGTTGCCACTATAAAAAAAGTTATCGACTAGAACTACTTCTGCATCCAAGGGTGCAACAATAGGATCTCCATCAAACCCATCCAAGTCTAAGGCTAAATGAGGGGCTCTTGGAAGATCATTTATAAATCTCTTTTTACCAAAACCACTAGTTACGGCTCCTTCAACTGGCCTTAAAAATCTTAAATCACTCAAAATAAAATTACTTTTTTTTGTAAGAGCTGACTGTAACAATTTTCTCTCTTTAGCTGCTCGCTCTTGATCTGACGAGGAAGGATTTACAAGACTATCATTCTCGATTGTGATTCGAGATTCTCCATAATTTACTGGCAAAACTTTTATTTCTTTATCATCTATTTTTATAACTTTTTCTTCTAAGACATAAGGCATACCAGCAATTACATAACTTTTTCCATCTATTTCAAATAAAAGATAATCATTTGAAATATACTCACTAGAAACAGGTAGTGCAAAAATACCTCCAGAATCTCCCTCGTATGAAACGGCAAATATGGAGCTTGAGAATAAAAATAGGGCTAAAAATTTAAACATTCTTCTTTCTTACTTTTGCTTCAAAGGATCCCTTAGCTAACTTAGCAGTTATTTCCTCACCTTCGTTAATTTGTGCAGAATCTTTAATTACATCTCCTTTTGTATTTGTTATTAAAGAATATCCTCTATCAAGGACATTCTGCGGATCAATTGATTTTATAACTTTTTCATAAGTAACAAGTCTTGATTGAGACTTGCTTAGGTAAGTTTGAATGGAAGTCTTCAAAGATTGATGATTTTTTTGCAAAGAATTTTTGTTATCAAGAATTAAATATTTAGGGTTTTCTATCATTAAAGAGTTTGTATTTTCTTTGAAGGACAATTTAGAGTCCAAAATTTTTTGCTTAACAAGCATTTTTATTTTTTCATAAGCCGACGTAAGAACTCTATATTGCTCTCTTATTGCATGGGCTGGATGTTTTAAATGAGAGCTCTGATAATCAAGGGTCTGATTTTTATCTCTTAAGATATTTTTGATATTAGACACCAAATCTTTTGATATTTCTGAAAGCTTTTCGATAAGATTAAAATTAAACTCACTTACAATTTCTGCAGCTGCAGTTGGAGTGGGGGCTCTGAGATCCGATACAAAATCAGCAATCGTAAAGTCTATTTCGTGGCCAACACCAGAAATGATAGGAATTTCAAAGTTAAATATTTCCCTAGCTAAATCTTCATTATTAAAACACCATAAATCTTCTATTGAACCTCCACCTCTGCATAAAAGAACGCAATCAATCTTATTTGAGGAGTTATTGTTATAATTTTGTATTCTTTTAAAGGCTTCAATGATTGTCTCTGATGCATTTTCACCTTGAACTGTTGCAGGACTAACAGAAATTTTCATACTAGGAGCTCTTCTTTCAATCGTTGATAATATATCTTGTAACGCAGCAGTTGAAGTAGAAGTAATAACAGCAACATGTTTTGGTGCTTCGGGAATAGGAAGTTTATTTGCATCATCAAAGAGGCCTTCATCTTTAAGTTTGCTCTTAAGCTTTTCAAACTTCTGCATTAGATCTCCTTGGCCAGCAAGAATCATTTTCTTAGCAATAAGTTGATAATTTCCTCTTTGAACAAATAGACTTATATTTCCTGAGACAATGCATTCATCACCATCTTTGGGATTGAAATTAAGGCCCATGTTGCTCCCTTTAAACATTGCACACTGAATTGAACCTTCATCATCCTTCAGAGAGAAATAAATATGACCAGATGCTGGCCTTGCTAAATTTGAGATTTCTCCAATAACTGAAACAGCTGGAAAGTTACTTTCTAGGAGGTATTTCGCAGATCTATTTAATTCCCCAACTGAGATTATTTCATTATTCTGCTCTACAATATCTTTGTCCATGAACAGAGTATAGCTAGATGTTAAAAAATTTACAGGGAGCAAATTTCTTTTTAATACTGTCCCTAGGAGCAATGTTGATAGGATTCGCGCCAGTATTTGTAAAGTGGAGTGAGCTTTCTTCTTCAGCTATATTATTTTGGAGAATGTTTCTGGCATTACCAATGCTAGCCATTCTTAATTATTTTCTTAATAAGACTTTTATTTTTAAGGTCAAAAATAAAAATACTATTTTATATACTGCAATAGCTTCTCTTGCATTCACAACTGATCTAATTCTCTGGCACTACAGTATGAATATAACTTCAGTTTCAAATGCAACAATAATTGTGAACTCTGCTCCAATATTTGTAGCTCTTTTTGCCTATATCATTTTCAAGGAAGTGCCCGCAAAAGGTTTCGGTGTTTCTTTTTTAATAACTTACCTGGGAATAACTGGACTAATTATTTTTTCTAGTAATTATGCAAATGGAAAAATAATTGGAGATTTATTATGCATCATAGCTGCTATTGGCTATGGAATATATTTGTTAATAATTGCCAAGTTAGGTAAAGAAACATCCCTGAACTTAATATTTTATACAACTCTTTTCTGCTGCCTTTTTTCAATTATTCCAATGATGCTAGATTCAGGAGTTAATTTTCCTAAATCAAATTTTGAATGGATTAATTTATTTTTGCTTGCTCTAATTTGTCAATTTGGTGGCCAGTTTTTAATAACATTTGGTATTGGAAAGATCTCACCATCAAACGGTTCTATTGGATTGTTAATGCAGCCACTTACAGCAACAATTTTAGCTGCCTTCTTATTTTCAGAATGGCTCAATCTTGCACAAGTAATTTTTGCTGCTGTTACCCTCGTTGGAATATATTTTGCAAGACTAAGCATTGCAAAATAGCTTTTTCAAAAATACTAAGACATTTTAAATGGATGCAAAAATTATAAAATTTCATTTGTATAGTCTAAATTAGCCAATATAATACAACTCCGTGGGTGATTAGCTCAGTTTGGTAGAGCATCTCGTTTACACCGAGAGGGTCGGCAGTTCGAACCTGTCATCACCCACCATTCAAATATACTTGCAGAATTATTTTAAAAAGATATTATTCGCAAACATATATTTATGCGGACCGGTAGTTCAGTTTGGTTAGAATGCCGGCCTGTCACGCCGGAGGTCGCGGGTTCGAGTCCCGTCCGGTCCGCCAGTTATTATGGATACTATTGTTGTAATACTTTTATCAATTACCTATTCGTTAATTATAGGAATTATTTTTGCTCAAGCGTTACTTACAGCTCCTGTTGTATTTAAAGTTCTCGACAATGAGACTGCTTCAAAATTCTTAAGAAGGATATTTCCAAGATATTACTTAATAATTTTCTTATTTTGTCTTCTAGCGGTATTAATTTCATATCTTTTTCTAGAAAGAAGTTTCTTGATAATGGCAGCAATAAATAGCAGCCTTGCATTCATAGGATACATAATTATTCCTATGACAAACTCTGCTAGAGACAGGTCATGGGATAGACTTTTCACTTTTTTTCACAGGCTAAGCGTTTACATCACAATCTCCATCTTTATTTTTTCAATTACGGAAATAGTTAGAATTTCGCTTGCCTAAAGCAATTACAAAACTTGAAATATCTTAATTTAGCATTAACTAATAGCAGGGGATAAACTTATGGGGAAAAGTAAAACAAAAAGTTTCCAGACTGAAACTAAGCAGTTGCTTCAGCTGATGATTCATTCTCTTTACTCAAATAAAGAGATTTTTCTAAGAGAATTAATTTCTAATGCATCTGATGCACTTGATAAGCTTAGATTTAAATCAATAAGTAGCTCTAAATTAGCAAGTCTATCTGATGACTTAAAAATTAAGGTAATTGTTGATGAAGAAAATAAGACTTTGACCATATCTGATAATGGTATCGGAATGTCTGAAGAGGAAATAATTGAAAATATTGGGACAATTGCTAGATCTGGTACCGCAGAATTTCTTGGAAAACTCACTGGCGATAAAAAGAAAGATTCAAATTTAATTGGACAGTTTGGAGTCGGTTTTTACTCTGTCTTTATGATTGCAGAGAAAGTACAAGTACTTTCTAAATCAGCACAAAAGAAATCATCACAACCTATTCTTTGGGAAAGCAGTGGTGAAGATAAATATAAGCTTACTGAAGTTGAAAAAAAATCACATGGAACCGACATAATAATTTATTTGAGTGAAGAAAATCATGATTTTGCTAAAAAGCAAAGGATAAGTTTTCTCATTAACAAATATTCACAATATATTAATTTCCCAATCTATCTTTCAAATATTGATGAGGAAGAGGAGGTTATTAACGAAACTGATGCATTATGGCTCAAACCCAAAAGATCAATTAAAGAAGATGAATATAATGAATTTTATAAATTTATAAGTTTTGATCAGGATGATCCATTGCTAACAATTCATAATAAAGTTGAAGGCAAACAAGAGTATTCTAATCTTTTATATATCCCAAAAAAGCCGCCTTTTGATCTATGGAACAGAGAATCTCCAAGAGGAATAAAGCTTTATATTCAAAGAGTTTTTATTATGGATGATGCCGTCCATTTTTTACCCCTTTATTTAAGGTTTATTAGAGGCGTTATTGATTCAAGCGACTTACCTTTAAATGTGTCTAGAGAAATCCTTCAAGATCATCCTCTAGTAGATTCAATAAAGAAAGCTTTAACTAAAAGAGTTATTGATGCTCTCAAAAAACTTAAAGACAATGATATCAATGCGTATAAAGAATTTTGGAAGGAGTATGGCCTTGTTTTGAAGGAGGGACCTGCTGAAGATTTTGAACACAAGGAAGCAATTGCAGAACTTCTGCTATTTGCTACATCAAATAAAGAAACACATGAAGTGGATCAAACTCTTGATGACTACATTTCTAGAATGCCTTCAGATCAAAAGGACATTTACTACTGTGTTGCTGATACATTTGAGGGTGCTTTAAACTCTCCACATCTTGAATCACTTAAATCTAAAAAATACAGAGGTATTATTACTAACCGATAGAATAGATGAATGGTTGATGTCTACTCTTTTTGAATTCAAAGGTAAGAGTTTTATTAATGTTGCAAAAACTAGCAATGAAGCCGAAGAAAAACCTAAAACAACTAAAGATCAAAATGAGCTTTTAATAAAAGTTGCTGATCATTTAGGAGAAAGAGTCTCTGAAGTATTACCTAGCTCACGATTAAAAGATTCTGCCTGTTGTTTAGTTCTGCAGAGCAATGAGCCAGGAATACAGCTTAGAAAGATTCTTGAGGCTGCAGGTCAAAAAATGGGTGATGTAGTTCCAATATTTGAGTTAAATATGAAGCACAAGCTCATTAAAAAGCTTTCAAAGATAGATGGTAAAGATTTCAAAGCATTCGTAGATTTTCTCTATGACTATGCAGTAATTGCAGAAGGAGGATCTCCAAAAGACCCCTCTAAATATCTAAGACAACTTGATAAATATCTTTCTTAATATGAATAAAAATTACAAAATTTGTGTTCTCGGTGGAGGTAGTTTTGGAACTGTATTAGCAAACTTAGCTGCATCGAAAGGACATGATGTATCTCTATGGGTTAAAGATTCTGATAAAGCTTTAAGAATAAATTCTGAAAGCAGAAATACTGAATATCATCCTGAACTCAAACTCTCTAATAATATTATTGCTTCTGAGAAGCTAGAAGAAATTATTCCAGAATCTGAAATAATATTTGTAGCTACTCCAAGTAAAATTATTAATGATGTCCTTGATAGGCTCTCTGATTTCTCGATGGATAATAAGATAATAATTTCATGCACTAAGGGCATTCATGAAAAACCTTTCATGACAATGTCTAAAACAATTGAAAAACACTTTAATAATTCAAGCATTAAGGTGGGTGTTTTGAGCGGACCTAATTTAGCAAGAGAAATTGCAGATGAAAAGGTTGCTGGAACAGTTATAGCAAGTAAGCATGCAGATCTTTGTAATCTAGGAAGGGAAATTCTGTCCTCAAGCACTTTTAAGATATACACAAGCACAGATACTCAAGGTATAGAACTTGCAGGTGCTTTAAAAAATATTTATGCAATTATATCGGGGTATTGTCATTCTCTTGATGTGGGTGAGAACGCTATCGGACTTATACTGACAAGGAGCATGGCAGAAATGAGCAACTTTGCTGTTAGTAAGGGTGCAAATCCGATTACTTTCTTAGGCCTTGCAGGAATGGGTGACTTGGTTGCAACTTGCTTTTCAAAATTATCAAGAAATTATCAGTTTGGATGGGCCATTGGAGAGGGTCTTGATATTGAGGCTGCAAAAAATAAAGTGGGTCAGGTAGCAGAGGGATTAAATACTATTAAAATAATTCACAACGAGATTTCCTCATCTGAAATCAAGATGCCTCTTGTATCAGGCATGTATGAAATATTATTTAATAACGGAAGTAAAGAATTACTCTTGGAACAGATCGTAAATAGTGAAATTTATGTTGATGTGAATTTTGATGTAGAATCATAGCTATGGAACAAATTAATAGAGAAGAAATTACAAAAACTAGTAAGTGGGCAAGACTCGTCTATATGCTTATTTATGCATTTATTTTTAATTTTAGTATTCCTTTTCTTTTTGGCTTTGCTTTAATTCAGTTTGTTTTCTTCTTACTAACCGGTAATGTTAATGAACCTTTATCAAGAGTTTGTTCCTGGCTGTTAAAGTTTTATAACCAAATCATTTCTTATCTTCTATTTCAAACAGATCTACCCCCATTTCCTTTTACAGATATTGATGGTGAATCGAGTTCAGATGAAGTTGTTGTAGATTCAGAAATTAAAGAAGAAGTTCCTACAGAAGAAAAGGAAGAAACTAGTTAAGAGTTTTCCTAGCAGCCTCCATAGTATTTAGAATTAAAGTATTAATTGTCATTGGGCCCACACCGCCCGGTACAGGGGTATACGAGGAAGCTATTTCCTCGATTCCATCTAAATCAATATCGCCACACTTTTCAGGATGGTAACCAGCATCGATTACTACAGCACCTTTTTTGAGCCATTCTTTTTTTATTAGCTTGGGAACACCAACTGCACCAACAACTAAATCTGCATTACGCACATGATCCTCTAATTCCTTAGTTCGAGAATGACAAATGGTTACAGTTGCATTTTTATTAAGAAGCATCATTGCCATCGGCTTTCCTAAAATAGGGCTTCTTCCAACTACAACAGCATTCATTCCAGATATGTCTACATCATAAAATTCAAGAATTCTCATAATCCCTGCAGGTGTGCATGATCCATATGCAGATAGACCCATAGACATTCTTCCAAAACCCAGGCATGTAACTCCATCAACATCTTTTTCTATGGAAATCCTCTCAAAACATTCTCTTTCATTGATTTGATTAGGGACTGGATGTTGCAACAAAATACCATGAATTTTTTTATCATTATTCAGCTCATCAATTTTCAAAAGGAGTTCTTCTGTAGATGTTTCTTTAGGTAAATTAATAGCTAATGATTCCATACCAACTCTTTTGCAAGTTTCTTGTTTCATTCTTACATATGTTTCAGATGCTGGATCGTCGCCAACAAGAATAGTTGCCAAGGTGGGAATTATTCCTTTTTCCTTTAAGACTGATACAGATTCCAAGATCTCTTTTTCAGAGTCACTTGCGAGTTTCTTTCCATCAAGTATTTGTGCCGCCATTCCGATATTTTCTCATCTTAAAATAATTATTCCAATGAAGATTGATTATTTATCTCTAAAACTTTAAGATTCATTTCACCGGGGTATAGCGCAGTCTGGTAGCGCACTCGCTTTGGGAGCGAGTGGTCGTAGGTTCAAATCCTACTACCCCGACCAAGCGCCTGTAGCTCAGCTGGATAGAGCAACTGCCTTCTAAGCAGTGGGTCGGGAGTTCGAATCTTCCCAGGCGCGCCATTTTTTGCTTTAATTTGATCATGTTTAAAGTAGCAGCCTTATATAAGTTCTCTGAAATTGATAATCCTTTAGAAGTTCAGATTTCTTTAGAGAAGATTCTAAAAAAGCTTTCTATCTATGGAACAATCTTGGTAGGAAGTGAGGGCATTAATGGCACAATAGCTGCTAAAAATGAAAAAAATCTCAATAAAGCCTTAATTTACCTAAAAAATCTCAAGGGCTTTAATGATTTAGATATAAAATTTTCAGACTCCGAAAAGAATCCTTTTATTAGGTTAAAAATAAAATTAAAGCAGGAAATAGTTACTATTGGTGACAAATCTATAGATCCTACAAAAAGTGTAGGTGAGTATGTTAACCCTGAAGACTGGAATTCCCTTTTAGAAGAAGAAAACATTCTTCTTATTGATACCAGAAATGATTATGAATATTCCATAGGCTCATTTAAAGATTCGATTAATCCAAAGACCCAAAAATTTAGAGACTTCCCAAAATGGTTGAAAGATCAGGAATTCACTCATGAGGATAAAAACAATAAAAAAGTTGCTATGTTTTGCACCGGAGGTATTAGATGCGAAAAGGCTTCATCATTAATGAAAAATGAAGGATTTAAAAAGGTTTATCATCTTAAAGGCGGCATCTTAAAATATTTTGAATCAGTTTCGAAAGAAAAATCTCTTTGGAATGGAGAATGTTTTGTTTTTGATGACAGAGTCTCAGTTAAACATGATTTATCTGTTGGGGATTATGATATGTGTCATGGATGTAGGATGCCCATAACCGAAACAGATAAAACATCTCAAAAATATATTCGAGGAGTTTCATGCCCAAATTGCTATGACCAAACTACAGAAGAGCAAAAATCTAGATATATGAGTAGACAAAAGCAAGTTGACCTAGCAAAACAAAGAAATCAGAAGCATATCGGACCAAAAGAAGAAGTTTTTAATTAACCATATGAGTTATCCAATTCTATACTCATTTAAAAGATGTCCTTATGCTATGAGGGCAAGAATGGCTTTACATCTGGCTGAAATCAAATGTGAAATAAGAGAAATCAGGTTGAGCAATAAACCAGAACAGATGCTGGAGGTATCACCAAAAGGTACTGTTCCAATACTTATTTTGGAAGATAAAGTTATTGATGAAAGCTACGATATT
Source organism: uncultured SAR86 cluster bacterium (assembly GCA_902594005.1). Classification (GTDB taxonomy): domain Bacteria; phylum Pseudomonadota; class Gammaproteobacteria; order Magnimaribacterales; family D2472; genus CACNXK01. The sequence continues at coordinate 10,730 of CACJKN010000016.1, read as the reverse complement.
GTAAATTGGGTTATAGAACAGAGTAATATTTTTAATGACAATTTGGAATCAGATCAAATAGATTTAACAGAATCATTAATTAAAAAGTTTGATGATGAGTTTAAACATCACTTAGACAGATATAAATATGCAACAAGATATGAGAATACAGATTCGGATTTTCACAGAGCTGAGTGTTTAAAGATATTAGTTGATCTTGAGACCATAGCTTCAAATGATAAATGGATCTTTGGAGAAAATTTAAACAAACTGGATATCTCAATTTTACCTTTTATTCGTCAGTTCAGAATTGCAAATCCTGAATGGTTTGATTCGCTTAAAGAGATAAGCAGAATTAAAAAGATTTTAAACAATTATTTAGATTCAGAAGAGTTTAAAAAGATAATGTTTAAGTATGATGAGTGGGAATTAGGAGCAAAGCCTGTTTACTTTCCATCAACATAATATTTATAAGTAATTATTGGCCTAGAGAGCAATAGTATCGTAAGCTCCAGCTATTTTTTCCAGAGCAAGTTTAAAAGAAGCTATTTTTAAATTTGGCAATTTGCTTCTAAGCATCTGACCCCTAATATTTTGATAAGCATCTACCATCATGTCATTGAGTCCTGATCTAATAAGATCAATTTCATCAACTCCATCAAATAGCTTTAATTTGTCTGCTTTAGAAATCTTCTGATTGGTCATTTTTTCAACAACTTTTATAAATTGATCAATTTGAGCCTCATCTCTTCTTTTCTCAAGTCTGCCAAATCTCATTTGAGAAATATTTCTAACCCACTCAAAATAACTTACAACTACTCCACCTGCATTAAGATATACATCGGGAATAACTAAAACCCCATTTTTATTTAAAATCTTGTCTCCTTTGAATGTAACAGGCCCATTTGCTGCTTCAGCTACTACTTTAGCTTTAATATTTTTAGCATTTTTTTGATTAATAACATTTTCAACAGCTGCTGGAATTAAAATGTCACACTCTCTTTCGAGCTCCTTTGCTGAGTCGCTAAAAAACTTTCCATAGGGACATCTTTTTAGAGTTTTACCTTCATCAAGCCATTTCTTAACTTTTTTTACTGGAAGACCTTCCTCATTGAAGAGAGAACCACTTTTTTCGACAATTGAAATTATTTTACATCCATCATCTTCTGAAAGACATTTCGCAGCATGATACCCAACTTTACCAAGACCTTGGACAATAACAGTCTTTCCCTCAAGACCAGTTTCAATTTTTTTTGTATCAAGAAGCTTTTTATCTTCAAAAAACTCGCGAAGACCAAATTGAACTCCTCTTCCAGTTGCTTCATTTCTCCCAGCTATTCCCTTTTTATGAAGAGGCTTCCCTGTTACACATGCTTTGCCGTTAATATCATTGGGATGTAGCTTTTGATATTCGTCTGCAATCCATGCCATTTCTCTTTCAGAAGTTCCTAAATCTGGTGCTGGGACATTTTGACTAGGATTAATAAGATCTCTTTTAATGAGTTCTTGCGCAAATCTTCTTGTAATTCTTGCCATTTCTCCTCGTTCATATTTTTTAGGATCAATTTTCAAAGCCCCTTTGGAGCCAGAGAATGGAACATCAACAATTGCACATTTATAAGACATCAAAGCTGCCATAGATTCAACCTCATCCTGGTTAGCATCCATTGAGTATCTAATTCCTCCCTTCGCAGGAATGATATGGTCTGAGTGGACCGATCTCCACCCAACAAAATTATGAATTTTTTTTCCTAACTGCACACCAAACCTTACTGTATAGGTCGAGTTACAAGTTTTAATTTGATCAGCTAGGTTAGAGGGGATTTTAGTATAGGAGAGGGACTCATCAATAATTGATTGTGTGCTTTCCCAAAATGAATATTTTGAACCATTATTGGCCATTTAATTTATCCTCCCAAACAAATTTTACTATTTTTTTATCAATGTATCATTATAATACTTAGTTCGCGGCGGGCGTAGCTCAGTTGGTTAGAGCGCTGGATTGTGGCTCCGGAGGCCGTGGGTTCGAACCCCATCGCTCGCCCCATTAATAAGGGATTAAAAATGACAAGCAGTTTAAAAAAACTCAAAGACCTGGAAAGAAGTCTTACAGTTTCAATTGAAAAAGATTTATACCAATCAAAATTCAATGAAAAGATTTCAAACCTTAAAAAAAATGTAAAAGTAGATGGATTTAGAAAGGGCAAAGTCCCTAATGATGTTATTGAGCAAAGATATGGAGGATCAGTTCATGCAGAGGTCTTAAATGACCTTATACAAGATTCATACCCAAAAGAAATTGCTGAAAAAAAGATAAGGCCTGCGAATACTCCAACTATCTCAATGGTCGAGGATAATCCTGACAAAGGCATTAAATACAATGCTGTATTTGAAGTTTTTCCAGACATTAAGCCAAAAGTAAGTAGTTGGAAAACTTTTGAAAAACATAAAATTAATATTCTAGATGAAGATATCAATCACGCTATCCAGGATATCTTAGAGAGGTATGGTGATTGGGAAAAAGTTGAGAGAAATTCAGCTGAAAATGACCAAGTAATTATTGATTTTGAGGGCGCTATTGAAGGTGAGCCTTTCGATGGAAATACAGCTAAAGACTTTAAATTAGTTATTGGCTCTAAATCTATGATTCCTGGCTTTGAAGATCAACTAATCAATAGAAAGATTAATTCTGATTTTGAAATTAAGACAAACTTTCCTGATGACTATTTTAAGAAGGATCTAGCAGGGAAAGAGGCAGTCTTCAAAATTAATTTAAAAGAAGTCCAAGAAAACATCCCATCAAAAATAAATAAGGACCTCTATGAGAAGCTTGCTATGGAAGTTAAGAACGAAAAAGAATTTCGTGAGGAGATTAAAAAGAGAATGGAGAATGAGTCTGTGACTCAAGAAAAAGCTCTAACTAAAGATTCTATGTATGAGCTTCTTCTTAGAATTAATAAATTTTCTGCACCTCAATGCACTATCAAAGAGCAATCAGAGCTAATGAGAAAAGAAGCACTCTCTAGAATAGGAAGAAATCCTGAAGAGGAGAGTGATAATGATCTTTTTCCTCTCGACACTTTCAAAGAAAATGCTGAAAAGAGAGTGAAACTAGATCTTTTATTTACTGCTTTATTAAATCACTATGATTTAAAAGTGAATCAAGATGATCTTAAAGAATTTATAGAGGAAGAGGCAAAAAGATATAAAGATCCTAAACAATTTGAGACTTGGGTATATAATCAACCTAATCAGTTGGATCAATATAGAATGATAGTTCTTGAGAATCAGTTGGTTGAAAAATTAGATAATGATCTTAAATCAAGAGATAAGGTTATTAATTTTAAGGATTTATCGAAATACTAATGGAAGAACATAATTCAACTTTAATACCTATGGTAGTTGAGCAAACTGCTAGAGGTGAACGCGCATTCGATATATATTCAAGGCTATTAAAAGAGCGAGTTATTTTCCTAACTGGACCAATAAATGATCAAGTCTCAAATCTTGTAGTTGCTCAATTATTATTTTTGGAATCAGAAAATCCCAAGAAAGACATCAGCATTTACATTAACTCACCAGGTGGCGTCATTTCATCTGGTCTAGCAATTTATGACACGATGCAGTTTGTTTCTCCGTCTATATCCACTTTATGTATTGGTCAAGCTGCTTCAATGGGAGCATTGCTTCTTGCTGGCGGTGAAAAGGGGAAGCGATTTGCTTTACCTAATTCAAGAATAATGATTCATCAGCCACTCGGAGGCTTCCAAGGCCAAGCTTCAGACATTGAAATACATGCTCAAGAAATTTTATTAATGAAGAAAAAAGTTAACGAAATACTATCAAAGCATACTGGAAAGAATTTAAAGACAGTTGAAAAAGATACTGATAGAGACAACTTCCTTAATGCTAACGAAGCAAAAAAATATGGAATCATTGACGATATATTAGAAGAAAGAAACTAATGACTGATACTAAAGAACAAAAAAAACTTCATTGTTCCTTTTGCGGAAAGAATCAAGATGAAGTAAAAAAGCTAATTGCTGGTCCTAGTGTCTACATTTGCAACGAATGTGTTGATTTATGTAATGACATAATAGAAGAAGAAGTAAAGCATGAAGAATCAGATAGCGAGCATACTCTTCTATCACCATTAGAGATATATCAAAAACTTGATGATTATGTCATCGGTCAGGATAAAGCAAAGAAAGTTCTTTCAGTTGCTGTTTATAATCATTATAAAAGATTAAAAAATTCAAAAGCAGATGATGTTGAGCTTCAAAAAAGTAATGTTCTTTTATTGGGACCAACAGGAAGTGGAAAAACTCTTTTAGCTCAAACACTTGCCAAAATATTAAATGTACCTTTCACGATTGCTGATGCTACAACCCTAACAGAGGCTGGTTATGTTGGTGAGGATGTTGAAAACATTATCCAAAAGCTTCTTCAAAAATGTGACTATGACCCTGAGAAAGCTCAGCTTGGTATTGTTTATATTGATGAAATAGATAAAATTGCTCGTAAAACTGATAATCCTTCCATCACAAGAGATGTTTCAGGTGAAGGAGTTCAGCAAGCTCTTTTAAAGCTTATTGAAGGAACAATAGCTTCAATTCCACCTCAGGGAGGGAGAAAGCATCCGCAGCAAGAATTTATTCAAGTTGATACATCAAATATTTTATTTATTTGTGGTGGGGCTTTTTCTGGTCTTGATAAAGTTATCAGAGATAGAACTGATAAAACTGGAATTGGATTCTCTGCTGAAGTAAATGCAGCTAATGATAAAGAAGTAGTTAAAATGAACATTGATAATGTTGAGCCTGAGGATTTAGTAAAATTTGGATTAATTCCTGAATTTGTAGGAAGACTTCCTGTCATTAGCATCCTGCATGAATTAGATGAAGATGCCCTTGTTAGAATTCTTCAAGAACCTAAAAATGCGCTGGTAAATCAATATAAATATTTATTTGAAATAGATTCAGTAGATCTCAGCTTTAGAGAAGAAGCTCTAAAAAGTATTGCAAAAAGAGCTATTGCTAGAAAAACTGGAGCTAGAGGCTTACGGTCAATACTTGAAGATATACTCATGGATGTAATGTTTGAGTTACCCAACGAAGATTTAGAAAAAGTTATTATCGATGAGAACTCTGCTGATAATGGCTCAGAGCCTATAAAAGTCTTTAAAACACCTAAAAAGAAATCCTCTGCTAGCTAATTGATAATTATTAATTAGTCCTTAAATAAAGATAATGGTTAAAGTCACAAAAGATTATCCAATAATTCCATTAAGAGATGTTGTTGTCTTTCCTGGAATTGTTACAACTTTATTTGTTGGAAGATCAAAATCTATTGAAGCTTTAAATTCAGCCATGGCTTCGGACAAGAAGCTTGTTTTAGTTGCTCAAAAAGATGCTTCAAATGAAGACCCAACTTTTAAAGATATATATCACTTTGGAACTGTAAGTAACTTACTCCAACTCATCAAACTGCCTGATGGCACAATGAAAGTCTTAGTTGAAGGGGCCAAGAGATGCACAATCGATAAGATCTCTGAATCTAAAGGTTTAACTAAAGCAGCAGTAACAGAAATTGATGATGATATTATCAAAGTTTCCGATTCAATGAATCTTGTAAGATTTATCAAAACAAAGTTCAATGATTATGTTTCATCTACAAAAAAAATTCCCCCCGAGATTTTATCTACAATTGATGCCATAGACGATCTTTCAAAGCTTATTGATAACATAGTAAATCACTTAAATATTGATACTTCTCAGAAACAAGAAATTTTAGAAATCTTTGATCTTCAAAAAAGGTCAGAAAGTATTCTTACATTTATAGAGTCTCAACTTGATGTTATAGATGTTGAAAAAAGAATAAGGTCAAGAGTTAAGAAGCAGATGGAAAAATCTCAGAGAGAATACTATCTAAATGAAAAGATTAAAGCTGCCCAAAAAGAGCTTGGTGAGATGGGAGAAGAGGGAGATGAGTTTGAGGTATTAAAAAATAAAATTGAAGATTCTGGGATGTCAAAAGAAGCAATGAAAAAAGCCAAGAGTGAGTTCTCAAAATTTAAAATGATGTCTCCAACTTCTGCCGAGGCTTCGGTAGTTCGCTCATATCTTGAGTGCTTAATTGACGTTCCATGGAAAAAAAGAGGAAAAGTTAAATCAGATATCAAGGCTGCTCTTGAAACCCTTAATGATGATCATTATGGTCTTGAAGAGGTGAAAGACAGAATTTTAGAGTACCTTGCAGTTCAAAAAAGAGTGAAAAATCTTAAAGCACCAGTTTTATGCCTTGTAGGACCTCCTGGCGTAGGTAAAACATCTCTTGGAGAGTCTATAGCAAGAGCTACTAATAGGAAGTTTATAAGAATGTCTCTTGGTGGCGTAAGAGACGAAGCTGAAATAAGAGGCCACAGAAGAACATATATTGGCTCTATGCCAGGAAAAATAATCCAAAAACTAACAAAAGTTGGTGTCAAAAACCCTCTATTTTTATTGGATGAAGTAGATAAAATCGGTATGGATCATAGAGGAGATCCAGCCTCTGCATTATTGGAGGTTTTAGATCCCGAGCAGAATACATCATTCAGTGATCATTATCTCGAAGTAGATTATGATTTATCAGAGGTGATGTTTGTATGCACGGCTAACAGCTTAAATATTCCTGGACCACTTTTAGATAGAATGGAAATTATTAGGATTCCTGGGTACATTGAAGATGAAAAGCTGCAAATTGCTCAGAACTATCTTCTTCCTAAACAGCTTGAAAGAAATGGGCTTGAAGATAAAGAATTGAATTTAAATAAAAATGTCCTTTTAGATCTAATAAGATATTACACACGAGAAGCTGGTGTCAGAGGTCTTGAAAGGCAAATTTCAAAGATTTTAAGAAAGGTTGTTAAAGAAAGACTGTTATCTAAAAAGAAAACAGCAACAAAAATAGATTCTAAAAACTTAGAAATATATTCTGGAGTTAGAAAATTCAAGTTTGGCGAGGCTGAGTCTTCAAATACTATTGGTCAAGTTTGTGGACTAGCTTGGACTGAGGTTGGTGGTGAACTTCTCACCATTGAAGCATCAAAAGTCTCAGGCAAAGGTAAAACAATTAAAACTGGCTCACTAGGTGAAGTAATGCAGGAATCAATTCAAGCTGCTTTAACAGTCGTAAGATCAAGATCAGACTCGCTGGGTATCAAGAAAGACTTTTATGAAAAGTTTGATACACATATTCATGTTCCTGAGGGTGCTACTCCAAAAGATGGACCTAGTGCTGGAGTTGGTATGACAACCGCGCTGATATCTGCTTTTACAGAAATTCCAGTAAGATCAGATGTTGCCATGACTGGTGAAATTACTTTGAGAGGTCAAGTCTTGAAAATTGGTGGTTTAAAAGAAAAATTACTCGCAGCGAAGCGTGGCGGCATAAAGAAAGTTATCATACCTTTAGATAATAAAGCGGATTTAAAAGAAATTCCTGATGTAATAACTGACAAACTTGAAATAATTCCAGTTGAATGGATTGATGAAGTAATATTACATTCACTTGAGTCGCAGCCAAAAGCAATTAACAAATCCTCAAGCTTTAAATCAAAATCAAAAAAATCGACAAAAACTGTCAGTAAACATTAATCTCCTAAATTACTAAAAAATCCTTTAAATACTTGACTTTTTGGGGTTTCTGGCTTTTCATAGAAGAGTAAATTTTTCAATTTAGAGGAGATCAAATGAATAAATCAGATTTAGTAGATGCAGTTGCTGGAAGAGCAGATATGTCAAAAGCAGAAGCAGGGAGAGCGGTAGATGCAGTTCTTGGTTCAGTTGGAGATGCACTTGGAAACGGTGATTCTGTTTCTTTAGTTGGATTTGGAACATTTTCAGTAAGACACAGAGCAGCTAGAATGGGAAGAAACCCTCAAACTGGAGCTTCAATGCATATTGCAGCATCAAAAGTTCCTGGTTTCAAAGCTGGTAAAGCTCTTAAGGACAAAGTCAAGCACGGCTAATAAGTCTTTAAAAATCGATAAGGGTGCTTATTATGCACCCTTTTTTTTATTATAATAACCACGCTTATGGATGCACTAAGATCATTTTTATCAGGAAGAAGGCTTGCTATTATTGGTATACTTCTTGCTATACCCTTTGTCTTTTTTGGCTCGAGCTCATTTGGCACTGTTTTTACTAACTATGGAAAGGTTAATGGACTTACAGTTTCTGCGCTTGATGTAAATATTGCCATTAATACAGTTACTTCAAGACTGCAGCAAATATATGGGGAAGAATTCAATGTTGATACTTTAGAAGACGGGCTATTAAATAGTCTAGTAAGAAATGAGATTATCAGCCAGAAGGCTCTTCTCTTTCAAGCGCAACAGATGGAACTAGTTAACTCTGAAGAAGAGGCTAAAAGACTAATAATGTCTGAACCATCCTTCCAGACAGATGGAAGATTTAATCAAGATATTTTTGAAGCAACTATAAGAGCTAATGGCATCCTTCCAAATGAATATATAGAAAATGTTAAAAATACTTCACTTGTGAATGATTTTTTATCAGCGGTATCTGATTCAAGTTTCCAAATTGAATCAGAATTAAAAAAACAGATAAAGCTAATCGAGCAAGAGAGGGATATTGATTTCTTTAAAATAGATTTTAATTCATTAAAGAGCAAAATAAATCCTACATTAGAGAGCGCAGTCAATTATTATGAAGAAAATAAATTGCTTTTCATGGATGAGGAAAAGAGATCATTTAATATATTATCTGTAAATCAAGATCAATTTAGAGATTCTGTTGAGATTCCAGATGGTTTTATAGATGCTGAATATCAGGACTATCTTGATCGAATAAATGCTACTGCTGAAAGAAGAGTCTCTCATATAATGATAGATGTCTTAAATTATGATTCTAGAGAAGACGCATTTGAAGCTCTTATATCAATTCAAAGCAAGCTAGGAATTGACTTAACATTTGAAGAAGCTGCATCTCAATTTAGCGAAGACTTAATTTCCGCTGATTTTGAAGGAGATTTAGGGTTTTCAAGTGGTGATAGTTTTCCTCCTGAATTTGAAGAAGCTCTAGACTCAATGGTTGTTAACGAAACCTCAGAGATAATTGAGCTTGATGAGTCATTTCATATCATCAAATTTACTGAAGAAAATAAAGAAACTCCAAAGACAAAAGAGATCATGGGGGGCCAATTTATTGATGAGCTGATTGAGGCTGAATCATATGCTTTAATGCTGGATCTAAGAGATGAAATAGAGGATCTTTTATTGAATGGTTTGTCTGTTGAAGCAATTGCAGATGCTGTAGCCCAAGAGCTTATAGTTACTAATCCAACTGGATATAATGATTTCAGTAATTACGACAGCATTAGTGTCAAAGATTTTCTATATGGCATTGATTTTTCAAGCGACTTTGCAGAAATATTTGAACTTGATAATGAAGTAATAGTTGCATCTGTATCTGAGGTTATAGAGCCTTCAGTACTTCCTTTTGATAATGTAACTGATGAGGTTTTTGATCGTCTGAGAGAGGATCAAGCTAATATTGAAATTATGGATCTTGAGAGAAGTCTTGTTATTGCAATGGATGATGAATCATATGTTTTAGAAAATAACAGTGTTCTCAAAGATAGCTTCATTTCAGTAAAAAGAGGATCAACACTTTTCCCATCGGATGTTCTCAATAATATTTTTTCGTCTAAAGTTAACTCTGTAAATACTCAGAAAACTTTTAATTCAGATGTATACATTTTTAAAGTGAAAAAAATAAATGAACCGTCTGAAGATTTTATTAATACAATAATGTCTGAATATGAGGACTTTTCTTCAAGTACATCGCTTGTAAAACTTAATTTAATTCTTGAAAAAGAGATAAATAAGGAAATAAGAGATAATATTAAAAACTTAAACATTTAAATAAATATGAAAAAAATAACATCTATATTTTTGGTTGCCATTTTATATGGTTGCGGATCATCAGTTTCTCCGGTTGATCAAGGTTTAATTGATCAAGTAATGCATATTGGTAATGGATCTGAACCTCAAGGTCTTGACCCGCATGTTGTCACAGGAGTGCCTGAACATCACCTTCTTATAACAATGTGTGAAGGTCTAACAATTTCAAATCCTGAGGGTGGAGCAAATCTTCCTGGAATGGCTGAGAGTTGGGAAATAAGTGAGGATGGTAAAACCTATATTTTCAACATAAGGAAGGATGCTAAATGGTCGAATGGTGATGACTTTGTTGCAGATGACATGGTTTGGTCATGGATGAGAGTTCTTACCCCCAGCCTTGGTTCTCAATATCCAGATATGCTTTACTACGTGGAAGGTGCTGAGGACTTCAATACAGGTGTCATAACAGATTTCTCTAAGGTTGGAGTCAAAGCTATAGATGATAAAACCCTTGAGGTGAAATTAAATAACCCGACCCCATTTTTTCTTGGGCTTCTTAGTCACTACTCAACTTGGCCAGTTCACAAAGAGACGGTCTTGGAGTTTGGTGAAATTGATGACAGGCAAGGTTTATGGACTAGACCAGGTAACTTTGTTTGTAATGGACCAATGAATCTTAAGTCATGGGAGTTAAATAAAAAGATTATTGTTGAAAAGAATCCTCTATATTGGGATGCTGACAAGGTAAAACTAAATCAGATGCATTTTTATCCTGTTTCAGATATCAATACTGAAGAAAGAATGTTTAGAGCCGGGCAACTTCATTTAACATCAACCGTTCCTT
>CACJKN010000015.1 GCA_902594005.1 uncultured SAR86 cluster bacterium | reverse complement strand
AGAATCTATTAGAGGTTGCAGAGGCAACAGCTATTTCTGCAATGATGAGAGACGAAAGTAGAGGTGCTCATGCAAGAGATGATTTTCCTGAAAGAGATGATGAGAATTGGTTATGTCATTCTTTATATGATCCAGTTGAAAAAAAATTGGGCAAAAGAGATGTTAATTTTGTTCCAAAAGAAGTGGAAGCATTTCCACCTAAAATGAGGTCTTATTAAAATGGAGCTTAGCGTAAGTCTATATAGATATAATCCTGAGCAGGATAAGTTTCCTTATATGAAGAACTATAAGGTTAAAAAGCCTGAAAAAGATATTATGGTTCTAGATCTTCTTAATATGCTTAAGGAGGATGACGCAACTATTTCTTATAGACGATCATGCCGAGAAGGTGTGTGCGGATCTGATGGCATGAACATTAATGGTAAAAATGGGTTGGCATGCATTACCCCTTTGTCAGAAGTCTTAAAAGGAAATAAGCTTGAGTTAAGACCTTTGCCTGGTCTTCCTGTTATAAGAGATCTTATAGTAGATATGACTCAATTTTACGAGCAGTATGAAAAGATTAAACCATTTTTGCAGTCTGACTCAGAACCACCTGAGCAGGAAAGACTTCAATCTCCCCAAGATAGAGATAAATTAGATGGCTTATATGAATGTATTCTTTGCGCCTGCTGTTCTACAAGTTGTCCATCCTTTTGGTGGAATCCTGATAAATTTGTTGGACCAGCTGCACTTCTTCAGGCATATAGATTCCTTGCGGATACAAGAGATACTAAGAAACAAGAGAGATTAGAAGAATTAGGAGATCCTTTTAGTGTTTATAGGTGCCACGGCATTATGAATTGTGTAAATGTTTGCCCAAAAGGTTTAAATCCAAATAAAGCAATTGGTGAAATTAAATCAATGCTTTTAACTGGTACTAAAGAGGATAAAATAAAGGTTGTAGGTTTGGAGTGAGCTGATGAAAAAGACAATGTCAGATTATATGAGTGATTCTCATACATCTGGCGGACACCTCTCATATCTAGAGGATCTATATGAGAGTTATTTACAAGATCCCAATTCAATTTCAGAGGAGTGGAAAACTTACTTCAATGAATTACCCTTTCAAAATGGATCCAAAAAAGATAGTTCTCATCTTGATGTAATCAAACACTTTCAAAACACTCCGAGAAGATCAGCAACAAAATTCAAAGCTTCTTCACAAAATAAAAATCCACTTGAAGCAAAGGTTCAAACTTTAATAAAAGCTTACAGGGACTATGGACATACTGCTGCAGATTTAGATCCTCTTGGAATTGCTGAAAAAGTTATTCATTCAGATTTACACAAAACAGAAGGCTTATTTAATGGAGATGAACTTTCAAGCAAGATTAATTGTAATTTCCCAATTGGAAGTAATGCTGAATACGAAGTAAATAATTTAATAGATGAACTAAAAGAAACTTATTGTAAAAATATTGGTATTGAATTTCAGCATATATCAAACAAAAGAGAAAGAAGCTGGATTATTGAAAAGTTTGAAAACTCAGATCATAAAGTCTCAGATGTAGAAAGAAAAAAAGAGATATTAAAAAGATTAATTTCTGCAAGAGGCTTGGCTCAATTTCTTTCTTCTAAATATCCAGGTATGAAAAGATTTGGTATTGATGGATGTGAATCGCTTATTCCACTTGTAGATACCCTCATTAAGACGACGTCAAAAAATGGTGCTGAGCAAATTTGTTTTGGAATGGCTCATAGAGGCAGGCTAAATTTATTGGTTAATGTTTTAGGAAAAGTTTCAAAAGAGCTTTTTGAAGCTTTTGAAGAAGATTTTGATCTTAAAGGGTCAAGTACAGGAGATGTAAAATATCATTTGGGATACTCTTCAAATATCAGAACTGATCACGGAGATGTGCACGTATCCTTAACGAATAATCCTTCACATTTAGAAATTGTAAATCCGGTTGTTGTTGGCTCTGTTAGAGCTCGTCAAGATAGGTTAGGAGACACATTTAGAAATAGGGTTGTGCCAATTCTTATTCATGGTGATGCAGCATTTTCTGGCCAAGGAGTTGTGATGGAGACGCTTCAAATGTCGCAAACCAGAGCATATGGAGTAGGAGGCACTATCCATGTAGTTGTTAATAATCAAATAGGATTTACAACAAGTCACATAAGGGACGCTAGGTCAACAAGATACTCAACCGATATTAGTAAATTTATCGAGGCTCCAATCATTCATGTAAATGCCGATGATCCTGAAGCAGTTGTCTATGTCTCAGAATTGGCATGTGAATATAGAGAGAACTTCAAGAAAGATATTGTTATTGACCTAGTTTGTTACAGAAGAAGTGGCCACAATGAAGCTGATGATCCTTCATCAACTCAACCCTTGATGTATAAAGCAATAAAAAGTCATAAAACCGTTTTAGATATGTATGAAAAACTTTTAACTGCTGATTCAATAATATCCGATGAAGAAATAAAAGATTTTAAAAAATCATACAGAAAGCAAATTGAAAATGGTGAATCTGTAACTCCTAACTTAGCTCCAAGATCAAATGATGATCAGTGGTTTGATTGGGAACCATTCATCAATAGAAAATGGTATGAGGAAGTAACTACTTCTGTTCCTCAAAAAGAAATTGAAGAAAATGCTTTATCAATTGTTAAGACTCCTACAAATTTTTCACTTCAGAAAAAAGTACAAAAGATTTTTGATGAAAGAGTAAAAATGTCACAGGGAGATATAAAGCTAAACTGGGGATTTGCCGAAATGATGGCATACTCAAGCCTGCTTAAGGAAGGTTATCCCATAAGATTCACCGGTCAGGATGTAAGAAGGGGCACATTTGATCATCGTCATGCTGTTATCTTTGATCAAGAAAATGGAGAAGGATTTCTATCATTAGATTCAATTGCAAAGGAAGGAAAAACATTAGTTGATATTTATGATTCATTATTATCTGAGGAAGCTGTTCTTGGTTTCGAGTACGGGTACTCGGCAACTTGGCCAAGTGGACTTGTTATATGGGAAGCTCAGTTTGGTGATTTTGCTAATGGAGCTCAGGTTGTAATTGATCAATTTATAGTTAGTGCTGAACATAAATGGGAAAGGCTTTCTGGACTAGTTATGCTCCTTCCGCATGGATTTGAGGGAATGGGACCTGAGCACAGTAGCGCAAGATTAGAGAGATTTTTACAGCTATGTGCTGCAAATAACATACAAGTTTGTATGCCAAGCTCCCCATCCCAAATTTTCCATCTTCTCAGAAGGCAGGCAATAAGAAAAATGCGAAGACCTCTTATCGTTATTACTCCAAAGAGTCTTTTAAGATTACCTGAGGCAGCAAGTGATTTATCTGAACTCACAAATGGGAGTTTTAATTGCATCATTGGAGATGATCTTCCAACGGAAAAAATTAAAAGAGTAGTTCTTTGCAGTGGAAAGGTTTATTACGATCTTAAGAAGGCTAGAGATGAAGAAGGTATTTCAGATGTCGCATTACTTAGACTTGAACAACTTTATCCTTTCCCATATTTTGAAGTTGAAGAAATGCTTAAGGATTATTCTCATGTTGAGGAGTTTATTTGGGCTCAAGAAGAACCAAGAAATCAAGGAGCATGGTTTAGTCATCGTCATAGATTAGATAGGGTTTTAAATAAGCTCAATATAGAGGATTCATTTAAACCTATTTCAAGGCCTCCTGCTGCTGCACCAGCAGTTGGGTTAATGAAATTACATCTTCAACAACAACAAGAATTAGTTGATAATGTACTTAAAAGAGATAACAAATGAGTGAAGAAATAAAGTCACCAACCTTCCCAGAGTCTGTCGCTGACGGAACTATTGCCAACTGGGTTAAAAAAGAGGGTGAAGCTGTATCACAAGATGAGGTGATTGCTGAAATAGAAACTGACAAGGTTGTTCTAGAGGTGTTAGCTCCTTCAGATGGAAAAATTTCAAAAATTCATAAAAATGAAGGAGATATAGTTTTAAGTGCTGAATTAATTGGTGAATTTATTTCAGGTGATAGCGAAGAACTAAAAACTCAAACTGTTGAGGAAGAAAAACCTAAAGAAACAGCCACAGATCTCGAATCCCCACAAGACAATTTGGTAGATAAAAAATCAGGACCAGCTGCAAAAAGGATAATTGAAGAAAAAGAGCTAAATCCATCTGATATACAAGGTAGTGGAAAAGATGGGAGGATCACAAAAGCTGATGTAATTAGCCACGTTGAGAAAGATCCAGTTATTGAAGAATCAGTCATGAAAACTAATGTTGACCTTGATAGAGAAACAAAAAGAGTTCCAATGACAAGATTGAGATCAACAATTGCAAAACGTTTAGTTGAGGTTCAGCAAGAAACAGCGATGTTAACAACCTTCAATGAGGTTGATATGAAGCCTATAAAAGATATTAGATCAAAGTATGGAGATGATTTTCTAAAAGAGCATGGAGTTAAGCTTGGCTTTATGGGATTCTTTGTAGCTGCCTCTGTTAATGCCCTTGAAAAGTTTCCTCAAGTTAATGCCAGCATTGACGGAACTGATATTGTTTATCATGGCTATAAGGATATTGGTGTAGCTGTTTCTACTGATAGAGGGCTTGTAGTTCCTGTAATTAAAGATGCTGATATAAAATCAATTTCAGAAATCGAAAAATCAATCTCAGAGTATGCTGAGAAGGCCAGAGATGGAAAATTATCAATTGAGGAGATGCAAGGAGGAACTTTTACAGTTTCTAATGGCGGGATCTTTGGATCATTATTATCAACACCAATTCTTAATGCGCCACAGACTGCTATTTTAGGCATGCATAAAATTGAAGATAGGCCAGTTGTGGTAGATGGAGAAATTGTTGTTAGACCAATGATGTATTTAGCAATGAGCTATGATCATAGAATGCTCGATGGAAAAGAGGCAGTATCATTTCTAGTCTCAATAAAAGAGCAATTAGAGAATCCTGAAAAACTTTTACTAAACCTATAGGTGTAAATATGTATGATGTTGTTGTAATTGGAGGCGGTCCTGCTGGTTATGTTGCAGCGATTAAAGCATCCCAATTAGGTCTAAATACAGCTTGCGTAGAACTTGCCTCTGATGAAAAAGGAAACCAAAAGTATGGAGGTACTTGCCTTAATGTAGGCTGTATTCCATCAAAATCTCTTTTGGATTCATCTCACAAATACTACGAAGCTCAAAAAGATTTTGCATCTCATGGAATAGATCTAAAGGATTTATCAGTCAATATTCCTTCAATGATGAAAAGAAAGGATGAAGTTGTTAATAAACTTACAACTGGAATAACCGGACTGTTTAAAGCAAATGGTGTTGAAGCAATATCAGGAAGAGGGAAAGTTATTAATGAGAACCTTGTAGAAGTTTCAAATAATGGAGATAAAACAAGCTTGGAGACAAAATTCATAATATTAGCAACAGGCTCAAATCCAATTGAAATTCCAATTGCAAAATGGTCTGAAAATATAGTCGATAGCACAGGAGCTCTAAATTTTGAGAGAGTACCGGAAAGACTTGGAATAATTGGAGCTGGAGTAATTGGTTTAGAGCTTGGAAGTGTATGGTCAAGACTTGGAGCTGAGGTTACAGTCATAGAGGCGATGGATGATTTCTTACCTATTGTCGACAAACAAATTTCTAAAGAATGCCATCGAGAGTTTAAAAAACAAGGTTTAGATATTCATTTAGGATCAAAACTTACCTCAGCTAAAGATAATGGTAAAGATGTTGAAATTTCTTATGAATCAAAGGGTGATGAGCATAAAGCCTCTTTTGATAAATTGATTGTAGCTGTGGGGAGAAAACCTAACACAGCTGATATCTCAGATGAGTCATTTCCAATAGAGTTAGATGAATTAGGGAGAGTCCAAGTTGACGATTTTTGTAAAACAAATTATGAAAATATTTATGCTGTTGGTGATATTGTTAGAGGACCAATGCTTGCTCACAAAGGTTCAGAGGAAGGAGTAATGGTTGCTGAGAGAATTGCAGGCAAAAAAGCTAGAATGAATTATGATCTTGTACCCAACGTTATTTATACTCATCCTGAAGTTGCTTGGGTTGGAAAGACTCAGCAAGAGCTCGAAGATCATGGTGTGGAGTTTAAGATTGGAAGTTTTCCATTTGCTGCAAGTGGAAGAGCTCTAGCTGCAGCTGATTCAGTCGGTTCTGTTAGGGTTTTAGCTGATAAGAAAGATGACACAATATTAGGAGTTCATGTATTTGGTCCTTCTGCTGCAGATATTGTCCAACAAGCAGTTATAGCAATGGAGTTTGGATCTAGTGCTGAAGATATAGGCCTAACTGTGTTTAGCCATCCAACAGTTAGTGAGGCATTTCATGAAGCTGCATTAGCTGCAAATAATTCTGCAATTCATATAGGCAACAAAAGAAAATGAACTTACACGAGTATCAAGGCAAAGAAATTTTTGCAAAATATGATTTACCCGTTTCAAAAGGAAAAGTTGTCACAAGTCTTGATGAGGTTGAGCAAGCATGCACTGATATTGGAGGAAGTCGATGGGTAGCAAAAGCACAGGTACATGCAGGCGGTAGAGGTAAATCAGGAGGTGTTGCTTTATGTGACACCATTGAGGAGGTAGCGAATTTTACAAAAAAATGGCTAGGTAAAAGACTTGTAACATATCAAACTGATAAAGAGGGGCAGCTGGTAAGCTGTATTCTTGTTGAGGAATGTACCAATATCGCAGACGAGCTTTACTATAGTGCAGTTGTAGATAGATCTTCACGTGAGGTTGCAATAATTGCATCCTCGGAGGGGGGAGTAAATATAGAAAAAGTTGCCAAGGAAACTCCTGAAAAGATCGCCTCCATATCTCTTAATGGTAAAGATATATCACAAGGCGATATTGAAAAGATATGTAGCACACTCAAACTGAATGACACTCAATCTTCACAGATGGAGAATATTATAAGAAAAACAGTTTCAATGTTCTTTGAATGCGACCTTAGCCTTCTGGAAATTAACCCACTTGTAATAAAAGAAGATGGCAATTTGCACTGTTTAGATGCAAAGATAAATATTGATTCAAATGCACTTTTTAGACAAAAAGAGTTACAAGAAATGCATGATCCAACTCAAGAAGATCCAAGAGAATCTGAGGCATCAAAATATGATCTAAGTTATGTTTCATTGGATGGAAATATTGGATGCATGGTAAATGGAGCTGGATTAGCAATGGGCACAATGGATACAATAAAGTTTTTCAAAGGGAATCCTGCGAACTTTCTCGATGTTGGAGGCACAGCTACTCAAGAAAGGGTAGCAAAAGCTTTCAAAATAATTTTGGATGATCCAGAAGTAAAAGTAGTACTTGTAAACATTTTTGGAGGTATTGTTAGATGTGATTTAATTGCAGAAGGTATAGTTGCAGCAATTGATGAAGTAGGAGTTGAAATACCTGTTGTTGTTAGGCTGGAAGGCAACAGTGCAGAAAAAGGACTAGCAATCCTTTCTAATTCGTCTTCAAAAATACAAAGTAAGAATAGTTTGGAAGATGCAGCTAGAACTGCTGTGGAGCTTGCAAGATGAGTATCCTAATTGACAAAGATACAAGAGTGCTTGTTCAGGGTTTTACTGGGTCTCAAGGAACGCTTCATTCATCTCAATCTATAGAATATGGAACTAATATTGTGGGTGGCGTAACTCCTGGGAAAGGTGGAACCTCACACTTAGATTTACCTGTTTTTAATTCAGTTAACGAGGCGGTTGAACAGGTGCAACCAAACGCATCATTAATATTTGTTCCAGCACCCTTTTGTAAAGGTGCAATTCTCGAAGCCGCAGAAGCTGGAATAAAGTTTATTGTTTGTATAACAGAAGGTGTTCCTACTTTGGATATGTTAGAAGTAAAAAAGATTGTTGATGCCTTAGGCATTACTCTTATTGGCCCTAACTGTCCGGGTGTTATCACCCCTGGAGTTGGGAAAATGGGAATTATGCCTGGTGAGATTCATCTTCCTGGAAGAGTTGGAATTATATCTAGATCAGGAACACTTACCTATGAAGCGGTGAAGCAAACTACTGATTTAGGTCTGGGGCAATCTAGTTGTGTTGGAATAGGCGGTGACCCAATTCCTGGCTCCTCTTTTATTGATATTTTGGAACTTTTTGAAGCTGATGATCAAACAGATGCAATTGTCATGGTTGGAGAGATTGGAGGAAGCGCTGAAGAGGAAGCTGCTGAATTCATTTCACAGAATGTCACTAAACCAGTTGTTTCATATATTGCTGGTCAGACTGCACCACCGGGCAAAAGAATGGGCCATGCAGGTGCCATAATTTCTGGAGGTAAGGGTACGGCAGAGGATAAAATTAAGAAACTTAATGAGAGCG
Source organism: uncultured SAR86 cluster bacterium (assembly GCA_902594005.1). Lineage (GTDB taxonomy): Bacteria > Pseudomonadota > Gammaproteobacteria > Magnimaribacterales > D2472 > CACNXK01. Next base: position 17,521 of record CACJKN010000015.1, on the reverse strand, counting down.
GTGTTGTTGTTGCAAAAAATCTTCTTGAAATAGGCTCTACTATAAAGTCACTGATGTCTTGAGGTTTGCGTCTACAACCTTTTTCAATCGTAAAATTCCAAGCAAACAAAATACTGAAAGGCCTAAAATCATACCAATCCACATTCCTGCAGCTCCCAATTTGGGACCAATAATTCCATAAGTCATTACAAATCCAGCAGGAAGAGCAATAATCCAATATGAAATTAATATTAATATCATTGGCACAAAAGTATCTTTAAAACCTCTCAAGCTTCCAACTGCTGACATCTGAACTCCATCAGGTATTTGAAAAATTGCTGCATACAACAATAAACTCACTCCAAGAGCAATAACCTGCGGATCATTTGTATAAAGAGAAACCAAGAACTCTCTGAACGTATAGATGGTAATAGTTGTAATTATTGCAATTACAAAGCAGAGCAAAAGAGAACTTCTGGTTGAAAACTCTGCATCCAACAATCTTTGTTCTCCAATAAGATTACCAACTCGCGTAGCTGTTGCAAGACCAAATGCTAATGGAAGCATGAAAAACACACTCGTTATATTGATTGCTATTGTATGACTAGCTATTACTCCTACACCTAGAGCACTGATTATCAAAGCAGCACCACTAAACATACTTAGCTCTATAAAAATTCCAAAACCTATCGGGATACCAAGTTTAAAAACTTCTTTAAAGGTTTCTAATTTAGGTAAAGTAATCGATTTAAAGATTCTTACGTCCTTATAAAGTTTTGATTTCATGATAAGAATAGATATCGCAATAGTTTGGAAAATAGCTATTAAAGAAGTTGCATAACCACATCCCACTCCACCAAGTTTAGGAAAACCAAATAAACCATTTACCAAGATAATATCTAGTGGAATATTGATTAGCATCCCAGTAAAAGCAACATAAAAAACAGGAAGCGTTAAGGTCATTCCTTCACTGAAACATCTAAGACACGTAAATAAACCCATAAAAACAGCACCTATCGCGATAGCTCTTAAATATTCGCTTGTAATGACTGAAACCTCTAAATCAATGGGAAGTAGTTTTATTATTGGACCAATATTTATAAGTATTAAAGATAATGCTAAGCCAACCATTAAAGCCATCCACAATATTTGCCTTACCTTATCTTCAATCTGATTAAATTTTTTCGCTCCAAATAATTGCGCAACAATAGGTGTTACTGCAAACAGGACACCACTTAGCGCAAACCAAAGAGGATTAAAGATTGAGTTTCCTATTGCTAGAGCAGCAAGGTCTGTTGTATTGGCTCTTCCTGCAACTATCGTATCTGTAACTCCCATAAGCATGTATGAGGTTTGCGAACCAAATATTGGCAATCCTATAATTACAATACTTTTAATTTCAGAGATATATTTATTCACAAAAGACACAAATAATTTTCATGTACTTTATCATATAGATTGATATTTAAAAGGAGATAAAAAATTAGAAAAGACAACAGACCATACTGGCTTAAAAAACTTTCTAAAAAGCTTGTAAGCATGTATGTGAAACACTATCTTCGTCCTCAATTTAAAAAGCTTGGCAAAGGAGGGGCGTTCTTTAAACCTCAATATCTAAAACTTTTTGGTTCTCATATTAGTGTTGATGACTTCCCTACAATTATTGGAGCACGGGATGCAAATGTTCAACTTACCAGCTGGAATATTGGAGATTGGAAAGGAGAATTAAAAATTGGTAAATATTGTCTAATTACTCCCGGAGTTAGAATCATGGCAGCTGAATCAATTGAAATAGGCGACGCTTGCATGTTTGCTCATGGAGCATATATATCAGATGCTGATTGGCATGGCATTTATGACAGAAGTGAGCCAGTTGGAAACACTAAACCAATTATTTTAAAAGACAATGTGTGGATTGGAGACAGCGCAATTGTATGTAAGGGAGTCACAATTGGTGAAAATTCAATAATAGGGGCAGGTGCTGTAGTCACTAAAAATATTCCTGCAAATGTAGTTGCAGCTGGTAATCCAGCAAAAGTAGTAAAAAATCTTGATCAAGGAGATTTTATTTCGAGAAAAGACTTCTATAAAGATCCTATTCAGCTAGCAAAAGATTTTGATAATCTTGATAAATTTAATCTTAAAGATAATACTTTCATAGGATGGCTTAGGAGTATTTTTGCCCCATCTAAAGATAATTAATGAAATTATTGGTAGATAATAAAATACCTTTCTTTGGTGAATATCTAAAAAAAATTAAAAACCATGATCAATTTATTATTAAATATTTTGATGATAATAATCTTGAGAATGATGATTGTTTGAATGCAGATGCATTATTCATAAGGTCTACAACAAGAGTTAATTCAGAACTACTTTCAAACTCACCAATAAAATTTATAGGTTCAGCTACTTCTGGATATGATCATTTTGATAATAATATTTTAAATAATTCAAAATACTCTATATACGTAGCTTCAGGATGCAATGCGTCAGCAGTGGTAAATTGGGTACTTTCATGTATTGGTCTTCTGGTTTTTAAGAAAGTGATTTCAAGAAATAGAATGTTGGGAATAATTGGTTATGGAAATGTTGGAAAACTTTTATCAAAGATTTTAGAGAATCTAAATATAAAACATAAGATTTATGATCCTTATTTAGGCCTTGGAAACATTAATGATATTAAGGATTGCGAGGTTGTATCTATTCATGCATCCTATTCCAAAACCGGTAAATTCCCTTCACATGAATTAATAAATTCTGATTTTTTAGATGGCGCATCGGCAAAAGTGATAATCAATTCTGCAAGAGGTGAAATTATTGATGAAGACTCTATTCTAAATAGTGATATTCTTTATTTATCAGATGTTTTTAAGGGTGAGCCATCACCAAATATAGAACTTATTTCTAAATGCTTTATAGCAACTCCTCACATAGCAGGATATAGCATAGAGGCAAAACATAACGGAACTATAATGATTCTAGAAAATTTTTGCGAAACCAAAAATTTAGATAATTATTTGAAGGATTTATCTAAAGTCATTGAAATTAAAAATCTTCAATCATTAGAACATGATTACACATCTAATGGATACCCAGTGAGATTCTTTAAAAATCTAATTGATGTTGAGCAAATCTCTATCGATTTCAAAGAATCATTTTTGAAAAAGGGTATTCCTTTCAACAATATAAGGAATAACTATGAACTTAGAAATGACTTTTTAGGAATTAAAAGAACCTCTGAAACTAATAAACTCTCTTTATTTAGTAATTTATATAAAAATATTTAGTTTCTGTTAGTTATAATTTAAAAATGGCAAAGGAAGATTTAAAAAATAAAGACTGGGAGTCAATTCTTGACAAGGATGCTTATCAAGTTACAAGATGTTTTGCTACAGAGGCACCTTATTCTGGTAAATTTCTTGATAACAAGAGAGAAGGGACTTATATTTGTATCTGTTGTAAAAAGGAGCTTTTTTCTTCTTCTACAAAATATAATTCAGGTTGTGGATGGCCAAGTTTTTTTAAGCCAATTGATGAATTATGCATAAAAGAATACAAAGATTCTTCACACGGAATGGTAAGAACAGAGGTAAGATGTTCTGATTGTGACTCACACTTGGGACATGTTTTTGATGATGGGCCACCTCCAACATTTTTAAGATATTGTATTAACTCTCTTTCTTTAGATTTTAATGAACACTAATAAAGAGACTGCAGAACAAAACTTATTAAGTTCAATAAAGGTCAGCTTCTGGACCTTCTCTTCAAGAATTTTTGGCTTATTTAGAGATATATCAACAACAAATCTATTTGGTGCATCTTTGTATCATGACATTTTTGTTGTTGTGCTAAGAATACCTAATTTATTTAGAAGATTCTTTGGAGAAGGGGCATTCAACCAAGCTTTTATTCCAATCTTGTCAGATATAGAAAAAACAAAAGATACAAAGCAGGCTAAAGACTTTATAGATAGCCTAGCAGGGATCTTAATTTCTGGTTTATTTGTTTTCACAATTATTTGTTTATTATTTGCTCCATTTGTAATTTTTATTTTTGCTCCCGGATTTTATTTTGATTCTGCGAAGCAAGATCTTGCAGTAAATGTATTAAGGATTATGTTCCCTTATTTATCGCTGATATCATTGGTTGCATTTGCAGCGGGCATTCAAAATACACATTCAAGATTTTCATTACCTGCAGCTACACCAATTATTTTTAACTTAACTTTAATAATTTTTGCATTTCTTATCGCTCCAAGAATGCAGACACCTTTAATTTCTCTTTCATGGGGTGTTTTTCTCGCCGGCATCCTGCAGCTTATTATTCAATTTGCCCCTTTGAAAGCTATTGATAGACTGCCTGTACCTAAAATTAATTTTAATAATCCGGAAATCCCAAAATTTTTTAAGCTGATAATTCCAGCTATATTAGCTGGAGGTGTGACTCAAATAAATTTATTGATAGATACAATATTTGCCTCGCTTCTCGAGACAGGAAGCCCAACTTGGTTATATATATCTGATAGGCTAATGCAGTTGCCGCTGGGAATATTTGCAATTGCCATAGGTACTGTCCTCTTGCCTACATTATCTCGTGCAGCAGCTGATAAAAACGATAGTAAGTTTAGGGCTTTCTTAGATAATAGTTTTAGGCTAGTAATTTTTATAGCAATTCCCTCAATAGTTGGCCTAATATATTTTGCAGAACCAATAATTGCATCTTTGTTTTATAGAGGTGAATTTACTGAATTTGACGTTATTAAATCGTCCTATAGCCTTGTATTCTTTTGTTACGGCTTGCCGTTCTTTATGTTAATGAAAGTCTTAACGCCTGCATTTTTTTCTAGACAGGATACAAAGACACCATTCTATGTTGCATTATTTAGCCTCATTCTCAATGCAATTCTGAATTATATTTTTGCCTTTAAGCTTGGCTATGGTCATGCTGGACTTGCTATTGGAAGCTCACTTGCTGTCTTAGCAAGTTCCTGCATATTATTTTTTGTTTTAATGAAACAAAATCTTCTGAGCTTTAGTATTATTTTTCACAAAACAAACCTAGCTGCACTTTTTTCTTCTCTGGTCATGTTCATTGCATTTGATTTTTTTGTAGGAATTGATTCTGAATGGATGTCAAAATTTTATGAATACTCAGGATTGGTTAGAATTTCGCTTCTAGCAGTTATTGTTATACTTAGCTGTCTATTTTATTTTTTTATTTCTAAGTGGGTTTTTAGAGTCTCAAATAAAGATTTTTATTTATAAGCATGTATCTAATAAGAGGCCAAAATAATATTAAGCTTTTTAAGAAGAGATTTCCTGAGATTTCTTTGAGTGCAACAATTGGCAACTTTGATGGAATGCATCTTGGCCATAAAGCAATTCTCGAAAAAGTTAAGAAAAATGCTAAGGAAAAAAACCTTTCCACATTGGTTATATTTACCGAGCCTCATGCTGCCGAGTATTTTTCTAAAATTAATAATACTTCTCCTCCACCAAGAATAATACCTTGGAGAGACAAGCTAAGACTTATATCTGAAAATGGCATAGATTTTTGCATGCTACTAAGGTTTGATGAATCTCTTAAATCGATGACTCCAAAGCAATTTACAGTAAAAATATTAGAGGAACTCCAAATTAAGTCTCTTACGATCGGCGATGATTTTAAATTTGGAAAGGATAGAAAAGGTGATTATCGATACTTGAAGCGCTGGGGTGAATTAATGAGCATTGAGATTGATAAAACGGATACCATAAAAGTTGACGATCAAAGGGTAAGTAGCACAAGAATTAGAGAAGCTTTGATTTCCAACAATTTTAAAAATGCTAACGTCATGCTTGATTGGAGTTACAGTTACTCTGGAAAAGTAGTTTATGGAAATCAGCTTGGAAGAGAGATTGGGGTGCCTACTGCAAATATATGGATACCTAAACAAAAACTTCCCATTTCAGGTGTTTATGCTGTTAGATGCTTAGTTGATAATGCAAAATATTTAGGTATTGCGAATATGGGAATTCGGCCAACAGTTGGAGGCACTAGACCTGTTCTCGAAACACATCTTTTTGATTTTGAAAAAGATATTTATGGAAGACGTATTACTGTACAATTCATTGAAAAAATAAGGGAAGAAGTTAAATTTGATAGCATTGATCTTTTAAAATCTCAGATTAAAAAAGATATTGAAGAGGCAAAGAAAATCTTAAATTAAAGAAATGGAAAAAGATTACAAAAATACCTTAAATCTGCCAAAAACAGATTTACCTATGAAAGCTGGTTTACCAAATAAGGAACCAGAGATTCTTTCTTTTTGGGATTCAATCAATCTTTATAATTTAATTAGAAAACAAAATGATAAAAAAGATAAATTTATTCTTCACGATGGCCCACCATACGCAAATGGCGATATCCATCTTGGCCACTCAGTAAATAAAATACTTAAAGATATTGTAATTAAGACTAAGACTTTGCAAGGGTATGATGCGCCTTATGTTCCCGGTTGGGATTGTCATGGATTACCAATAGAACTAAACGTTGAGAAAAAGTTTGGAAGAGATAGTGATACTGTAAAAGATAAGTCAAAATTTATCAGTGCCTGTCGTGAATATGCTCTTTCTCAAATAGAAAATCAAAAGAAAGATTTTATTCGGCTTGGAGTTTTAGGTGATTGGGAAAATTCATATAAGTCTCTTGATTCGTCATTTGAAGCAGATACCGTTAGGTCTTTAGGCAGAATAGTTACAAACGGCCACCTTCAGAAAGGGGAGAAACCTGTCCATTTTTGTTATGACTGCAAATCAGCCCTAGCAGAAGCAGAGGTTGAATATGAGGACAAAGTTTCTAAATCTATTGATGTAGGCTTTAAAGTAAAAAAAGATTCTCTCACCAACTTATGCTCAGCATTTTCAACAGAAATAGATAGTTGTAGCTTTGTAATTTGGACTACTACACCATGGACAATTCCAGCAAATGCTGCTGTCTCCATTGGTCCCGAATTAAAATATACCTTATGCAGTTCTAAATTTGGAAACTTAATATTAGCTAGTGATCTCATTGATCAATGCTCAGAACGTTGGGATGAGGATTTAGAGAGGATCAGTGAGGCTAAAGGCAGTGATATTAAAGACGTAGTTCTAGAACATCCTTATCTAAAAAGAGATTCTATTTTAGTTCATGGAGATCATGTCACTACTGAAACTGGAACAGGTTGCGTTCACACTGCACCAGCTCATGGTGTAGATGACCATAATATATGCAAAAAATTTAATATTGAGACAATCCATGCTTTGGACGGTAATGGGTTTTTTAATGCTGAATATGAAGGCTTGGCTGGTCTTCCAGCAATCAAAGCTGACAGCATTGTGATAGATATTCTCAACGATTCAGGAGCTTTAATGAATGCTGAAGATTTTCATCATTCATATCCATATTGCTGGAGACATAAGACTCCTCTAATTTTTGCATCGACTCCTCAATGGTTTATCTCAATGGATAAATCAGGTTTGTTAGAAGGATCCATCCAAGCGGTCAAGGATGTTGAGTGGGAGCCTTCATGGGGATATGAAAGAATTAAATCTATGCTTGAGGGAAGACCAGATTGGTGTATTTCTAGGCAAAGAAGCTGGGGAGTTCCAATTCCTCTAATCATTAACAAAAAAACCGGAGAAATACACCCAAAACAAAACCTCTTATTCAACGAAATTGCTGATCGCATCGATGAGCAGGGTTTAGAAGCCTGGGATAAAGCTAATTTAGAAGATTTAATTGATGATCATGAAGAATACATAAAGGCTACTGATACTCTTGATGTATGGTTTGATTCAGGTTCAACACACTTCTGTGTTCTGGATAAGCTATATGGAAAAGATTTAATTGCAGACTTATATCTTGAGGGATCAGATCAGCATAGGGGTTGGTTTCAATCTTCTTTATTAACTGGAATAGCTATAAATGGTAAAGCTCCTTACAAAGCTGTTTTAACGCATGGATTTGTTGTAGATGAGAATGGTAGAAAGCAATCTAAATCGCTAGGAAATGTAGTTTCTCCTCAAAAAGTTTGTAATAACTTGGGCGCGGATATTCTGAGACTCTGGGTAGCATCTACGGATTTTAGAAGCGAGATGGTTGCAACTGATGAGATTTTGAAACAAGTTGCGGATCAGTATAGAAGAATCAGAAATACTTTCAGATTTATGATGGGTAACTTAAATGATTTTAACGATGATTCAAAAGATATTAATCAAAATGATTTAGTTGAAATTGACAAGTGGATAATAAGTGCTGCAATTAAGCTTGATGAGGAAGTAAAAAATTTAAATGATAATTATGCATATCATCATGTTGTTCAAAAGATTCATAATTTTTGTGTTCATGAACTTGGTGGAATTTATTTGGACATCATCAAGGATAGAATGTATGTAACAAAAAGCGACTCGCATGCAAGAAAATCAGCTCAATTTGCGCTTTTTGAAGTAGCAGATATTTTAATTAGACTCATTTCACCAATCTTAGTTTTTACAGCTGAAGAGATTTGGCAATCTCATGATCTTTTTAAAAAACAATCTAAGTCAGTATTTCTGTGTCCAAAAAAATCACTAAATAAGATTGAAAGCTCAATATCTGATGATGATTGGAAAGTAATTTTTACTGTTAAAGATTCAGTAAATCAAAATATTGAAAAGGCAAGAGCTGATTCTGTTATAAAAGGTTCGCTTGATGCAAAAATAAGAATCTCTTGCAGCTCAGAAATCTATGGTGCTCTCAAAAAGATTGATAATGAGCTTAAATTTGTCTTTATAGCATCAGAAGTAGAGCTAATTGAGGATTTAAATACAAAATTAAGTATTGATATAACTAATTACGATCAAAAGAAATGTATAAGGTGCTGGAATAAATGTGAATCTATAGGATCGCATGAAGATGACCCTGAGATTTGCTCAAGGTGTCATACAAATATTTATGGTGATGGTGAAGTTAGAAAATTTGTCTAAAGGATATTTAGCCACTCTATGCTTTCTTATTTTTGTTGATTATGTATCTAAAATAATTGCTTTAAATCACATTGAAGCTTTTCAACAAAATGATTTTCTTCCACTGATTGATTTTTTGTTAGTCTTTAATTCTGGTATTGCTTTTAGTTTCTTAGACTTAAATAATTTTGTCTCTAGATATATATTATTAATTTTTATCTTTTTTATAACGCTATATTTTTTCAAGATCTTTTTGGATGAGAAAAATGATCTCAAGAAGAGAGCACTTTTATTAATTATTAGCGGCGCTTTAGGAAATTTAATTGACAGGTTGCCTGACGGGATCGTAACAGATTTTCTACATTTTAAACCTTTTGATTTCTCATTATTCATTTTCAATTTTGCTGATGCTTACATTACTATTGGCGCAATAATTTTTATATTTAGCGAACTTATTTTGTTAAAATCCAAAAATGAATCAAAAAACTAAGTTGTCACTTGCTAATCCTAGGGGTTTTTGCGCAGGCGTAGATAGGGCAATTGAGATTGTAAATAGAGCTCTTGATATGTTTGGGAGCCCTATTTATGTTAAGCACGAAGTTGTTCACAATAAAGCTGTTGTTGATGATTTAAAGGAAAGAGGAGCCATATTTATTGAAGAAATTTCAGATGTTCCTGATGATTCAATTATTATTTTTAGCGCTCATGGGGTCTCGAGCAAGATTGAAGAATCTGTTAAAGCAAGAAATCTGAAGTTTTTTGATGCAACTTGTCCACTTGTAACCAAAGTTCATATGGAGGTCATGCGACATGGAAGAGCTAACAGGGACATTATATTAATTGGTCATGAAGGTCATCCCGAGGTAGAAGGCACAATGGGAAGGTACTTTAGTCAAAATGGAAAAATATATCTCGTTCAGGATATAGATGAGGCTATGGAAGTTTCTGTAAATCAACCAGAAAATCTGGCGTATGTTACACAAACTACTCTGAGTGTTGATGAAACAAAGGATATCATAAATGAGTTAAAGAGAAGGTTCCCAAACATTACAGCTCCAAAAAAAGATGATATTTGTTATGCGACCCAAAATAGACAAGACGCTGTCAAACAACTAGCTCTTGAAACAGATTTCATTATAGTAGTTGGATCAAAAGCAAGTTCAAATTCAAATCGCCTAAAGGAGCTTGCAAATAAGTGTGGAGTTAATTCAATATTAATAGATGAATTTGCTGATCTTGACTTAAATGAATTAAAAGACTGTAGGAATATTGGGCTTACCGCTGGAGCATCTGCACCTGAATCAAAAGTTCAAGAAATAATATCAAATCTAAGCATTTTTTTAAATGCAGAGGTTGAAGAGAAAGGTGGAGTTAAGGAGGATATTTCTTTTAAACTGCCACCAGAATTAAGAGCAAGTTAATGCTCATCTCAAACCACGTTCTAGATAATACAAAATTAGTCGATTCACCTAATTATTCCAAAAGGAAAAATGACTCCGATATACGATTAATAGTTATTCACTGCATAAGTCTTCCACCGAAGATCTATGGTAATAGCTACATTGAAGATTTCTTTTGTAATAAATTAAATACCAACGATCACGAATACTTCAAAGAAGTAAAAGATTTGAAAGTATCCAGTCATGTCTTAATAAAAAGGTGTGGCGAAATTATTCAGTTTGTCCCTTTTAATAAAAAAGCTTGGCACGCTGGATTATCTAAATATAGGAATGAAGAAAATTGTAATGAGTTTTCTATAGGTATTGAGCTTGAGGGCTATCACACAGAAAAATATACAAATAACCAATATGAGTCTTTGGTGGAAGTCTCCAAGGCGCTAATAAATAACTATAAAAATTTAAACAAGAATAATATAGTTGGGCATAGTCATATTTCTCCAGATAGAAAGAAAGATCCTGGGAAACATTTTAAATGGAGCTATTATCTTGAAAGATTATGAATAAAAACCTAACAATGGCAGGTCTTGGATTTACATCAGGTTTGCCTTATATGTTGATCTTTTCAACTCTTTCAATTTGGCTAAGGGATGCTGGCATTGATCTCACAATTATTGGTTTTTTTGCTTGGATTAGTTTGACTTACTCTTTGAAGTTTCTTTGGTCCCCTCTAGTAGATAGATATTCGATACCATTTCTCAAATATTTTGGAAGTAGAAAGAGTTGGATCATTTTGATGCAGATTCTCATTATTATTTTTCTTATATGTCTTTCAAATGCAGACCCAGTAATAGATATTAAATATTTAGCAACATTCGCTATTTTGATAGCTTTATCAGGCTCATTCCAAGATATTGCAATTGATGCTTTCAGGATAGAGCTTGCTGGAATCAAGGAACAAGGCAACTTGGCCGCCTATTATCAATTTGGGTATCGTGGAGCTATCTTAACAGCAACATCTTTTGCTTTAATTTATGCTGAAAATTATTCATGGGGAAGTGCATATTTTCTGATGGCTGCTTTAATGCTTATAGGGCTAATTGCCTTATTAATTACTCCTGAGGGGAAAAATAATGAAAAAAGAGAGCTTACTTTTTTAGAAAATTTTTATGAACCAATTAAGGATTTCATAAAAAGATTTAATCTATTCGCTGCATCTATTTTGTTGCTAATTGTTGCAACATACAGGCTTACCGATATTGTCATGGGTCCAATGGCCAATCCATTTTATATAGATATGGGCTTCTCATTAACCGAAATTGGCTCCATTGTAAAAATTGTAGCTTTAATAGCATCAATTATTGGTCTCTTTTTAGGAGGGATACTTATTAAGAAAGCTGGTCTTTATAGATCGCTACTTTTTGGAGCATTTGCAGTGATGATATCAAATATACTTTTTTCGATCGTCGCTATTTCAGAACCAAATTTAAATCTTCTTTCAATAATTGTATTCACTGACAGCTTTTCTGCAGGCATTGTTGGTACTGTCAATATAGCATTTTTAACAAGCTTGGTTTCAAAGCAGTTTACAGCAACTCAATATGCACTATTAACTTCTTTCATGATGCTGCCAGGCAAGGTATTTAGTGGCTTTTCAGGAATACTTGCGGATTATTTCCAATCTATCTCAGGGGCAGACTACGGCTGGATGTTATTTTTTATTTTCACTTCAATGTTGGCTATACCTGCAATTATCTTAATATCTTTTAATAAAAGTTTAATTCAAAGATGATCATAGTGCTAAGAGGCATTTTTTTCATATCACTAACTTTAATATTTTATTTAAGCCTAGTGCCTGCTTCAGAGATGGAATTTTTTAACGCTCTATCTTTCATTGAAGATAAAATATCGCATGGCGTTATTTTCTTTTATATATCAATACTCGGAATGTTTTGTGATTTTAAAATTAAATACTGTATCTTCATGGCTATAATCTTTTCATTTGGCTTAACGATTGAAATTGTTCATTATTTTCATCCCTTCAGATATTTTGAATGGGCAGATTTATTAGCTAATTTTTTTGGAATAATTCTTGCAAGAGCAACTTATTATTCACTCCAAAAAAATTTAAAAACTCTATTGAATTAAAACTTTTTAACCATATCTAGCTCAATAGGAATATAATTGCATTTTTTAAGAGGAAATTAATGATGAAATTTACACCTTTACACGATAAAGTTCTTGTTAAAAGAACTGAGGAAGAAGAAAAATCTGCCGGAGGAATAGTTTTACCCGGTAGCGCTACAGAAAAACCATCTCAAGGAGAGGTTGTTGCTGTTGGACCTGGTAAAAAATCTGAAAATGGAGATGTTGCACCAGTTGGTGTTGCAGTTGGCGATACAGTAATTTTTGGTCAATATGGCGGAAACGAAATCAAAATAGACGGCGATGAGTATCTAATCCTTAGCGAGTCAGATATTTTTGGCGTCGTAAGTTAATTTATTTATAGGGAGAAATATTATGTCAGCAAAAGATGTGAAATTTGGTGATTCAGCAAGATCTCAAATGCTAGATGGAGTTAACACACTTGCAAATGCAGTTAAAGTTACACTTGGGCCAAAAGGAAGAAATGTTGTTCTAGATAAGTCATTTGGAGCTCCAACTGTTACTAAAGACGGTGTTTCTGTTGCTAAAGAGATTGAGCTTGAAAATAAGTTTGAGAATATGGGTGCTCAAATGCTTAAAGAAGTTGCATCTCAAACTTCTGATGAGGCGGGTGACGGAACTACAACAGCTACTGTTCTTGCACAATCAATCGTAAATGAAGGTAATAAATCAGTTGCAGCTGGAATGAACCCTATGGATCTAAAAAGAGGTATTGATAAAGCAGTCTCAACAGCCGTTGAGTTTGTAAAGTCACTAAGTGTTCCATGCGCAGATGACACAGCTATTGCACAGGTTGGCACAATATCTGCAAATGGTGATACAGCAGTTGGAGAGATCATTGCTGAAGCAATGGGTAAAGTTGGAAAAGAGGGCGTGATAACGGTCGAAGAAGGAAGCGGTATCGATAATGAGCTTGATGTTGTTGAAGGTATGCAGTTTGATAGAGGCTATCTTTCTCCATATTTTGTTACCAATCAAGACAATATGACTACTGAACTGGATGATCCCCTAATACTTCTTCATGATAAGAAGGTTTCAAATATTAGAGATATGCTTCCGTTGTTAGAGTCTGTTGCCAAAGCTGGAAAGCCATTACTAATAATCGCAGAAGATATTGAAGGTGAAGCACTGGCAACTCTAGTAGTTAATAACTTAAGAGGAATTGTTAAAGCTGCTGCTTGTAAAGCTCCAGGTTTTGGAGATAGAAGGAAGGCAATGTTGGAAGATATAGCTATCCTCACAGGTGGTACAGTTATTTCTGAGGAAGTTGGTCTATCTCTTGAGGGTGCAACTATTGAAGATTTAGGAACCGCAAAAAAGGTTGTTTTGAACAAAGACAATACAACAATTATTGATGGTTCCGGTGATCAGTCAGCTATTGAAGCAAGAGTTAACCAAATTAGAGTACAAATTGAAGACACTTCATCAGATTACGACAGAGAGAAGCTTCAGGAAAGAGTTGCTAAACTTGCTGGTGGTGTTGCCGTAATCAAAGTTGGTGCTGGATCTGAAGTTGAAATGAAAGAGAAAAAAGCTCGTGTAGAAGATGCTTTACACTCTACTAGAGCAGCAGTTGAAGAGGGCGTTGTTCCAGGTGGTGGAGCTGCTCTCATCAGAGCACTTGAATCTCTTGAAAAGCTTACAGGCGATAATGAAGACCAAAATGTAGGTATTAGCATAGCTAAAAGAGCTTTAGAAGCTCCATTAAGACAAATAGCATCTAATGCTGGTGAGGAGTCATCAGTTGTAGTTGCAGCAGTTAGAGACGGTAAAGGCTCTCATGGCTTTAATGCAGCTACTGGTGAATATGGTGATATGATTGAAATGGGTATTCTCGATCCTGCAAAAGTTACCAGAACCGCGCTTCAAGCTGCTGGTTCTGTAGCTGGAATGATGATTACTACTGAAGCTATGGTTACTGATATTCCTAAAGATGAAGGAGCTGCTCCTGCAATGCCAGATATGGGCGGAATGGGCGGTATGCCAGGAATGATGTAATAAGAAATTAATTTCTAAAACTTATAAGCGGGGTTAATCCCCGCTTTTTTTTGCCCTCTTTACTTCAAATAATTTTAATATTATATTTAATACACATTTCATATAGGGAGTATTATGGATATATTGGCAGATCAATCTTTTTTTAGAGCTTTTCATATTTTGTTTGGAATTGCTTGGATAGGACTTCTTTATTATTTTAATTTTGTTCAAGGGGAATATGTAAAAGTTGCTACTCCAGACGCAAAAGCTGATGTTTTCGAAAAGTTAGCACCAAATGCCCTTTGGTGGTTTAGATGGGCAGCATTATTTACGTTTCTAACTGGAGTAATTCTCATTCATCAGATTACTGCAAGAATTGGAACTGAGATTATATTAGGTTTAGTTATGGGAACACTTATGATGTTAAACGTTTGGGGCATAATTTGGAGAAATCAGAAAATAGTTTTAGGAATGAAAGAGGGTGATGCAGCTGTTGCAGGTGCAAAAGCAGCCTTGGCATCAAGAACCAATACATTATTTAGTGTTCCAATGCTTATGTATATGGTTTATTCAGCTCATGGACAGGTACCATCAAATATATTGGTTCATCCTGAATGGAGCAGCCTCAGTCTCTATATAGGCTTAGGTATTATTCTTGCAATTGAAGCTAATGCAATTTGGGGAAAAATGTTACCTATGATTGCATCGGTGAGAGGTGTTATCACATCATCATTTGTACTTGCAGTTGCATTGAAACTAATTACAGATTTACTCTAAGTTTAAATTTTTTGGATTTTTACAGAAGTAATTGAATTATTTTTTATCTTAAGAATTTCAAACCTATAAGTTTCATTTGTAATACATAAATTCGCAATAGGGATTTCATCTATTGTTTTTAAAATTAAACCATTAATAGTTTTTGCATTTTCATCGTTAATAGACCAATTCATAAAACCATTTAAATCCCTTATTTTAGAATTACCATCTGTAATTACTGAACCATCAGGCTGAAGAGAAAATTCTTTCTCTTGCTCAATAATGTCACTTCCAAATTTTCCAACTATTTCTATGAAGATATCTTCTACACTAATTAATCCTTCTATTTCTCCATACTCATCTACAACTAAAGCAATATTATTATCAGTGTCCTGGAATGCATGAAGTTGCTTGGTGAGGTTTGTTGTTAAAGATGCAAAATATGGTTCAGATAACGAAGAATCAAGTGACTTATTAGACTCAAAAGCGCTCAAAAAGTCTGATGAGTCTTTCAAATGAAGCATGCCAATGCAATCTGAAATGTTTTGATCATAAACAGGAAGTGTTGAATAGGGTGAATTTTTTATACTACTTTTTATTTTTTTTAGATCATCTTTAATATTAATTCCCTCAATTTCTGCAAGGGGTATCATAATATCCTCAACAATAAGATTATCCATCCCAAGAACGGCGCTAAGCATTTTTCTGTAATCAGTTGGAATTAAACTATTTGAATCATCTAAAAGCGTTTTCAATTCATCAGTATTTAAGTTATCAGATTCTGTCGATTTTTTTATATCAACTTTTAATAATTTTAATAATCTTGAACTTACTTGATTTGTAAAAAAAACAATAGGCCTAAAAACAACGCTAAGTCTTGATAGGACCCAGGAAGATTTTGATGCGAAGCTTTCAGGATATGCAGAAGCTGTTGTTTTAGGAGTTATTTCTGAAAATATTAAGATAATTATGGTGAGAACAATTGATCCAAGAAGAACTCTACTCTCAAAAAAGTTTATCATTAGAATTGTAACTAATGCAGAGGCAAGAATATTTGCAAAATTATTACCTACGAGAATTACTGATAACAAGTTATCAGGTTTCGCCAAAAGCTCTAAGGCCCTTCTAGAGTTTTTTTGACCAGATTTCGCTTTATTTCTTAGCTTAATCTTATTTGATGCCATCATTCCGGTTTCTGAACCTGAGAAGAATGCTGACAATAGTAGTAAAAATACAATAGATAAAATTAAGACTAGTAAGGAGGGTTCTTCAGACATTCAAACTAAATATTTACAAAAAAGGCGATCATTATAAAGATTATTGATAAAAAACTGTAGCGAACAATGAATTTTGTTTGCAGATTAAAGTAACGCATTCTTATAAAGGTTGTCATATAAGTAATCCATGCCATGATCGTGAAAACAATCTTTACAATTAAATAATCAACATTATTAAGATCTAGCATGAATCCAGATGCTAAACCTATTGAAAGCAAGACTAAACTAAGACCAATTAGCCAAAACACTGTTTTATATCTTGTTTCAATGGGAATATGATCACTCGTAGAAGTATTTAGAGATTTAGTAAGCCTTATTTTTCTAGTTAACAAAATTATTTCTAAAAATGACATTATTAAAACTAAGATCGCTAAGCTTGAAAAAAATATATGCAATCTAAGAGCATCAAGTTGATTGAAATTCTCATTAGGAATTAGCCCCCAATAATAGACATTTTCTGAACCAGCAACATCAGGTAATAAAAAAGAGAAGGCTAATATTGATAATGTTGCAGAAATTAATGTCGAAGATTTCAATCTTATTATGAATCTTAAGCCTACGAAGACTAAAACACTCAAAAGTAGGGCAAGCGGGAATGGTTCTATCATTTAAAGAAATTATACTTTTTTACTACCAAAATCATCAAGGTTAACCTAAAATACTCCAACTAAATTTAACTTAAAGGAATTATGGTAGTTATTAGACTTTCTAGGAGTGGGGCTAAAAAAAATCCTTACTACTTTATTACAGTTGCAGATTCGAGAAATGCGAGAGATGGCGCTTTTATTGAGAGACTTGGATTTTATAATCCTTCAGCTAAAGGCCAAGAAGAAACATTACGTATAGACATTGAAAAAATAGATGAATGGGTGTCAAAAGGTGCTCAGATTAGCGATAGAGTTAAAAGGTTAATTAAAGATTCTAAATTATCACCAGAAGAGCTTGATGCAAGAAAAGCTGCAAAGAAAGATAAAGCTGAAGCAAAGAAAGCAGCTGCATT
>CACJKN010000014.1 GCA_902594005.1 uncultured SAR86 cluster bacterium | reverse complement strand
TTCTTCCAATACCGTCTATGTTGAATATTTTTGGAACTACTGGAATTACTGCTTACTTTGGCTTACTCGATATTGGCAATCCTCAGCCAGGTGAGACAGTTGTTGTCTCCGGAGCAGCCGGAGCTACAGGAGCCATGGTGTGTCAGATTGCAAAAATCAAGGGATGTCATGTAATTGGAATTGCTGGTGGAGACGAAAAATGTTCTTGGCTAAAAGACTGCGGAGTAGATGATGTAATAGATTATAAAAATTCTAATGTTGCAGAAGAGTTAACTAAGCTAGCTAAAGATGGAATAGATATTTACTTTGATAATGTTGGCGGACCTATTTTGGAGTCTGTACTGTTTTTAATTAATATTAATGCAAGAATTATCTGCTGTGGAAGTATTTCAAACTATACAGGAGACCAAATGCCTGTAGGGCCAAGAAATCTCACTATGTTGATAGTAAGAAGAGCTAAAATGCAGGGATTTTTGGTTCTGGATTACTATGGCCGAGCTAGTGAAGCAATTGATGATATTTCTAAATGGGCAATGGAAGGAAAAATCAAACATCGAGAGGATATCCAGGAAGGAATTGAGAACTGTCCAGAAACATTGAATAGATTATTCACAGGACAAAATCAAGGAAAACAAATGCTAAAGATCTAATTAGGTCTTTCTTATTGATTCAAGAATATTTGATAGTATTTTAAATCTTTGATCAGCATCAAATGCTGTTAGTAGCGTTTGCTTTTCATCCGCCGTTAACGGAATTAAATTCCCTAGGTGATATGAGACAGAGTCGGCAGAGTCTAAATCAATGTCAAGTTTCAGTGTTTTAATTTCTGGGTGTTCTTTAAGTTTAACTAAAACCTCAATAAGATCTGGATACTTTGCTAAGAGAGATTGGTCGTCAACTTCAGGCTCAGTCAATGGTAGAACCTCACCTAAATAGGACTTATCTTCGAGCTGAATTATATTATTTAAAGAAACTTTTGATTCAGCCTTAACTGTTATTCCTAATAATCCATTCGGTAAATTATTAAAGTCTACGATCTGTACCGATGTTCCGACTTTCTCAATACCAAAATCAAAATCATCAAATCTGTCTGATTTGTAGGAAATAACAAAATTTGAAGCACTAGACATGCATTGCTTGACCATGTTTAGATAGCGAGGTTCAAAGATTTGCAAACCCTGGATTGTTCCTGGGAGAACAACTAATTTTAAAGGAAAGATTGGTAAGTTAATTGGCTTCAATGATGTCTCTTAAAGGTTCATAGATATTTCTACTATTTTTATTGGTCATTATTAAAATGATATCAAAATGTGAACAATTTTTTGAGACCGATTCAATCAAATCATCATGGGAATTATAAATATTCCCCTTATTATTTTTAAGAATTGATTTATGATCCAGCCATAGGATATCACTATCTAAACTATCAATAGAAAACAGTTCTTCTCCATGAAAACCTCCCGACATTGTGTTAGACCCAAGCTCTATAATATTTAGTATATTTTTTCCGTTATATTTTTCTTGAACTGCTTGAATAGTAGATTTTATTGCTGTTGGATGATGCGCAAAGTCGTCTAGTATTGTTATTCCATTAAAAGTCCCCTTCTCTTCGAGTCTTCGAAGTACGCCACTAAAATCTTTTAGCCCGTCATAAGCATCATTAAGATCTATTCCATAAGATACAGCAGAAATTATTGCTGCAGCTGCATTCAGATTGTTATGAGAACCATAAAAAGGTAAATCGTTTATACAGACTGACTTTCCATCAAATTTAATCATTGAAGAAGATGAATCAAAGCTAGCCCTGCTAGCATTTCCATTAATTTCAATAATATCTGCCCAGCATCCCTCATTTATAACATCTAATGCATTTTTATCATGGTTAAATAGAATTATTTTTCCGCTGCTCGGTATAATTTTTAATAAGTGATGGAATTGTTTTTTTATCTCATCTAAATCGTTAAAAATATCTGCGTGATCAAACTCAATATTATTTATCAAAAGAATATTTGGAGAGTAATGTATAAATTTTGATCTCTTGTCAAAAAATGCAGAATCATATTCATCTGCCTCAATTATGAAGATTTCATCACTACCTATTTTTGCAGAGAATGAGAAATCAGGTGATATGCCTCCTATGAGATAACCTATATCTTTACCCAAAGACTGAAATATCTTTGCAATCATGAAGGATGTTGTCGTTTTTCCGTGAGTCCCGGAGACAGCTATCACAAATCTATCTTTGATAATGTCACCAAGCATCTCGGGTCCAGATTTATAAGGGAGGTTTTTGTTTAAAATTTCTTCCACGCACTTATTTCCCCTAGAAAGTGCATTCCCAATTACGTATAGATCAGCTTCAGGCATTGAGGACGGCTCAAATCCTTTTGTTAATTCAACATCTAATTCTCTTAGTTGATCTGACATTGGAGGATAAAAATTGTTATCTGATCCACTAACCTTATGACCGGACTCAATTAAAATTCGAGCCAATCCTCCCATAAATGTTCCGCAGATTCCTAGGATATGAATTTTCATAAATACTTTTAATAATTAGAACATTTTTGCTAGCATAGTTAAATCTTTACTTAAGCTATGAAAAAAAATGCTTTTTATGCTCAATCCGGCGGTGTAACTTCTGTCATTAACGCAACTGCTGCTGCAGTTATTCAGGAAGCAAAGAAATTCCCAAATCAAATAAATAAAGTTTATGCAGGGCAAAATGGAATACTTGGAGCACTACGCGAGAACCTGATTGATACCTCTAAAGAATCAAAAAAGCTTATTGAATCATTATATTACAGGCCGGGTGGTGTTTTTGGGTCATGCAGATACAAACTTAAAAGCTTAGATGAAAATGCAAAAGAATATAAAAGGCTTATAGAGGTTTTTAAAGCTCATGATATTGGTTACTTTTTTTATAACGGTGGGAATGATTCTGCAGATACTGCATATAAAGTATCTCAGATAAGTAAAAGTCTTGGCTATGATTTAACCTGTATTGCAATACCTAAAACAGTTGATAATGATTTAGCTGTTACGGATACATGTCCAGGGTTTGGGTCAGTTGCTAAATATGTTGCGATATCGACTCAAGAAGCAAGTCTTGATGTTCAATCAATGATGGAGAGTTCTACAAAAGTCTTCATCCTAGAGGTAATGGGAAGACATGCTGGATGGATTGCTGGGTCTTCAGCTCTTGCAAAAAAAGATAACTCTGATGCTCCTCACATAATTCTTCTTCCGGAGATTACTTTTAATCAAACTGCTTTTTTAAAAAAAGTAAAAGAGACTGTAAACAAATTAGGTTACTGTGTTGTTGTAGCTTCAGAGGGAATAAAGAATAATAAAAATAAGTTTCTTGCTGAAGCTGACACAAAAGATGCTTTTGGCCATGCGCAACTTGGTGGAGTTGCTCCTTTTTTAGCAAATCTTATCTCTCAAAGACTAAAACTTAAAAATCATTGGGCAGTGGCTGATTATCTTCAAAGAAGTGCGAGGCATATTTCTTCAAAAGTTGATTTAGATCATGCTGAAGCGGTTGGAAGACATGCCGTTAAATATGCAGTTAAAGGTATGAATGGTGTCATGCCAGTAATAAAAAGAAAAAAGACTTCTAAATATTCTTGGGAAATAGTTCCTGCAAAACTCTCTAAAATAGCAAATGTAGAAAAAAAACTACCAAAAAGCTTTATTACAAAAGATGGCTTTGGAATAACTAAGAAAGGTATAGATTATTTTAGTCCTTTGATTCAAGGTGAAGGACCGGTAAATTATAAGAATGGTCTTCCAAAGCTAGAAAAACCAAAATTAATTCTTGCTAAGAAAAAACTACCTAATTGGAAGTAGATTCAGGTCTTTCAACCGTTATCGATAAAACCCTTTTATAACCTTGAGGTAAAGATCGTCCTCTTTTTGCTCGCTCAAGTTTAAATCCTTCTAGTTCTTTCGAAGAAAACGCCCTAATATTTCCATTGTCTCTTTGAATATTTAATTCAGATCCTTCGCTAAAAGGTTTTACTATAATTAATCTTTCCTTCTTTTCAACAAACTGTTTTTTAGGAATATTTATTATTTTAGTGCCTTTACCTTTTGCTAGGACCGTGAGCTCATCTAAATTAAAGATTAATAACTTCCCAAAGTTGGTTACGGCAGCTACATATTTATCGTCTTGCATAATTTTCTCACAAGGAAGAATCTCAGCGCCATCAGGAACCTTCATAAACGCTTTACCTGTTTTCTTATTGGAGATCATATCTTCAAAGTTTGCGAGGAATCCATATCCAGATGTATTAGCAATAAGAAACTTATCCTCGCCTTTTCCAATTGCAATACTCATAAATTCAACTCCTGAGCTAGAAGTAACTCTTCCTGTTAAAGGCTCGCCCAGGCCTCTTGCAGAAGGGAGTGTATGCGCAGGTAATGTATAAGCTTTGCCAAGAGCATCAATAAATACGCAGGGTTGATTATTTCTTCCTCGACTAAAGTCTTTTAATTTATCCTCTCCTCTATAGGAAAGAGTTGAAGGATCTATTTCGTGACCTTTGGCACTTCTAATCCAACCTGCATTTGAAAGGACAATTGTTACAGGATCAGATGTTATAGTATCTTCCTCAGAGAACATCTTTGCGCTTGAAGATTCAATAATGGGAGAGTTTCTTTCATCTCCAAAGTTTTCCTTTATTTCTTTTAATTCATTTTTAATAAAGGTTTTCAATCTTGCCTTTGAATTAAGAATCTTCTCAAGTTCTTTTTTCTCTTTTTTAAGAGCATCTCTTTCTTCTTCTAATTTAATTTGTTCAAGTTTTGCAAGCTGTCTAAGTTTTATCTCTAATATTGCATTAGCCTGAATATCAGATATTTTAAATTTTTTAGTGAGTTCTTTTTTGGGATCATCTGATTGTCTGATGATCTTAATTACTTTATCTAGATCGAGATAGACAATTAATAAGCCTTCTAATATATGCAATCTATCATCTACTTGATCGAGCCTGTGTTCGAGCTTTCTGGTTACTGTTGTTTTCCTGAATGCTATCCAGTCGCTAAGAAGATCTTTTATTGAGTAAACCTTAGGTGACCCTTTTAGAGAAATTAAATTAAAGTTACCCCTGTAGTTTTTCTGCAAGTCTGTTGATGCATATAAATGATTCATGAGATCCTCTGCATTGACTCGATTCGATTTTAGGCTTATTACTAATCTTGTTGGCTCCTCATGATCGCCCTCATCTCTTAGGTCAACAATCATTGGAAGTTTTTTATTTATCATTTGATTTGAAATTTGCTCTAAAACTTTTGAGCCAGACGTTTGATGAGGAAGGTCAGTTACAATGATGTCATTGCCTTCTTTTTTCCAAGCACACTTCATTTTAAAAGCACCTCTTCCAGTGCTATACATTTCATTTAACTCTTCTGGAGATGCAACAATTGGAGCATTATTAGAAAAATCTGGTCCCTTTATATATTTGAGAATTTGGTCAACAGAAGTCTTTGGGTTTTCTAAAACATGGATAGTTGCATCAATTACCTCTGTCATATTGTGTGATGGGATATCTGTAGCCATGCCAACTGCTATGCCTGTAGTTCCATTAAGTAAAATGGATGGAACTTTTGCTGGAAAGATTACTGGCTCAAGAAGTGATCCATCAAAATTTGGCTGCCAGTCCACTGTCCCTTGCTTTAACTCATCTATTAGAAGGTCTGAAAATTTAGTTAGTTTAGATTCTGTATATCTCATTGCCGCAAAAGATTTAGGATCATCTTGCGATCCCCAATTTCCTTGACCATCTACAAATGGGTACCTAAATGAAAAATCTTGTGCCATTAAAACCATCGCTTCATAAGCAGCACTATCACCATGCGGATGGAATTTACCTATTACATCTCCAACAGTTCTAGCAGATTTCTTGAACTTTGATGATGCATTTAGTCCAAGTTCTGACATTGCATATAAAATCCTTCTTTGCACTGGCTTCAGCCCATCTCCAATATTAGGTAAAGCTCGATCCAAAATGACATACATCGAATAATTGAGATATGCATTCTCTGCATATTTTTTAATGCTTTGTTTATCTAAATTTTCTTTAGTCATTAAATCTCCGCTAAGTTACCTTTCTTTTCAAGCCATTCTTTTCTATCTGGGGCTCTCTTTTTAGAGAGTAGTAGATCAAATACTGAGTTTGCATTATCAGAACTACTTAAAGTTAGTTGAACTAATCTTCTTGATTCAGGCTTCATAACCGTCTCTCTTAATTGAGATGGATTCATTTCTCCAAGCCCTTTAAATCTTTGAATATCTATCTTAATTTTCGAGTTCTGTTTTTTAATTTTCTTAACAATAGATTCTTTTTCATTCTCATCGAGGGCATAAAAAACTTCTTTTGCAGCATCAATCCTATATAACGGAGGCATGGAGACAAAGATTTTTCCTGAGGTTACTAAATTCTTATAGTGTCTGAGAAATAATGCACACAATAAAGTTGCTATGTGCAGTCCATCTGAGTCGGCATCAGCAAGTATACAAATCTTTCCATATCTTAGGTTGGAAATATCTGTATCTCCTGGCAAAGATCCAATAGCAGTCGCAAGATCTTTAATTTCTTGAGATTTTATTATGTCTGCACTTTCTAAATCCCAGGTATTAAGAATTTTTCCTCTTAAAGGCATTATTGCCTGAAACCTTCTATCTCGAGCTTGTTTTGCAGACCCTCCTGCTGAGTCTCCCTCAACTAAAAATAGCTCGCTTTCTTCGATATTATCGCAGTTACAGTCTGAAAGCTTTCCAGGAAGAGCCGGGCCTTTAAATGTTTTCTTTCTATCAACTTTTGTTGAGCTTTTAATCCTCTTTTGAGCAGCGGCAATTGCAAGATCCGCAATCTTTTCACCCTCTTCGGTATGTTGGTTAAGCCAAATACTCAGAGAATCTTTTGTTGAAGATGAAACAAAGCTCATATGATCTTTAGAATCAAGCCTCTCTTTAGTTTGACCAGCAAACTGAGGATTTTTTAATTTTGAGGAAATAACAAAAATGCAGTTAGCAAGAATGTCATCCGAGTTAATTTTTATACCTTTTGGAATCAAATTCCTGTAGTCACAGAATTCTTTTATTGCCTCAAGAAGACCAGATTTAAACCCATTTAAATGAGAGCCACCTAATGCAGTAGGAATTAAGTTCACATAAGTTTCTTTGAGTAAATTATTTGAAGCCTCTTCAGTCCAATTCACTGCTACATCTAATGCTTGATCATCGGAAGTCTTAGAAAGAATAATAGTTTCATCAAGAAGTTTCTCATTACAACCTGAAAACTCATCGAGGTAGTCACTCAGTCCCTCATCAAAAATCCATTTAATTCTCTCATTCTTTTTTTCATCAAAGAAATCTATTTGAAGACCTGGGCAAAGAACTGCCTTAGCCTTTAGTAGATGTTTTAAGCTCTTTTTGTTTATCTCTAATGTTTCGAAGTATTGTTTGTCTGGATAAAATCTAATTGTGGTTCCTGAATTCGTAGCTCCAACATCACCAATTGATTTCAAATCATTGTCTTTGTCTCCAGCAGAGAAATTTATTTCATACTCTTTTGAATCACGTTTAATTTTTACATTAAGTTTGGTGGATAAAGCATTGACTACAGAAACTCCAACTCCATGAAGCCCTCCTGAAAAACCATAATCTTCTCCAGAGAATTTTGCTCCAGCGTGAAGCTTGCACATAATTAGTTCAACGCCTGTTAGCTTATGCTCAGGATGGACATCAACAGGCATGCCTCGTCCATTATCTGAGACTTCAACGCTATTATCTTTATAAAGATTTACTTTAATGCGCTTACAATAACCTGATAAAGCTTCATCTACAGAGTTATCCAGAACTTCTTGAATAAGATGATTTGGGCATGAAGTATCGGTATACATACCTGGTCTTTTTTTGACGGGATCGAGACCCGACAAAACCTCAATTGCTTTTGAATCGTAAGCCTTTTTTGACAATGTTAGATACCTTTATAAGCGTTGGAACTATTTTACTCTAAGCTTAAGCAATATAAAGAAAATAATTCCTTAATGTAAAGTTTACTTGACACTTTATATTGACACAGATAGCATAAAGGTTGTTTAATGCAACCCAATTATTATTGTTATGTTTAAAAATCTGGTCTTAATATCATTCATTTCTTTGCCTTTAGCATCTGAAAACCTCTTAGATATTTATAACGAAGCTCTTGATAATGATCCTCAATATAAATCTTCAGAATATTCTCTTTTAGCTGGTAAAGAATTCGTTGTGCAAGGAAGAGCAGGACTTCTGCCAAATGTTACTTTGAGCGGATCAACAAACTGGAACGAATATTATCAATTTGATGAGTTGCAAAGCGCTTATAACAACAACTCAGTTACCGCTAGATTAACACAACCTCTTTTTAGACTTGATTCTTGGTTTAACTTTAAAAGATCAAAAAAACTTACGGATGCTTCTGAAGCTGACTTCGCTTATGCGCAACAAAATTTGATTATTAGAACAGTAGAAAAATATTTTGGTGTTCTGAGAGCTATTGATAATCTTAATGCTGCTGTTTCAGAAGAAAAAGCAATTAAAAAGCAGCTTGACCAGATCCAACAGAGGTTCGAAGTTGGGCTTTCTGCTATTACGGAAGTGCAAGAGGCGCAATTAGCATATGATTTAAGCGTGGCAGCAAAGATTCGTTCTGAAGGTGCGCTTTTTAATGCAAGGGAAGAGCTTAATTCTTTAATAGGGAGAGAAATATTCTCGATAGATTCTCTCAAGGCAGATATTGTTCCAGAAAATCCTAACCCTACAACTAAACAAGAATGGGTTGATATTGCGCTTAAAAATAACTATAGACTTCAAGCATCAGTACTACGAAGAGATGCATCACAAGATTCAGCGAGAAGCTCAGCCTCTGAGCACTTACCAAAAATTAATATTGTCGGAACAGAGTCAGAATCAAATACCAATCAATATTCATATGAAGGTTTTGAAGATTTAGGTTTTCAAGCTCCCAGTGAGACACAAAGAAAGAACTACAGCCTCAGTCTTTCAATACCGATCTCTCAAGGTGGTGCTGTCAGTTCAAGAAGAAGGCAGGCCTATGCCGAATACAATAGAGCTGTTGAAGAAACACTTTTTGCGCAAAGAACAGTGATTCAAGAAGTTAGATCTGGGTTCTCAAATGTAATTACTCTTGGCGCCAATTTAAAGGCTCAAAAACAAGCTGTTGTTTCAGCTAACAGTGCACTTGAAGCAACAAGAGTTGGATATGAGGTTGGAACAAGAAACATTGTGGATCTTCTCCAAGCTGAAAAGAATCTTTATACCGCTGAAAAGAATCTAGCAAATGCAAAATATGACTATTTGCTCTCTCAACTAAATCTTGAATTAGCGGCAGGGACCTTAAGCCCTCAAAGTATTAATGAGATCAACGGCTATCTCAATTAATGCCAGAACTCCCTGAAGTAGAAACTACTAAGAATGCCATCCTCCCTTTCCAGGGCAAGACTCTTAAACGAATAATTGTTAATAATCCATCTTTACGTTGGCCAATAGATGAAAAAGCAATTAATAAAATAAAAGAGAAAAAAATATTATCAATTACCAGAAGAGCAAAATATATTTTTTTACATCTGGATGAAGTGACAATAATAATTCATCTAGGTATGACAGGAACTTTTCGAATACAGAAGCTTGGAAGCAACGAGACAAGAAAGCATGATCATGTTGTGCTTAAGTTCAGTAAAGAAATCCTTATTTTTAATGACCCTAGAAGATTTGGATCTCTCCATTTATCAAATGATCTGCAAAATCATTTCTTAATAAAGGATCTGGGTCCGGAACCACTTGAAGATGATTTCAATTCAGAATATCTCTATAAAAAAATAAAGAAAGCTGGAGTATCCACAAAGAGCTTTTTAATGAATCAAAAGAACGTAGTAGGTATAGGAAATATCTACGCTTGCGAGATTTTATTTAGCTCAGGTATTTCTCCCAAGAGAAAAATTAAATACTTAAATAAAAGTCAGTGCGAAGAAGTGGTCAAAAATACAAAGAGGATTATCAAAGAAGCAATAACCAAAGGTGGGACTACTTTAAAAGACTTTTACTCCGCAGATGGTAATAAAGGTTATTTCAAGATTGAATTAAATGTCTATGATAGAGAGACTGAAGAATGTAGAGCATGCAAAGAAAAGATTATTAGGTTTGTTCAGAATCAGAGATCAACTTTTTATTGCAAGAACTGCCAGAACTAATGATTTAGTTTCGCTTTAAGAGCCATTTCTACATTTTCATGAACAAAATTTGAAATATCTCCACCTAAGCTAGCAATTTCTTTGACTAGACTTGATGATACATAAATGAGTGTATCCTTAGGAGTCAAGAAAATGCTTTCTATATCTGGAGCAAGTGCCCTATTCATGGTCGCTAGTTGAAACTCATGTTCAAAATCAGATACTGCTCTCAAACCTCTGATAATGGCACATGCATTATTTTCCCTTGCAAGATCAACTGTAAGTTTCTTTTTAAATGCAACAACCTCAATCTTTTCATTATTGGCGTAGATTGAGCTCACTAAGTCTAGTCTTTCTTCAGAAGAAAAAAGTGGATTTTTCATATCCGTTTCAGCAACGCTAATAATAACCTTATCAAAAAGCACAGTTGCTCTTTCAACAATATCCATATGTCCAACCGTAATTGGGTCGAATGAACCAGGGTAGATTGCTACTTTCATAGCAAAATAATACCTAAATTGTTATCTATTTGGAAATATCAGAGCGCTTCGAAATGTATATCCGCATTTTTAAGTCTCTCAACTAGTACATTTCCAAGACCTGAGGCGCTTGTAAGGATTCCTCCATACTCTGAGCCTCCTGGAAGAGTTTCTGGATCTTCAAGTAATGATAATGCGCATTCAGCAACAAACTTAGATGTAACTTTATAGCCAGGATCGCCTTTACCAAACATTCTATAAAGAGACTTTTGACCATCCTCATTTTCAACTAAGTATTTACAATCAAACCAACCATTTTCTTGAACCTCTAAAGAAGGCCCTTCTCCAGGTTTTCTTAGGAATGATCTAACAATTTTTCTTAAAGGTGATACAAGAGTTAAACCTAGCAGCCCTAGTCCCAGGGTTGAAAAAAGAGCTTTACTCCAGCTTTTATGAAAAGCATGTTCCTGATATGTGAAATTATTTCCGTAAGACTTCTGACGTTCGGTCAATAGAGCCTCACTTCTCCTTACTACTCTAGTATTAGCGCCTGCCATAACAAATGGGCCTGACCATGCATTTAAATCTTTCTGTTTAGAAATCTTAAACACATCTGAGCTTAATTTCTTTTGCTCGTTTGTATATGATCCATCTGGGTTAAGAAGAAAAGGATCACGGATTTCTTTTCCAAGATCTAGATCTCCCATTGCAAACATTGTCTCTATAGTCCCACCTGAGGCTTCTCCTTTCCAAGAGTGAAATGAGTCAACTCTTTTTACTGGCTTGTTTGAAGATCTAACAGCAAAGAAAGTTCCAATATCTGAAGGTATTGAATCAAACCCACAAGATGGAATTATTCTTATACCTTTTCTTGATGCTTCCTCGTGATGTTTCTCAATCAACCCTTTAACCCAAAAGTTCTCGCCTGTGATATCAACATAATGCGTTCCATTTTCAACACATGCTGCAACAAGTTTTGATCCATATCTATGAAATGGTCCAGCGGTTGATAAAACAACTTTAGATCTTGAGCAAATACTCCTTAATCCTTCTTCATCATTAGAATCAGCAATTAAAATTTCAACATTTGTAGCCAGGTTATTAGCTACATCTTGCAATTTCTCTGGATTTCTTCCTGCTATTGCCCACTTAATTTCAAGGTCTAATGATTGAAAATATTTAACGCAAAGTTGGCCAGTAAAGCCACTGGCTCCATATATAACTATGTCAATATCTCTTTGCATTAGAGGATTTTATCATGGAGTGGTTGGTAATCTTTATTTCTGAAAAGAAGAATCGATAGTTCCTTTAAAGCAATTTAATATGTATGGGTATCCATCCGTCACATAATATCCATAGCTGCCCTTAAAGGTCATGCCATTACATTCATCTAGATCCCCGGCATCCGTCCATTCCCAATCTTCTTCATATATGCCGGAATATGAGCCGCCAGGATTAGAGTTACTTTGAGAACCTCTTGTTCCTTCTTTTAACGTATAACCAGATAGAACTTTTCGGAATGAGCCGATAGTATCATCCAAAATATAAGATCCATATATAGGAAACCCGTCTGCTGCAAATCCAATTAGAGGAGATCCGTCTCCAGAAGGGCTATCGTCAAACATAGCATTTGGATTCCCATGATAGTGATAAGTTCCATCGCCTTGAACATGCGCATTATGTATATCAACTTTAAACATTGATTTATATTCCAAAGGAACTAAATTCCACTGCGCAGATTGATTACATCCTGCTGGGATATTTCCATCAGGATTTGCATTTGAATTTGTTGGCGAATAGCAGCCTGCACTTTTAAGATCTACCACTACCCCATTGAGCATTATTGCATCCCAAGTATTTCTCATTATTGGTGAATTTTGTGAAGCTTGTTGAGGAGATCTTTTGATTTGGAAGATTCTCTCAATCTCGATTGCATCATGAGCAAAACCTGCTGATGAGTCATTAAAATCATGATTTGGGATATTGTCGCTATAAATTTCACAGAACTCATCAGTGGAACCAATATCTACGTATCCATCAAAATCTAAGGCTCTAGTGAGGTCTCTTACATTAGAACTATAGTTTTCAACATATTCTGAGCAATCATTACTTCTTTTTGAAAAAATACTATTCGTTATATCTATACGAGCAACTAAACCGGTCACATTCACAGTTGCGGAACCTGTTACTTTACCTGGTGCTGAGCAGGTTATAGTGAATGTATTTGTTCCTGTTTTTGCAATAATTACTTCTTCAGTATTGCCTAAGGGGCTTTTACTTCCTGACCAATCACCTGATGCTATACAAGAATTAGGGACGGCTCCAGAAACTACATGGGAAATTTCTACGGATTGACCTACCCCAACCTCAGACGCACTTGCAGATATGGTGACAATTATTATATTGTTTGCAAATGGTGCTGGTGGAGTGGTTCCCTCACTTCCTCCACTGCCACATCCAAAAAGCAAGAAAAGTGAAGATGAGAATATTAGTATTCTATTTTTCATGAATATTAAAATTTTAGCATGGTGAAAACTTGATACTTCTTGGTATGATAAATAAATGAAAATAAATTCCAAAAATCAAATACTCTTTTTATTTACAATTTGCTTATTATCGCTGGGAATGCAAAGTGAATCTTTTGAGAGTGAGGTATCTCTTTTAGTTCATAAAACCCCAACTTGTGGATGTTGCAAGATGTGGATTAAGCATTTGGAAGGAAATGGATTTACTACTTCAACAGAAGATCATAGCAACCTTCAAGAAATTAAAGAGAAATATGATATCAAACCAGAGTACAGATCTTGCCACACCGGTGTTTCAAAAGATGGTTATATTTTTGAAGGTCATATTCCTAGCGAATATATAACTCAATTCCTCTCAGAAGAGCATCCAAATGCAATTGGTTTATCTGTTCCTGGAATGCCGCTTGGTTCACCGGGAATGGAAGTTGAAGGAATGTTCACACCTTATGATGTTCTTATCCTCTTTAAAGATGGAACAAGCAAAGTTTATGCTGAGGTAAGAAAATAATAAATTATTTGGGTGTATTGGCATTATGAATAAAAACTTTTTATTAATAACCCTTTTCCTCCTTGTCTCTCCATCGGCGGAAACAAAAGAAAATATTAACTATTTTGATGGTATGGATGTATTTGATCTTGAGTGGGCTTCTGATCCTCAAGTTTCATCAGATGGAGAAACAATAGTTTATGTAAGAAAATCCAACGACATTATGAAAGACAGGGTTCGATCAAGTCTTTGGAGAATAGCAAAAGACGGAAGAGATCATAGACCTTTGAACTCAGGACTCAAAAATTCATACTCTCCGCGCTGGTCATCAGATAATAAAAGAATTGCTTTTGTTTCAAATAACTCTGGGTCAACTCAGATTCATATGCATTGGGTAGATACTGGCGAAACTGCAGTAATATCTCAAGTGCAAGAATCACCATCAAGCTTGTCATGGTCGCCGGATGGAAAATGGTTGGCATTTACGATGAGAGTAAAAGCTGAAAGCAAATCCTTCGTTGATGAAAGAGATAAACCTGATGGAGCATCTTGGGCAAAAAAACCAATTACAGTTACTACTACAAGATATCAATATGATGGCAGAGGAATTGTTGAACCTTCATATCGTCATATATTTGTAGTCCCTGCTGAAGGAGGCACAGCTCGCCAACTAACCACTGGAGATTTTAATCATTATGGTTCGCTCTCATGGTCAAAGGATAGTAAGGATATTTTCTTCTCTGCATACAGATCAGATGATTGGGAACTTGTTAGTAATGAAGCTGATATTTACTCTGTTTCTGTTTCTAGCAATGAATTGAAACAAATTACAAAACAATCTGGTGAAGAAAGGTCTCCAGCCATATCACCCAATGGAAAAATGATTGCTTTTTACGTAAAGGAAAGGCGTCCTTTGGCATACACTCCAAGCAGAATAGCTGTAATGGATCTTCAAAGCAGGGAGATAAAAATAATTTCAAAAGACCTAGATGATGATGCAGACAATTTATTCTGGTCAGAAGATAGTCAATCTATCTATTTTGCTTTTGATAATAGAGGAGAAAGAACTATTAAACAGATTTCCTTAAATGGAGATTTAAATGAAATTGCATCAAATGTCGGAGGTACCACAATCGGAAGGCCATATATTTCTGGCGGATTTCATATAGCTAATGGGACTGCTGCTTACACCTATGGGAAACCTGATAGGCCTGCTGATGTTGGTATTGCAATAAAAGGTAAAACAAAAGTATTAACCCAACTAAATGAAGATATTCTTGACTACAGGAAACTGGGCAAGGTTAATGAAATAATATATAACTCTTCATTTGATAATGAAGAGATACATGGTTGGTATATTACACCTCCAAACTTTGATCCATCTAAAAAGTATCCGTTAATACTTGAAATCCATGGTGGTCCGCATCTTGCTTATGGGCCCCACTTCTCAGCAGAGCTGCAAATGATGGCAGCCTCTGGATATATTGTTTTTTATGATAACTATAGAGGTAGTTCATCTTATGGTGAGGATTTTGCATTATTGCTTCAATATAAATACTCAAGTCCAGAAGATTTTGCAGATCATATGTCAGGTATAGATGCTCTTATTGGCAAAGGTATTGTTGATGAGAATAATCTTTTTATTGCTGGCGGTAGTGCCGGAGGGATAGCAACTGCTTATGCGATAGGTCTGACGGATAGATTTAATGCAGCTGTTTCAGCTAAACCTGTTATTAATTGGTTAAGCAAACCTTTGACAGCTGATTCTATGGTGAGTCAAATATATCATCAGTTTCCAGGTCCTCCGTGGGAGCACCTTGAACATTACTGGGAACGCTCTCCACTTTCTCTTGTTGGTAATGTAACGACTCCAACAATGTTAATTACTGGAGAAAATGATAGGCGAACTCCAATTTCAGAAACAGAACAGTTTTATCAAGCATTGAGATTGAGAGGAATTGATAGCGCAATGATTCGCATTCCAAATACATCACATGGTATTGCAAGCAGGCCATCAAATCTAATAACTAAGGTTGATCATATACTTGCTTGGTTTGAAAAATATAAGAATGATATGGATTAAAGCTAAAAAATATTTATTGGAGGGTCTATGAAAGGTTATTGGGTTGTTGCTGTTCAGGATGTAATTAAGCCAGATGCATGGGAGCAAGTATTGTCATCATGGGGAAATTATGTAGAAAAATCAAATGGTGTGGTAAATCCTATTTCGTTTGGTCCGCCTAAGGCAGTTTATGAATCAGGGATTGAAAAAACAACTGCTGTAATTGAGTTCCCATCGCTTGATCAGGCAGTTCACGCAAGAACTGAGGATCCAGACTATTATCAAGGAGTAATTGAAGCTGATGGCACTCCTGTTGAGAATAAAGTAATCAGGGACTTCAGAATTATTGAAGCAGAGGGTGGTTGGATGAAGCCGGGTTATGGATATTGGCTTGTTTGGGTAAGGGAATTTAAAGATAAAGATAGCTGGTTAGAAAAAGTAATGCCAGCTTGGCAGGAATATGTTGCTTCAGGTGCCTGTAAAGTTCATCATCTTAAGCCACCTCATATAGCTGTAGAGGACGGGAGAATGCTACCTTTTGCTTTGTGTGAATTTCCCTCTTTACAAGCGGCTATTGATGCCAGGAACAGCGATGAATATACCAAAGATGTTCTTGGTGCAGCAGGAAAGCCTGTTGAGGAAATGGCAATTAGAGACTTCAGGATTATTGAAGGGTAAATGGTGGGCCCGGGAGGACTCGAACCTCCGACCAATGGATTATGAGTCCACTGCTCTAACCAACTGAGCTACAGGCCCTATAGAATTAAGCTGATAATTATAAAGGTAAAATTAATTAAATGTCTTAATTAATTATTTCTTACAGTAAGCTTCATAGTTTTTAGCATAATTCGCTGCTAGCTCTGCTAAAGCCATTGCATCTAAATAATGCTTATCTGCTTTTTCTTGGTGGCCCATCTTTTCATGTTTTTCACCTTCTTTCATGGATTCACCAGCAAAATATAAAAAAGTGCCCGATGCTTCACTAACCTTTTTGCAATCTTCAGGTTTCCATCTTCCCCACCTTTCCATCTCTTTTTTCATATGGGCTTCTTTCTTCTTCATCATTTCCATTCTTTTCATCTCTTTAGGTGACTTGCCTTCTTTTTTGCCATGGTCATCTGCAAGAATCATCAGTGGAACTGATAAAAAAACTAATAGTGATATTTTCTTTAACATATACCTCTCCGAAAAATATTAGATATAGTTTAGACTAAAAATAATAAAGGTAGTTCAAAAAACTTGTTTAGTCGTCTAAAAAGCTTCTTAAATGACTGGATCTTGCTGGGTGCCTAAGCTTTCTTAAAGCTTTTGCTTCAATCTGCCTAATTCTTTCCCTAGTAACATCAAACTGCTTACCGACTTCCTCAAGAGTGTGATCAGTATTCATGCCAATACCAAATCTCATTCTTAGAACTTTTGCCTCTCTTGCAGTTAAAGATGATAGAACATCATCCGTAGCAAAATGCAGACTTTCGTCCGTCGCATTTTCAAGCGGAGACTCAATAACAGTATCTTCAATAAAGTCACCTAGGTTTGAATCCTCATCATCTCCAATTGGTGTTTCCATTGAAATAGGTTCTTTGGCAATTTTAAGTACTTTTCTTACCTTATCCTCGGGCATATCAAGCTCTTTACTTAACTCTTCAGGTGTTGGTTCTCTTCCCATATCTTGCATCATCTGCCTAGAAACTCTATTCAATTTGTTAATAGTTTCTATCATATGGACAGGAATCCTTATGGTTCTTGCTTGGTCAGCAATAGATCTTGTAATCGCCTGTCTAATCCACCAGGTTGCATAAGTACTAAACTTATAACCTCTTCTATATTCAAATTTATCAACGGCTTTCATCAGACCAATATTTCCTTCTTGGATTAGATCTAAGAACTGCAACCCTCTATTGGTATATTTTTTAGCAATAGATATTACAAGTCTTAGGTTAGCCTCAACCATATCTTTTTTTGCACGTCTCATCTTAGTTTCACCCATAGACATGCTTCTATTAATTTCTTTGACTTCTTTTGAAGTAAGTCCGACCTTTTCTTCTAGAGCTTTTATTTCTTTCTGAGAAATCATCACATCTTGTTTGACTTTTTCGAGCAAGTCTTTTTTATATTTCTTGTTTTTAATAAATGACGGCATGATTGTCATTTTTGTAAAGTTATCTTTAAAAGCTTCCAGGAAGTCCTTTCTTGGAACTCTTGCACTCTTAACGCATAAAGTCTGAATGATTCTTTCATGACTTCTTATTGTTTCAAGGTCATGTCTTGCAATAATACAAATTTCTTCAAACATTCTTGGACTGAATTTCAAGAACTTAAAAATATTTCCAAGTTTTTCGAACTCTTCTTGCGTTTTCTTATGACTTCGGCCATGTTTATCCAGCACCTTCATTGTTTTGTTGTACTGTCTTTTTAGAGAAGTCATTCTTCTTTGGACTTCTTTAAAATCTAACTCGCCATCATTTTCGTCATCATCTTTTTTATCTGCAAGCTGTTTTGCTTTTTCACTTCCAGGTCCAGCTGAGGGAACTTCTTCCATTTCTTCCAAAAATCCAGTTAAAAGGTCATTGAGTTTTTTTTCTTCATCTTTGACAAGCTGAAAGTAGGACAAAACATATTCAACAGTTCTTGGGTATTGTGCGCTTGCAAGAAGAAGATCTCTCATCCCCTCTTCAATTCTTTTAGCGATCTCTATCTCACCTTCTCGAGTAAGTAAATCTACAGTACCCATTTCTCTCATGTACATTCTTACTGGATCGGTTGTTCTTCCTGTTTCATTTTCAACAGCTGCTAGAGCCTCTGCAGCTTGCTCAAGCGCTATATCATCAGTATTTTCTGACTCTCGAAGCATGAGAGTATCTAAATCAGGA
The DNA here is from genome assembly GCA_902594005.1 of uncultured SAR86 cluster bacterium. GTDB lineage: Bacteria > Pseudomonadota > Gammaproteobacteria > Magnimaribacterales > D2472 > CACNXK01. The sequence goes on along the minus strand of CACJKN010000014.1, from coordinate 12,480 downwards.
GCTTTTTCATGAACTTGGAGACCAAGATCATTAATCATTCCAATAATTTCTTCTACTTGATCTGGATCCGAAATATCATCAGGGAGATGATCATTGACATCATCATAAGTAAGGAATCCTTGTTCTCTTCCCTTCTCTATAAGTTCGGCTATTTTTGAGCCTTCTTGTTTTGAAAATTTATCCACTTATCCTCTTTTTAATTCTGAAAAACTTCTCTATATCTAGTGACTAATTACGTATTTTCAATCCTTTTTTAAAGACAGATTTTTTAATAGTATTTTGTCTTCATTATCAATTTCTGATTTCTTAAGAATAAGTTGTTGAAGCTCTCTTCTTTCGGTTTCAGAAATTGACCCGGTATTATACTTGGTTTTTAAAGATTCCTCTCTATCTTCCTCGTCTTTTAGTAATGAGTTCATACAATCAAAAAACATTTTTCTAGCATCTTCTTGCTCAATCTTAATTTCAGAAACCATTGCCTGACTAAAAAGTTCTTTTAATGTTTTTGATTTGATGCGTTCAATAAGCTTTGAAACAAGAGTGTCAGATTCAACTTCTATAACTTCTCTTAACTCTTTCAAAAAGCTTATTGATGAATCATCTTTAATCTCATCAAAGATTGGATCTTGTGTGAGTGATCTATCCGTAAGAACAGAATGAATTATTAAATAAATTGAAGCAATCTGTTTGGTATTGCTGCTTTGCTCTTCCTTTACTTCTGCTGAAGATGGTTTTGGTTTTGGCTGATTAGGTTTTGATACAAGTTTTTCAACCGGTATTTCACATATTTTGCTTGTTTCAGAAATAAATGCCTCCCTTAGGGGGACATTATTAATAGTTCTTATTAATTCAGATGCATAGCTAGCTATTTTTGATCTTCCCTCAAGAGAGTTTATGTCATCTACTTTTTTAACCTTTGAAAAGAAAAATTCTGAGAGTGTTTGGCCATTATTTATAAGCTCAATAAAGCCTTTTTCTCCGTGCTTATTAACATAACTATCTGGGTCATCACCTGCTTCAAAAAAAACAAACTTTATTCTTGTATCTTCGCGGATAATTGGGAGTACATTCTGAAGCGCTTTCCATGCAGCTTTTTCTCCAGCTAGATCTCCATCAAAAGCAAAGAAAATATTATTTGAATAACGCATTAACTTTGAAAGGTGGTTAGATGTAACTGCAGTCCCTAAAGTTGCAACTGCATTCTTAATTCCCTTTTCATGAAGTGCAATAACATCCATATAGCCCTCGACGACTATTATTGAATCCATTTTTTTTGTTTCTTTTCGAGCTTCATAGAGCCCATAAAGCTCATTTGATTTATTAAAGAGTTTTGTTTCTGGAGAGTTCAAGTATTTTGGTTCGTCATCAGGATCTATCACTCTTCCACCAAATGCAATATTCTGCCCTTTTATATTCCTGATGGGAAAGATAACTCTATTTCTAAACCTGTCATAATTCTTTTTATTTTTCTCAAGGAAAAGTCCTGACGAGGCCATAACCTTTTGCTCAAATCTCTTTTCAAATGAGGAATAGAGGCTATCCCATGAATCATCAGAAAAACCAAGTTGAAACTTCTTAGCTGTTATCCCAGATATATTTCGAGACTTTAAATAATTAATTGCCTTTTTGCTTTCTTTTAACTTCGCTTCAAATACCTTTACTGCTTCATCCAATATTGAGTAGTCATTCTCATCTTGAATCTCAGTTTTTTCATACGGAATCTCTAAACCCAAGGAAGATGCTAATGTTTCTACCGCATCTGTGAAATCAAGATTTTCATAATCTCTTAGAAAGTTAATGGAATTTCCCGATGCCTGACAAACGAAACAATAGTAAAACTGTTTATCCTGATTGACAGCCATCGATGGTTTATGATCATCATGAAATGGACAAACACCCCAGTAGTTCGAGCCTTTTTTATTCAATTGAACCCTTCTACCAACCACATCAACGATATCTGTTTGATCTAAGACTTGATCAATGAAACTTTTAGGAATGCTCATTATTTAACCAACTATCTAAAATTATCTTTGCGGCAACATCATCTATCATTTCAGAATCTTCATCTAATTGACGAGCTTCAAAAGAAGTTAATCTTTCATCGAAGAATTCAATCTCAATATCTATTCTAGATCTAAGCTTTTTAGCAAACCTCTCTACTTTTTCCATAAAATCGCTTCTAGTACCATCCATATTAAGTGGTTTACCAATGATAATTCTATTAGGCTCCCACTCCATAATCTTTTCTTTTAACTCATCCCAATTAAATCCGGTCTTTGCTTTTTTAATAATTGAAATTGGTGATGAAGTCATTGTTTCGGTGTTACCTACTGCAAGACCTATCTTCTTTTCTCCGTAATCAATGGCAATAACTACCATTACTTATGACCCAAATTTCCAAATTCTATCTACTTGCAAAACTTCATACTCACTTAACATTTCATCTGAAAAAGGCTCGAATGGTGATGCCAGTCTTACAATTTCCTTAGCTATTTTATCAATTTCTGAGTTTCCTGATGAGTCGATTATTTTAGTTTCAATTAGATTACCTAATGAATCTATGCTAACAACTAGTCTAAGTTGGGTTAAGTCTAATTGAGAATACTCTTTCTTAAGAACATTATGTCCCACTCTCTCAATTTTTCTTTGCCAAGCATTTAAATACTTTGACTCAATAGTATTTTGATCTGAGTTGGCATCTAACATTTTTACTTTTAGGGTTTTTTGTTTGATCTGATCATCAATCAATTCAGATGATTTTGCGCCATTCCCATTTATTAGGTTATTCACTTGCGGTAAAAAATCTGGGTCTTGATCTATATCCGCATTTGCTAACTTTATGTTCACTACTGGGGAAGAATCAAAAAGCGGTTGCTTATAAATAAAAATAAAAGAAACACCGAATATTAAAAAAACATGGATTAATGTCGATAGCAGAAATGATTTTCTAAGGTTAACCCTATTCTTAATGTTTTTGTTATAAAGAATGGGATGGCTCATAGGGAATCAAAAATCTTTGTTATTGGGTTTTCACCAGTTTGGTCGAAAATTTCAACTGCGCAAGTAGGACTAGTTATATTTATTTCAGTTAGTTTGTCATCAATTATGTCGATGCCAGCAAAAAGTATATTCTCACTTTTTAATCTAGCGCCAACTTTTTCTCCAATTTCTCTCTGATTAGAAGTAATTTTCTTAGCTACTCCCTTACCTCCTTGTGCTAAATTTCCTAGAAATGATCCATCCTTAGGTATTCTAGCCAAGCAATACTCAAAAGGTTCTCCATCTATCACAAGAACTCTAAAATCTCCTTCATTAATCTTTGGAAGGAATTTTTGACCAATAATCTGTGTTTTAGAGTCTTCCGTTAGATCTATTATGTTTTCTAAACTTTTTGGGTCATTAGTTGAAACCTTGTGAATATTATCACCGCCCATACCATTAAGAGGTTTTATGACAATCTCTTCATGAATTCTTAAGAATTCTTCTATTTTTGTTGAATCTGCTGAAATAATTGTGGGAGGCATAAGATCGCTAAATTCCATAGCAAAAATCTTTTCATTAAAGATTTTTATGGCATTAGGATTGTTGATTATATTGGCTCCATTCTGCGAAGCTATATTTAATAGATGCAAACAATTCATATAGTCTTGATCAACTGGCGGATCTTTTCTCATAAAGCAAAATGAAAAACTTGCTAAATCAATTTCATTCTTTTTTGCTGTCTCTAGAATGTCATTATTTTTAATAATTTGTGAGCATTGTGATGATAGTCTTTGCTTAAGCATAAGATCGCTCATCTCACACTGAAAAACCTCAAAATCTCTTTTTAATGCCTCTTTCATAATAAATATAGAGGTATCTTTTTCTTGTTTTAAAGAATCAAAGGGGTCTGTTATAAATAAAATTGAGTTTCCCATCAATCTATAATAAACCAAGATTACTTTTTATAACTGATAACGCCGTTATAGGAGCAGTTTCTGCTCTTAAAATATTTTTACCAAGAGAAATATTGTAACTAGTTGTAGCATTGAGAAATTCTCTCTCTTTTTTGCTAAATCCAGATTCAGGTCCTGTGATTAAGGTAATGCTATCTTCAAAGTTCTTGATAGACTGAAAGTCATTAGTAGCATCCAAATCAAAAAAAATACTAAAGCTATCATGATCAATTGCTGATGATAGGTCTTCATATATTTGGAAATCAGGAACTATATTCGATCCATTTTGTTCGCATGCCTGAGCAATAATTGATAAAGCTTTTTCATTAATTTTTGATAGGTCTTTCTTGCTAATGCTTTGATCAACATTGTCCGGTCTGAACAATGAGATATTACTAACACCGATTTCTGTTACTTTCTGGATAGCAAAAAAAAGGTTTTCTTTTTTTATATAAGGCATTAAGACTTTTAAGTTAATTCTCTCTGGTTGCTGAAATTCAATGTCGCCAATTTGCTCCAATACTATCTTTTTTTTCTCAAGCGATACTATCTTACAAATGGATGAATTACCCTCTCCATCGAATAAATCTAACTTAGATCCCTCTGAGAGCCTAAGAACATTCCTCAAATGATTAATCTTAGATTTATTATCAATTGAAATTTTATCTGTTCGACTAAGTTCTTTGTAATATACTCTATGGAGCTTCATTAAATAATTATAAATTGTTCTCAAACATTAATGCATAAGAAAAAAATAATCCTCATCCGTCACGGGGAAGCTGCTTCAACTTGGGATGGAGATGATAGGGATCCTGGCTTAAGCAAAAAAGGTGTTGATCAAGCTAAATCAATTAATGATTTTACAAAAAGTATTTTTTCAAAAGGATATGATTTCATCTCAAGTCCAAAAAAAAGGGCTATAGAAACTCTTAGTTATGCCTCTGAAGGTATTGATGTTGATTTTGATATAAATGAAAGTTTTGTTGAGATACCCGCAGAGGATATTGGTTCAGATATAAGATTTGAATGGCTTAAAGATATTAGTACAAGGAAAATAGAAACGCTTCCTGATGACATTAAAAACTGGAGGGAGCGAATTATTACAGAGACTCTTGGACTTAAAAATAATTCCATAATCTTTTGCCACTTCATGGTCATAAATGTTCTTGTTGGCTATGCAATCAAAAAAGATAGGCTGTTACATTTTTATCCAGACAATGCATCAATAACCGAAATAGAAGTAGAAAATGAAAAAATCTCTGTGATCTCGATGAAGGATGTTGAAAAAACTATCATAAATGTATGAAGTAGTATTGATCATTTTTTAATCAATTGTAAACTACAAGATCAATTAATAATTTTTTTGCATTTGAAAGAAAATAAGAAAGTTTTAGTAAGCAAAAACAGAAGTCTTAATGAGGATGTAAAAAAGGCCCTAAAACTATATTTTAAAAGTTTAGACTCGCAGGAACCTAGAGATGTTTATGACTTAGTTATGCGTGAGGTTGAAACTCCGTTATTTAATTTTATTCTGCAGCATACAAATAATAATCAATCCAAAGCAGCAAAGATCCTTGGCATTAATAGAGGTACTTTTAGAACAAAACTAAAAAAATATGGGATTATAAAGTGAAAAATATTTCGCCTAAGTCAGCCTTGGTAAGCCTCTCTGATAAAACTAATTTAGATCTTTTAGTTTCATTCCTTTTAGAGAGAAATGTAGAAATCATTTCTACTGGGGGGACATATAAAGCAATCAAAAAAATTACTGATAATGTAATAGAGGTCTCAGAATATACAGGACATAAAGAAATGATGGATGGAAGAGTAAAAACACTTCATCCAAAAATACATGCTGGCATATTGGCTCGTCGTGGAGAAGATACAGATGTATTGAAATCAATGGGTTATAAAGAGATTGATATCGTTGTTGTTAACTTGTATCCCTTTGAGGAAACAATAAAATCTGGATGTTCGTTTAAAGAAGCAATAGAGCAAATTGATATCGGTGGCCCAACAATGATCAGGGCAGCAGCAAAAAACTTCAAAGATGTATTGGTTTTGTCTGATCCAAACGACTATGAGGAAATGATTAGTGAATGGGATTCAAAGAGTGGTATTAGTTACGAATTCAGAAAAAAACAAGCTGCAAAAGTATTTAAGAAAATGAGCCAATACAATAGAGCAATTCATCAATACATAGATTCAGAAAATAATGAAAATGTAATTATGGATTTATCTAATCCAAAAGTTTTAAGATATGGGGAAAATCCCCATCAAAAAGCAAAACTATATTTAAAAGATTCTTCTCAAAAAAAGAATATAGCTAATGCGGACATACTTCAGGGAAAAGAACTCTCATATAATAATATTGCGGATTCAGATGCTGCTTGGGAATGTCTTAAGCAGTTCCAAAAGCCTGCATGCGTGATTGTAAAGCATGCTAATCCATGTGGAGTTAGTGAGTCTGAAGATATTAAAACAGCCTATAGAAAAGCTTTTCAAACTGATCCAACTTCAGCTTTTGGTGGAATAATTGCAATTAATAGGGCGCTTGAATCAAGTTTGGCAGAAGAAATACTGGAAAATCAGTTCGTTGAAGTAATAATTGCTCCTAAGTTTGATATAGATGCCCTAAATGTCTTAAAGAAAAAAGAAAATATAAGAGTTCTAAGATGTGATCTTGATGGAGACGCGGTTGGTAATCAGTTTAAGGTTGTTTCAGGTGGTGTACTTGTGCAAGATGAGGACACAAAAATTATTTCTATAGATGATCTAAAAGTAGTTTCTGATCTTAATCCTTCCCAGGAGCAATTAGATGATTTTATGTTTGCTTGGAAGGTAGCTAAATTCGTAAAGTCAAACGCTATTGTATTCGCTAAAGATGGACAAACGATTGGTATTGGAGCAGGTCAAATGAGCAGAGTTATTAGTGCTGAAATTGCAAGCTTAAAAGCCAAAGAAGAAGGCTTGAATGTTGAAGGATCGTGCATGGCATCAGATGCATTCTTTCCTTTCAGGGATGGTATTGATAAAGCAGCTAGCAGTGGAATCAAATCAATAATACAACCCGGTGGGTCTGTCAGAGATCAAGAAGTTATAGATGCTGCAAACGAACATAAAATGGTCATGGTTTTTACTGGCGTAAGACATTTCAGGCATTAACAAATGAAAATCTTAGTAATTGGTTCAGGAGGAAGAGAGCATGCTTTGGCATGGAAGTGCTCTACTGATAAATTTGTTGAAAAGGTTTATGTTGCTCCTGGCAATGCAGGAACATTTCTTGAAGAAAAAATAGAGAATATTTCCTTGGATATAAATAACAATGAGGATATCTCTAACTTCTGTGTTTCAAATAATATTGAACTTGTAATTGTCGGTCCTGAAGATCCTCTAGTTAATGGTTTGGTTGATTTTCTTGAGTCTAAAAATATAAAAGTTTTTGGGCCCAGTAAGGGAGCTGCTCAGCTAGAGGGATCAAAAACCTTCGCGAAGGACTTTTTTATAAAATATGGTATACCTACAGCAAATTATAAGTCTTTTGATAATCATCATGATGCCCTGAAGTACCTCGACAAGATTGATTTCCCATCGGTTGTAAAAGCTGATGGCCTTGCTGCTGGAAAGGGAGTTATTATTTGTGATGATCGAGAAGCTGCAGAAAAAGCCCTTGAAGATATATTTGAATCAAATGCCTTTGGGGATGCTGGAAATAGAGTGGTAATCGAAGACTTTTTGAATGGAGAGGAAGCAAGCTTTATTGCTGTTGTCAGTGATGATCAAATTATTCCTCTTGCAACAAGCCAAGATCATAAAGCTGTTGGAGATGGAGATGTTGGATTAAATACTGGAGGTATGGGTGCTTACTCCCCTGCTCCAATTGTCACAGATGAGATTCACAAAAGAGTTATCGATGAGGTTATGCTTCCAACAATGAATGGATTAAAGGCTGAAGGATTTCCCTATCTTGGTTTTTTATATGCTGGCCTAATGATAGAAGGAGATGAGATAAAAGTCTTAGAATTTAATTGTAGGTTTGGCGATCCAGAAACTCAGCCAATTATGCTCAGATTAGAATCTAGCCTTACAAATTTATGTCTTGATGCGATTAATAAAAAACTTAATGCCCATCAAATTGAATGGTCATCAATGCACTCTTGTGGAGTAGTTTTAGCATCATCAGGCTATCCAGAAGATTATGAAACAGATATGGAAATAGATATAAAAAATCATTTCAGTGAAAATGAGAAACTGTTTCATGCAGGTACAAAGTTTGTAGATAATAAGATTCTCACATCGGGTGGCAGAGTTTTTTGTATGACAGCTTTAGGTGAGACCTTAGAAATTGCTATAGATAATGCGTATAATGCAATCCCTAAAATTAACTTTGAGGGCATGTTCTTCAGAAGTGATATTGGGAAAAAAGGATTGAAGAATGATTAATAAATTTGTAAATGAATTAGACATAGCTTTGAAAACTCTTTCTTATAAGAAAAGTGGAACTGAAAGGGATTATCCTGCAGATAGAGAATCCAATGATGTAAATCTATCAGAATCTGAAAGAAAACTTTCAGAAGCTCTAATGAGAGTAAATTTAGCAGGTGAAGTTGCTGCACAAGCTCTTTATAGAGGACAGGCAATGGTTTGCAAAGATCCTGAAATAAAAGAGCACCTGATACATGCTGGCGATGAAGAGACTGATCATTTAATTTGGTGTAAAAAAAGATTGGATGAGCTTGATGGAAAACCTTCAGTTCTAAATCCTATTTGGTATGCAGGATCATTTGCAATTGGAGCAATTTTTGGATCTTTGGGAGAAAAAACTAGTTTAGGTTTTGTTGAAGAGACTGAGAAACAGGTGGTGAAACACCTCCAAAGACATTTAGATAAAATCTCTGAGAATGATAAAGAGACAATTGAAATATTAAAAACTATGCAAGAAGACGAAGATTTGCATGCTGGTCAAGCAAATGAATCTGGAGCTGAAGAGTTACAAAGTCCTACTAAGAAAGTAATGGAGCTCACAGCTAAAGTAATGACTTCTACAAGTCATTATATTTAACTATCTATCTTGTCTTTTCCAAGAAACTGGCACTCCCTCTTTATGATATCTCTTTGCTTCTTCCATGAGTTTATCAAATTCGGTCTTTGATGAATAAACTGTCACTATCAGTGCATTTGGTTTGCTCTCAGTGATTCTTAGAACTCTACCCATTCTCTGAACTCTTTGCCTTTTACTTGATGAGGCACTTAATATAAGCGCTCCATCTGCCTCTGGCATATCAAAACCTTCATCAAGAGCAGTACAAGTAACCAATACATTAAGGTCAGCTTTTTTAAACTTATTTAAGTTTTCTAATCTTTCTGTGCTATCTAAATCAGTGTTGTATAGAGCAGACTTAAAACCCTTTGTATTTATAATTTTGTTAAATTCCTTAGCCTGTTTTTTATTTTCGGTAAAAACTATCCAACTCTCTCTTTTATATTTTTGTATTAAATCAACGCCATATGGAATTCTATTTTTTGAATTTTTAATTAGGCGCGCCCTATTAAACACATGCATTTTAAGTGGATAATCGTCCATATTGTGGCCGCCAATTGTGGCAGCCCTTCTTCTGATAGATTTACTAAAGTTTTCATATTTCTTTTCTTCTTCTTTCAATAAAGGTGCATAGGCATAAAGAAGACTAAAATTTACAATTACTTCATCATCTCTTGCATCAATATAGTCGTATTCAAATATTATGTCTCCAAGGATTTTTTTAATAATTACATAGAAATTATCATCGTAATCTCTTTCTGGTGTTGCAGATAATCCAAGAGTTGCTGACCAGTTATTGTTGAGCATATCCCCTCTCTTCTCAGTTCCAATCTTATGGCATTCATCAACAATGAGCAGGGAGTTTTCTGCATTTACTATGCCTAGAATATTTTTAAGGGAGTCGATAGTGGTTACTATAATTTTTGCTGACTTATTAACTTTTTCTCCGCCACCATTGAGGACAATTTCTTGATTTACATTATTTTCTAAAAGAGCCTCGCTCCATTGATCAAGGAGAGCAATTGATGGAACAACGATCAATATATCTTTTTTAGGAGAAGCCTTTAGATATTCTTTAATGCAGTGAATGGCAAAAAATGTTTTTCCTCCCCCGGTAACAACTTTTATGATGCCTTGTTGTTTATCCCACCAAAGAGGAAATGCTTCGGCTTGCCATGATCTTAACTTCAAAAAAGATTACCCCTCATCAAGCTCTCACCAATTAAAAAAACATTTATATCATTGGATACTAAATACTCTATATCAGCACTAGATTTAATTCCTGATTCCGCAATAAAAATCTGATTCCCATCATAATTTTTTCTTAATCTAACAGCATTCATAAGATCAACTTCAAAGGTTTTAAGATTCCTATTGTTAACACCTATCAGCGCGTTATGAAATCTTGAAACCCTTGCGAGCTCTTCCTCATCATGCACTTCAATAAGCACATCTAAATTTATTGCTTCTGCTTTGGATACATACTCTTCAATTTGAGAGTCTGAGAGTATGCTTGTAATCAATAAAATACAATCGGCACCTATTAACTTAGATTCATATATTTGGTAATCATCAATGATAAAATCTTTTCTAAGGATGGGGAGATTAGTGACTTTCTTAACATCTTGAAGAACTTTATTACTTCCTTGAAAAAAGTCCTCCTCGGTTAATATAGATAATGCTCTTGCGCCCATTTTTTCATATTCTTGCGCTTTTAAAATTGGATTAAAATCTTCAGCAATAATTCCAGCACTTGGTGATGCCTTCTTAATCTCAGCAATTATCGCTTGTGCTTGATTTTCTAAGTTATTTTTAAAATTACTCTTTAGTGAAGATGATTTTGCTAATTGATTTTGAATATCTTCAATGGATACAATCGATTTTGCCTCGCTAACTCTTGTTCTTTTTTTTAAAACTATTTCATCAAGGATATTCATAAGTTATTAGACATTTTTACATAACTTTCGAGTTTTGATTGAGCTAGGCCTTCATTCATAGCTGATTTAGAAAGCTCAACGCCTTCATTAAGGGACTTTACAATGCCTGAAAGCTTTAATGCAGCTGCTGAATTTATAGCTATCATATCTTGGACAGAACCTTCTCTGCCTGCAAATGCTAGAGATACTTTTTCAAAGCTTTCTTGAGGAGATAAGGCCTTAATGGATTCAAAATTTCCATAACTTAGGCCAAAATCTTTAGGTGATACCTGATAGTTTTTTATTTTCCCATCCTTGAGTTCACTTATAAAAGAATCATCAGTAATTGAGATCTCATCTAATCCATCATTCCCATGGACAACAATTACATGCTCCATTTCAAGTTCCTTAGCTACGCTTGAGAAAGTTTCAACCAGTGATCTCTTGTAAACTCCAATCAGCTGTTTCCTAGCAGAGCACGGATTGGTATGTGGCCCTAAAAGATTAAATATAGTTTTCTTTCCAATTTTCTGTCTCGCTGGCATTACATATCGCATTGACGAATGATGCAAAGGAGCAAAAAGAAATATAAAGCCAGTTTTTCTAAAAATACTCTCTAATAAATTTCTGTCATGAGAAATATCTGCTCCTGCTTCTAAAAGAAAGTCGGCGCTCCCAGTTTTACTTGAAATACTTTTATTGCCGTGTTTCGTGACCTTTGCCCCACATGCAGCAGCAACAAAAGCCGATGCTGTTGAGCAGTTGAAAATATGAAGTCCGGTTCCTCCTGTCCCGCATGTATCGATATGAGTTCCATCTCCAATATTAAATTTAAGAGACTTATCTCTCATCACTGAAGCTGCAGAAGATATTTCATTAATGGATGCACCCTTTTCATTCATCGCTATAAGAAATTCTTCTATTTCATTATCTTGTAAGCTACCAGACATAATTAAATCCATAACATCGAGCATTTCTTGCCTGCTTAAATCAATTTTTCCTTTTAGTTTTTGTAATTCGTTATCAATCATGATTTAAGAAAGTTATTAATAAGTTTTTTACCAAACTTTGTATCAATAGATTCTGGATGAAATTGCACTCCAACTATGGGTTTTGTTTTATGGGATAGTCCCATGATCATATTTTCATCTTCAACTAAAGTCGCTGTTATCTCAAGCTCATCAGGAAGATTTTCTGGGTTAACGATTAGGCTATGATATCTAACAACACTGTAGGGATTATCAACATCTTTAAAAACTCCTTTTTCAATATGATTAATTAATGAGAGCTTGCCATGAATTGGTTCATTAGCCTTAATTATTTCTCCACCAAAAGCTACTCCAATTGCCTGATGGCCTAAGCAAACTCCCAAAATGGGTTTTTCAATTGTTTTAATAATTTCTACTGATATGCCTGCTTCTAAAGGTGTGCATGGCCCAGGCGAAATAACTATTTTCTCTGGATTTAGTGCGCTTACTTCTTCACAAGTTATTTCATCATTCCTTTTAACTATTACTTCATATCCAAGCTCTCCAATATACTGGACTAAGTTATAAGTAAAGCTGTCATAGTTATCTATTACTAAAAT
>CACJKN010000013.1 GCA_902594005.1 uncultured SAR86 cluster bacterium | reverse complement strand
TAGAACATATTGCAGAAGCTTTTGAAATTGAAGATGAAGCTTTTGAAATCAATTGCGATTATTGCGAAGAAAATCAAACACAAGACTTAGAAAATTCTAAGACAAATATAACTTTTATAGATTTTGATATTGAAGGCTCTAAACTTGTGAGTCTTACTGATCAATCATTATCTAAAAATTATCATCAGAGAGCTCCACCAAAAATTTAATTTTTTGATTTTTAAATTTTAAATTTTTAGGAGTAAACATGAAAAATAAATTATTAATACTAGCGATGCTAGGTATATTCTCAGCAAACTTCATACATTCTGATGAAGTCGAGGAGGTTATTGTTCAAGCCTCACTACTAAATGTTACTGAGGATGAAATTGGAGATCCACTTCATATCTTAAGCGGTTCTGATATTTCTGATCTTGGAACTGTTAGCTTAGGTGAAGCTTTGGATTCTTTGGTTGGTGTTACATCTGCAGATTATGGATCAGCAGTTGGTCAGCCAATAATCAGAGGGCTAAGTGGCTCTAGAGTTAAGATCTTAACTAACGGTTTAGTAAACAGAGATGTTGCTGGCATTGGTGCCGATCACAAAAATGAAGTTGATCTTAATGATATTCAGCAAATAGAAGTTGTTCGCGGTCCATCTTCATTGCTATATGCCAATGGTGTTACAGGCGGAATTGTGAACATTGTTGATAATACAATTGCGATGGAAGATGTTGTTGATAGAGTGTTTAAGTTAGGTCTTGAAACTCAGTCTGTAAATTCAGGAGATGCTCAAAGTTTTTCTGTTAAAGATAACTTGGGTGGGTTGAATGTATATTTCTCATATAGTGATGCTTCATTCGGAAACTATGATGTTCCAAGCGGTGCAATTCTGCATGAAGAAGAGCATCATGATGAAGATGAAGATCATGACGAAGATGGAGATCATGACGAGCATGAAGAAGATATGGGATACCTTGAGAATTCTGACTCTGCACAAGAAGCAACAAGATTTGGTGTTTCTAAAGTTGCGGATTGGGGATATGTAGGTCTTTCCTTCTCAAGCTCAGAAAGTCTTTTTGGAGTGCCATATCATGGAGAGGGTCATGAAGGACATGATGATCATGGAGATGATGAGCATGGTGATGAAGAAGAAGGTCATGATGAGCATGAAGGCGAAAGAATCTTTTCAAATACTGACTCTGATAAATTTGCTATTCGAGGTTCAGTCGCAGTTAATAACGATCTAGTTAAAAACTTAGACTTTTTCTTCCAAGATTCAGACTATTCTCATACTGAGCAGCATGCTGAGGAAGATCATAGTGATGAAGATCATGGTGATGAAGACCATGATGATCATGGACATGGTGAAGAGGGTCCAACCACTTTCACAAATGATTCTTCAGAGTATGGAATGATTTTTGATTTATCAAATGATCTCATGACTCAAAAAGTTTCTTTAAATGTTTCTGATGAGACAGTCTCAATAATTGGGGAAGAAGCTTTTATGAATCCTGCTGATAGAGAAGAGTTAACTCTTGGTTATTTTGCAAGAAGAGATTTTGATCTATTTGAATTAAGTTTTGGTGTTCGCTATGACCAAATAGATACTAATGGTTCTGTAACTGGTCATCATGAAGAAGACCACCATGATGAAGACGAGGATCATGATGAGCACGAAGAAGAGGAAGAAACAGAAAACTATTCCTTTAGTTCAAACAATGTAAGCTTTGCAATCGATCTATGTAGACCAATCAATGATAATTGGGATCTAAATTTTGGTTACTCAAGTGTTGAGCGAGCTCCATCAGTTGTTGAGCTTTTCATGAATGGTCCACATTTGGCAACAGGCAGATTTGAGACTGGAAATGTAAATCTGGCAACTGAGACATCTAATAACATAGATATTGCTCTTAGCTATGAGGGCGATAACTTCTTCGCTACTGCAACAATATTCAGAAATGATGTTGATAATTATGTTTATCTAATGGATATTCATGATGAAGATGATCACGATGATCACATGGGAGCTATGAGTGAGGATGATGATCACGACGACCATGACGAGCATGGACATGCTGAAGGATTAATTGAAGCAAATTACATGCAGCAAAATGCTGAGCTGGATGGATATGAGCTTGAAATCGGAAGAATCTTTAATCTTGATAATGGTGATTTAGAGGTTTCTTTTGGAAGAGATGTTGTTAATGGAACTTTAGCCGATGGAATGAACATTCCAAGACTAAGCCCAGCAAGAAATATTTATTCAGTAAAATATTTTGCAAACGATTATCTCTTTGATCTAAGTTTTAAAGATGTTGATGATCAAACAGATGTGGCTGAAGAAGAGACTCCAACAATGGGGTATCAAATGTTAGATACAAAACTTGTAAAAACATTTGATTTAAATGGTAACTCTCTCAGAGTTTCTGTTTTTGCAAATAATCTTCTTGATGAGGTTGCAAGAAATCATTCTTCATTTGTGAAAAATCAAGTTCCTCTTCCTGGAAGGAATTATGGAATTAGGTTTAACTTAACTTTTTAAGGTCTAAGCATTAATTAAAAGCCCCTTTTTAGGGGCTTTTTTATTTATAATGCTCATATCTAGACAAAATTTAATGAGCAAAAAATATATTCTTTCTTTTTTTACTTCATTCATATTTTTGTTTCAACTTATTGAAGCAGATATTGAAGAGGTGGTTGTAACAGGGAGTCTAATCAAAGTACTAGAAGATGATTCATCTCCAATAGAGGTAATAACTTCCAAAGAATACGATCAATTGAATATAACTAATGTTGCCGAGATAAGTAAGTATTTAAATATAAGTTCAGGCTCAAGATTTCAATCCAACGCTCTGGAGGGTGTTGATCAAGGTATGGCCTCACTAACTTTAAGAGGTCTTGAGCAAGCCTCAACCCTGATATTAATTAATTCTAAAAGACATACATTTGCCGGAACGCCTTCAAATGAAGGCGAAGGATATATTGATATAAATATAGTCCCGGAGATAGCTTTACAGAGAACAGAGATATTGAAGGAAGGAGCAACATCAACTTATGGATCAGATGCAATTGCCGGAGTTGTTAATTTTATAACCTATCGAGAGTTTGACGGTTTGCGAGTCAAAGCTGGAAGGCAGTCTACTTCGAACTATGACCAAAATGATGAAACTATTGGATTGCTTTATGGTGGGAAATTAAGAAATATTAATTATGTTATTGGGCATAACAGATTAGAAAGATCACCTCTCTCAGCTAGGGAAGTACCCGGTATAGCAGAGCTTGGGTTAAGTGGTCTCGGTAAAACTTTTAAACTTTTAGGTCCAGATACTGTTGAATCAGGAATTTATGCTGGAGATTATCCAAATCAAACAACATTCGTGCCCGATCCAAACTGTGAAACTAATGGAGGCATTCTTGATGGATCATTTTGTAGGTTTCTTTATGGCGAAAGATTCAATATCGTAAATGATGAAAGCCATAAGAAAAACTATATAAATCTCTATTCAGATAATAATTTAGTAGATATAAATTTCACCTATATATCTTCAAATGTGAAAGTAAATGATAATCCCCAATCACCCTCCTACCCTGCACTTCCTTTTCTATCTCGTAGCATCCTGCCTGGTGAAGGTGGAAGTCCATTTAATGTTCCAGTTGTTTGGTATGGAAGACCGCTTGGAGCTGAATACGAATCTCCCTACTCTCCAAAAGATATCGAGCAAAAACATTTCGGAGTTACTGCATACTTTGAGTTAGCTAATCAAACAGAAGCTGAAATTTCGATAACCAAAAGTGACCACTCAAATTTCCATTATAGGCCAGACATTATTGATTCAAGATTCTTAGCTGCAATACAAGGAAATGGCGGTCCTGATGGAGACGAAATGTGGAATATATTTGACTCTTCGCAAAACTCTCAATCACTAATAGATTTTGTAAGGGGTGCTGAGGTATCAAATAAAAGCGCTGATCTGCTCAGTCTTAATGGTATTTTTAGAGCAGAAACTAAAAACATTAAATATGCTTATGGATTTCAAATTAATAATGAGAATCTCGATATATTTTATGACGAAATAAGCCGAGCTGAATTTAATGCCGACGGAAAGCTCATCAAAACAGCTGACCTCTTCTTTCTTGGTGGAGGCAAAAATGTATCAAAAAGTAGAAATGGTAAGGCCCTTTTTGTTGAGGCTGAAAGGAGATTTCTTGAAGCACTTGATATCAGAATTGCAGGACGTTACGAGGAGATGAAAAACGAATCATCATTCGACCCAAAACTATCAATGAAATACCAATTTAATGATTCTTTGACGTTAAGATTCTCAAGGGGAAGTGCATTTTCAGCCCCATCTATGGCTCAAATGTTTTCTAGCCAAATTAATCTTGGTAGCGTAAGAGATATCGATGACTCAGTATTTGTTAGGCAAGCTTCGATCGGTAATCCTGACTTAAAACCTTCTACATCATCTAATCAAAATTTTGGATTAATTTTCCAAAAAGACAGTTATAAGCTTTCAATCGATTATTGGGAAGTTGATTACGATGATCGTATTGAAGTTGAAAGCGCTCAAGCACTGTTAACTCAAGATCCCTTTGGCCCAAGTATCACAAGAAATGAATTTGGTGATCTCATTGGTGTGACAACGACATATTTCAATGAAGAAAATACAAAGATAAGTGGTACAGACTTTCAATTTGACTATGTATTTGAGTTAAATAATTACTCGCCGATAAGTCTAAGAGTTAAAGGAACTATATTTGATGAATTCTTGACACCGCAAATTACTGCAGATGGCTTATCAAAGATGACTAACAGGGTTGGTAAATTTAATTACGATTCTCATACCCATTCTCTTCCAAAAAAACGTCTGAATGCTTTTATGGACTGGGAGCACAATGGTTATCTTTTGAGCTTAATTACTAGATATGTAGATGGATATACCAACGAGCGACCTATTACAGGTCTTGGAGCAAGTCTAGGATACGAAAATAAAGTTGATTCCTTTTTGGTGTTTGATATCTCAGCTAGAAGATCAATAGATATTGATGAGGGTAATATCAATTTTGGTATTGCGATAATTAATGCGCTGGATGAATCTGCTCCTAGATTGTATGATGCTCCCGATTTCAGCTTTGATACAAGAGTTCATGATCCTCGTGGAAGACTTGTTAATCTAAATCTGGAATATAATTTTTAACTTCGGAATAGTAAGAGCAAATTAGTGAATTTCCTAGAATACTCTATTGATCAAATCTTAGAAGAAAATCAAATTCCTCATACTTGGTCCAAATCAGTTAAAAATGAGGTTATTGGGTTACAGCTTGAAAAAAATATAGATAGAAAAGATTTATCAAAGGCAGATTTTGTAACTATTGATGGGAAGGATGCAAAAGATTTTGATGATGCAGTTCTCTGCAAAAAATTAAAGACAGGATATAAATTATCAGTTGCAATAGCTGATGTCAGTAGCCTTGTTAAGCCAGGGAGTGAAATAGACAAGGCAGCAAAAGAAAGAGGAACTTCTATTTATTTTCCAAATACTGTTATACCCATGTTGCCGGAAGAAATAAGTAATGATTTATGTTCTCTTGTACCAAATAAAATCAGAAATGTTGTTGTTTCAGACATTACTTTTGATGCTGATGGTGAGATTAAAGATTATGATTTTTATGAAGCTAAGATTGAATCAAAATACCGGCTGACATATGCAGAGGTTGAAGAAGCTATTCTAAGAAAGAAAAAGATTGGCTCAACAAGTGCTAATGATTCTATCAATGCTCTTAAAGAGTTAACAATCGCCCTTCTTGATAAACGCGCTAAAAGGAACGCTTTAGAAATTGAATCAAGTGAACCAATATTGAAAATAAATAATGTAGGAGAAGTTGAGTCAATAAACCTTTCAAGGAGAATGTTTGCCCATCAGATGATTGAAGAAGCCATGATAGCCGCAAATATATGCGCGATCATGTTCGTAAAAAGTTCATTAGAGATATCAATAAATAGATTTCATGATAAGCCAGATGCAGATAAGTTATTGGCACTATTTGAAAAGTTTCAAAGCTTTGGATTGAAGAGATCTGATGATCCAATAATTTTGCTACAACGATGTATTGAGATTGCAAAAAGAAGTGAAAATGCAACTTCTCTTCAAAGTCTTATTTTGCAAGGACTTCCAAGAGCGATTTATTCTTCAAAAAAATCTGGGCACTTTGGCCTTCAGCTTGAGGAATATTCTCATTTCACATCTCCGATAAGAAGATATCCAGATCTAATAATTCACAGACTCATAAAATCAATCTTAAAGAAAGAAAAAGTACATTTTGATGAAGAAGTTTTCGAGGAAGAATGCGGAAACTTATCTGATTTAGAAAAAAGAGCTGAAAAATCATCTAGGCAAGCAACTCAGCAATTAATTTGTTTTTTCTTAAAAGATAAAGTTGGAAATACTATGCCAGCAAGAGTAGTTGGTGTAACTCATTTTGGAGTGTTTTGTGAATTAGAAGGTTTCTTTGTCTCAGGATTAATGCACGTATCAGACCTTAAAGATGATCATTATGTATATAGTGAGAGAAATAATATACTGAAAGGTAAAAGATCTGGTAAAACATTCAAGATAGGAGATCAATTCAATGTAAGGATTGATGCGGTTATTCCAGAAGAAAGAAAAATAATATTATCTAAAAATAAATAATGAAAACTGACAGCAAAACAAGAGAAGGCTTTCATTCAATCGAAATTCTTCTGAAAAATAAGCCAGAAGTTATTAAAAAAGTAATTGTTCCTGAGGCAAGAGAAGATGCCAGAATGCTTAAGTTGCTTCAAGCGTGCTCTGATAATGGTGTTGTTGTAGAAAGATCGAAGAAAATTAAAAAAAATCCACAAGCGATTGTATCTTCAATGGATATTGGTGATCTAAAAGATCTAAAAAATTATTTAGAAAACCTTTCTAATGGTATCCCAACATTTGTGGTATTAGATAATGTAATTGATCCAAGAAATATGGGTGCAATCATGAGATCTTCTGCAATTTATGGGGTAGATGGAATAATTATTAATAAAAATCATTGTTCTCCCTTAACAGAAGTTGTTCATAGAACATCTAGCGGTGGCTCAGATTTACTAAAGATTTATATGGTTTCTAACCTTATAAACTGTGTTAAAGCGCTTCAAGACTTCGGAATCGAAGTAATTGGTTTAAGTGAACATTCTGATCAAACAATTGATCAACTAAATTTATCTGGAGCAGCGCTTGTATTGGGATCTGAAGAAAAAGGCATAAGAGAAAAAACGCTCTCTAATTGTGATCATAAAGTAAATTTAGTTAGAAATGATAAAATAAACAGCTTAAATGTTGCTGTTGCAGCAGGAATAGCCTTAAGTGAAATAAAAAAAACTAATGGCTAGAAAATATATATTAGATTAGACTTGATCAATGCTTAAACAAAGGACACTTAGAAATTCTATAAAGGCTTCAGGAATAGGACTTCATTCCGGTAAACAAGTTAATATTGAACTCCATCCTGCTGATGCAAATACTGGAATTAGGTTCGTAAGGACTGATCTAGAACCACATCTTGAAATTCATGCTACTGCTAGAGAGGTAGGTTTCACAACATTATCTACTACGCTTGGATCAGGCGAACATAAAATATCAACAATAGAACACCTCTTATCAGCAATTGCTGGACTTGGCATAGATAATTGTCTTATCGAAGTTGATGGCCCTGAAATGCCTATCATGGATGGAAGCGCAGGACCCTTTGTTTTTCTTCTCCAAGCTGCAGGTATTGCTGACCAAGATGAAAAAAAGAAATTTATAAAAGTTTTAAAAGAAGTAAGAGTTGAGCGAGACGATGCATACGCATTTATAAAACCATTTGATGGCTTTAAGGTTTCATTTTCAATTGATTTCAATCATCCAGTACAGAGAAGATTCCCTGCAGAATCAACAATCGATTTCTCGTCGACCTCTTTTGTAAGAGAAGTTTGCAGAGCAAGAACTTTTGGTTTTAATAAAGATGTTGAGATGTTACAAAAAAATAATCTAGCTTTAGGCGCTAGTGTTGCAAATGCAATCAATATTGGAGAGGAAGAAATTATCAATGAAGAAGGTCTTCGCTTTGATGATGAGTTTGTGAAACATAAGATTCTTGATGCGATTGGAGATCTTTATCTGCTGGGTCACAATCTTATTGGGCAGTATGTTGGATATAAGTCAGGTCATGCATTAAATAATAGTTTACTAAGAAAGATCAGCGAAACAGATGATGCATTTGAGGTAATTGAGTTTGATAATATTGACGAGGCTCCAATTTCATATGTAAGGCCGCCTTTCGAAGGTCTCTAGAATAAAAAAATGTTCGGTTTTATTGGCAAAATCTTTGGAACGAGTAACGATAGAAATCTTAAAAGAATGCAAAAGTTTGTTGATGTAATCAACAGCTTAGATGAAGATTATAGCTCCAAAGAAAATAGCTTTTATAGTGAATTAAAATCAGATTTATCTAAAAAGTTCTCCCAGAATAATGACTTATACTCGATACTTCCTGAAGCTTTCGCTGCTGTAAGAGAAGCTGGCAAACGAACTATTGGTCTCAGGCATTTTGATGCTCAAATGCTTGGTGGAATTGCTCTTGCAGAGGGAAATATAGCTGAGATGAAAACTGGTGAAGGAAAGACACTTGTCGCTACACTCCCAACTTTCCTTAATTCTGCAATGGGTAATAAGGTTATCTTGGTTACTGTAAATGATTATCTTGCAAAAAGGGATGCAGAATGGATGCGTCCTATTTATGAATTCTTAGGTCTTTCTGTAGGTGTTATTTATTCTGGTCAAGAATTAAGTGAGAAAGCAGCAGCCTATGGCTGTGATGTCATATATGCCACAAATAATGAGCTTGGATTTGATTATTTAAGAGATAATATGGCTCTCAGAGCAGAGGATAGAGTTCAGTGCTCTCTTGATTTTGCAATTGTCGATGAAGTTGATTCAATTTTGATTGATGAGGCAAGAACGCCTCTTATTATCTCTGGTCCGAGCAATGAAAGCTCAGAGATTTATTCACATATTAAGTCAATTGTTCCCAAACTAAAGAGGCAGTTAAGAGAAGAGACTGAAGAAGAGCCGTTAGAGGAGAGTGAAATTGGTCATTACATAATTGATGAAAAAAATAGGAATATTGACCTCACAGATGAGGGTTATATGTTAGTTGAGTCTCTCTTAGAGGATATGGATATATTATCTAGTTCTGGAAATCTCTATTCTGTATCAAATATAAAGATAATGAGATTTGTTCAAGCTACATTAAGAGCAAATTTTTTATATAACAGAGATGTCCACTATCTAGTAAGAAATGGTGAAGTAGTCTTAATTGATGAGCATACGGGAAGAAGTATGCCAGGTAGGAGAATTTCTGAAGGTGTTCACCAAGCACTTGAATGTAAGGAAAATGTAACTATTCAGAGAGAATCACAAACTCTTGCATCTACTACTTTCCAAAACTTCTTTAGGCTTTTTAATACCTTATCTGGAATGACCGGCACTGCTGATACTGAGGCATTAGAATTCAATCAAATCTATGGTCTTAATGTTGTTGTAATACCAACAAATAAAAAGATGATCAGAGATGATCAGGATGATCTGGTTTTCCTTTCTAAAACTGCAAAGTATAAAGCTCTCATAAAAAAGATTGAGGAGCTTAGAGAAAGTCATGTTCCCGTTCTCGTTGGAACAGTTTCAGTTGAATCCTCTGAAGAAGTTTCAAATCTTCTTAAAAAGAAAAATATTCCTCATCAGGTTTTAAATGCCAAACAGCACGAAAGAGAAGCAGAAGTAATTGCAAATGCAGGTAAACCAGGAATTGTTACGATTGCTACGAATATGGCAGGTCGAGGAACAGATATTGTCCTTGGAGGTAAAAAAGAAGACAACGAAGAATGGGAATCTAATCATCAAACAGTCTTGGATGCAGGTGGTCTATGTATATTAGGCACTGAAAGGCATGAGTCTAGGAGAATAGATAATCAGCTTCGCGGACGTTCCGGAAGACAAGGAGATCCAGGTAGCTCTCAGTTTTTCCTATCTTTAGAAGATGATCTATTAAGGCTTTTTATTACAGATAGTAGGAGAGCATTATTTGAGAGAATAGGAATGGGTGATGATCACATTGAGCACAAAATGCTTTCGCGCGGAATTGAGAATGCGCAAAAGCGCATAGAAAACCGCAATTTTGATATTCGAAAAAACTTGCTTGAATATGACGATGTTGCAAATGATCAAAGGACCGCAATTTATGCTCTTAGAAATGATCTGCTTGAAGAGGATAATATTGAAGAAACGATTCAGGGGCTAATTGAGGAAAGCTTTGAGAATTCAATATATTCCTTTATTCCATTTGAATCAGTTGAATCACAATGGAAAACTTCAGAACTTGACCAATTCTTAAAAGAGAGTTTTCAATTCAATAAAGAATTTAAGCCCGTCATAGAAAATGATAAGTCTTTGGGTGTTGAAGAAATTAAAAATCTTATTATTTCAGAAGCTAAAGATATGTATAAATCAAAATTTGAACATATTGGCGAGCAAAGGAAGCTTTTAGAAAAGCAAATCATGCTACAGGTACTTGATGTCCACTGGAAGGAACATTTAGCAGAAATGGATCATCTTCGACAAAGTGTAGGCCTAAGAGCATATGCACAAAAGAATCCTAAAAATGAATATAAAAGAGAGGCTTTTAATATGTTTGAGAATATGCTGGATGAAATAAATTCTGAAACTGTAAGAATCTTGTTCAATATTCAAATTGCTACCAAAGAAGAAATAGAAAAAATTGAAAAAGATAATCTTAAAAATGCTGAAAAAAATCTGGAGCTAAAAAAGAATGAAGATCAATCTCAGATTGCTCAAAGTTCTGAAAAACATCATAAAACTGAACAAGTCATAGCATCAGAAAAGATTGGAAGAAATGAGCTTGTAAAAATAACAAATGGTGAAGAAACAAAAGAGATGAAGTATAAAAAAGCTAAGTCATTAATTGAGACTGGTGGATGGAGAATAATTTAGGAAGAAATCATAGCAGCATTGCTATAACGCCTGACCTCTCTCCTGAAAATATAAGTTCATATATAAATAACCTTGAATTAATAAGAAGCCATACTCATAAAGTTGAGTTTCTTATAATCCGAAATAAATCCTTAGATAAAGATGGGTATCAAAAATTAGCTGAGAGAATAATGGAATTATTAAATGGAAAACTGCCATGTATTCTTCATTTTGATAATTTAGATTCTTTTGTGGGGATGAATGATTTAATTGCCGAAAGTTATGGTGTGCATTTTACAAGCTCTCTTTTAAAAGAATTAAAAAAGAATGATCTCCTTAAGTATCTCGAAAGAAAGAAGATATTTGGTGGCTCTTGTCACAATGAAAAAGAGATATCTTTGGCTAGCAATTTAGGTTTAAATTATTGTATTTTGGGTCCTGTAAAAGACAAGCTTGTAGAAAAAAAAATTATTAAGAAAGGAATGGGTTGGGATAAATTTTCAGATATGGCTAAAAGATCCCCGATAAAAAGTTACGCTATTGGGGGTTTAAGCAATGATGATTTAGAGATTGCTTCCAAAAACTATGCATGTGGAATAGCAGGAATCTCAATGTTTAATCAATCCTCATAGAAATCTTCTGACTGGATAGGTCTAGAGATCTTTTTTTCTTCATTAGCCCACTCACCCAAGTCAATGAGCTTACATTTCTTTGAGCAAAAAGGCCTATATTCATTGGAACTGTCAATGCTCACTTTTTTTTCACAATTTGGACAATTAATCACTGTTTGCAAGAATTATGTATTTTTTATGAATATCTTCTAAATTCATAAAAAATTGGTCTTTAGTATCATTATTTTCAACTACATCATTAGCGATCTTATTCCTATCCTCAGATGAAGCCTGAGACTGAATTATTTTTAAGATCTGCTCTTCATTGGAGTTATCTCTTTTTGAAGCTCTTTCTATTTGGATTTCTTTTTTGCAATCTATTGCCAAAACCCGGTCATAAAATGAAGAACTGTTTGTTTCTGCTATAAGTGGAACAATAATAATCCTATATATACTATTTGAATTATTAATAAAGTTTAATATGCCATTTTGCACAATCGGATGAACTATTTCCTCCAACTTATTTTTCATTTCTGGATTTTGAAAAATATACTTTCTAAGAGCTTTTCTATCTATTTCAGAGTTTTCATCTAGAAAAGTTTCTCCGAAAATATGTAAAAACTTTTTGTATCCCTCGCCTTCTATATCTAGAGCATTGTGGGCAAGATCATCAGCATCAATTACATCAATATTTTTACTTTTGAAAAAATCTCCAGCTAAGCTTTTGCCGGATCCAATTCCACCTGTTAAACCAATAAGCATCTCTAAATATCCAAGTACTCTCCCTTCCCATAAAGAAGAGGTTTAGTATTACTATTTTTTATCACTTCAACTACATCTCCAAAAAAAACACTATGAGATCCGTGACTGGTAATTTCTTTTATGGTGCATGAGATTACAGATTGTGAGTTTTTTATGAAGCCTATATTGTTCTTAAAATCCCAAAAATCATTATCAAATCTCTTATCAGACAGTTCGTCTGTTCCGCAAAGATTTGATATTTCGGATTGCGAAGAGGATAAAAAGCTAATGTTGAAATTGGAATCTTTTTTTAAAGATGAATGAATGCTTGAGTCTTTGTTTATGCAAACAAGTATAGAGGGTGGTTCAAACGATAATGATGTAACGGATGAAACTGTAATAGCATGATTTTCTTTAGTTTCATCATTATATGTAGACACGACACATACAGGATAAACAAGCTCTCTCAAAGCTAGTCTGAACTCTTCTTTAATATTCATAGTTAGATTATGTGTACTTTTAATAATAAATCTAGCCTAAAACAAAAAAAGCTCTCAATTTCTTGAGAGCTTTTAAATCAAAAGCCTGACGATGTCCTACTCTCACACAGGGAAGCCCTGCACTACCATCGGCGCTAGTTCGTTTCACTTCTGAGTTCGAAATGGGATCAGGTGGGACCAAACTGCTATTGTCATCAGGCAAACTGGTATGCAATTTTTAAATCACTTAAGTTTATGTATTAAGTTACTTCGCATGTAAATCCTTCTTAAGGTTACATGATCAAGTCTCACGAGTTATTAGTACGAGTTAGCTCAACGCCTCACAACGCTTACACATCTCGCCTATCAACGTCATAGTCTATGACGACTCTTTAGGAAACCGAAGTTTCTGGGAAATTTAATCTTGGGAGAGGCTTCCCGCTTAGATGCTTTCAGCGGTTATCCTTTCCGAACATAGCTACCCGGCAATGCCACTGGCGTGACAACCGGAACACCAGAGGTTCGTCCAATCCGGTCCTCTCGTACTAGGATCAGCTTCCCTCAAATTTCCGACGCCCACAGCAGATAGGGACCGAACTGTCTCACGACGTTCTAAACCCAGCTCGCGTACCACTTTAAATGGCGAACAGCCATACCCTTGGGACCTGCTCCAGCCCCAGGATGTGATGAGCCGACATCGAGGTGCCAAACACCCCCGTCGATGTGAACTCTTGGGGGGTATCAGCCTGTTATCCCCGGCGTACCTTTTATCCGTTGAGCGATGGCCCTTCCATTCAGAACCACCGGATCACTAAGACCTAGTTTCCTACCTGCTCGATCCGTCGATCTCGCAGTCAAGCATCCTTCTGCCTTTATACTCTGCACACGATGTCCGACCGTGTTGAGGATACCTTCGTACTCCTCCGTTACTCTTTGGGAGGAGACCGCCCCAGTCAAACTACCCAGCACACACTGTCCTCAACCCAGATAATGGGCCTAAGTTAGAACCTCAATTTTACAAGGGTGGTATTTCAAGGACGACTCCACCAAAACTAGCGTTTTGGCTTCAAAGTCTCCCACCTATCCTACACAAATAAAGTCAAAGTCCAGTGTGAACCTGTAGTAAAGGTGCACGGGGTCTTTCCGTCTAGCTGCGGGTACACTGCATCTTAACAGCGATTTCAATTTCACTGAGTCTTGGGTGGAGACAGTGTGGCCATCGTTACGCCATTCGTGCAGGTCGGAACTTACCCGACAAGGAATTTCGCTACCTTAGGACCGTTATAGTTACGGCCGCCGTTTACCGGGGCTTCGATCAGAAGCTTCGCCGAAGCTAACTTCATCAATTAACCTTCCGGCACCGGGCAGGCGTCACACCCTATACGTCCTCTTACGAGTTTGCAGAGTGCTATGTTTTTAGTAAACAGTCGCAGCCACCTGGTATCTTCGACCATAATCAGCTCATAGAGCAAGTCTAATCACTAACTACGGCACACCTTCTCCCGAAGTTACGGTGTCATTTTGCCTAGTTCCTTCACCCAAGTTCTCTCAAACACCTTGGTATTCTCTACCTAACCACCTGTGTCGGTTTCGGGTACGGTTTCTTACAACCTGAAGCTTAGAGGTTTTTCCTGGAAGCATGGTATTAACTACTTCTTACCAATAGGTAATCGTCATCAGCCCTCGACCTTAACAATCCGGATTTACCTAAATTGTCAGTCTACAGCCTTAAACACGGACAACCAACGCCGTGATAGTCTAACCTTCTCCGTCACCCCATCGCAGTTGTAAAAAGTACAGGAATATTAACCTGTTTCCCATCGACTACGGCTTTCGCCCTCGCCTTAGGAGCCGACTCACCCTGCCTCGATTAGCGTTGGACAGGAACCCTTAGTTTTTCGGCGAAGAGGTTTTTCACCTCTTTGATCGTTACTCATGTCAACATTCGCACTTCTGATACCTCCAGTTCGCCTCACAGCTTACCTTCAGCGGCTTACAGAACGCTCATCTACCATCTTAAAAAGATCTGTAGCTTCGGTTTATGATTTAGCCCCGTTATATCTTCCACGCAGGCCGACTCGACTAGTGAGCTGTTACGCTTTCTTTAAAGGGTGGCTGCTTCTAAGCCAACCTCCTAGCTGTTTGTGCCTTCCCACATTGTTTCCCACTTAATCATAATTTGGGACCTTAGCTGACAGTCTGGGTTGTTTCCCTCTCGACTACGGACGTTAGCACCCGCAGTCTGTCTCCCATGCTCATACTCATTGGTATTCGGAGTTTGCATCGGTTTGGTAAGTCGGGATGACCCCCTAGCCGAAACAGTGCTCTACCCCCAATGGTAATACATGAGGCACTACCTAAATAGTTTTCGATGAGAACCAGCTATCTCCGGGTTTGATTAGCCTTTCACTCCTATCCACAGCTCATCCCCTCATTTTTCAACATAAGTGGGTTCGGGCCTCCAGTCAGTGTTACCTAACCTTCACCCTGGCCATGGATAGATCACCCGGTTTCGGGTCTAATTCCAGCAACTTGGCGCCCTATTAAGACTCGGTTTCCCTGCGCCTACCCTAAACGGTTAAGCTTGCTACTAAAATTAAGTCGTTGACCCATTATACAAAAGGTACGCAGTCACCCAACAAGTGGGCTCCTACTGCTTGTAAGCACAAGGTTTCAGGTTCTATTTCACTCCCCTCGCCGGGGTTCTTTTCGCCTTTCCCTCACGGTACTGGTTCACTATCGGTCAGCTGAGAGTATTTAGCCTTGGAGGATGGTCCCCCCATATTCAGTCAAGATTTCACGTGTCCCGACCTACTCGATTTCACTTTAAAAAACTTTTCGCATACAGGGCTATCACCTACTATGGCCATACTTTCCAGAATGTTTTGCTAAATTAATTAAAGCTTAAGGGCTGATCCGCTTTCGCTCGCCGCTACTAACGGAATATCAATTGATTTCTTTTCCTCTAGGTACTTAGATGTTTCAGTTCCCTAGGTTTGCCTTCTATTCCTATGAATTCAGAATAGAATAATATACTTATGTATATTGGGTTTTCCCATTCGGACATCTCCGGATCGAAGCTTGTTTACCAGCTCCCCGAAGCTTATCGCAGGTTACTACGTCCTTCGTCGCCTTCAGCTGCCAAGGCATCCGCCTTGTGCTCTTCCTTTACTTGATCATATAACCTTAAAAAGGTTATAGGTTTTTGAGAGTAACTTAATAAAATATATTAATTACTTTTAATTACTTGCAGTGATCTATGTGTAAAAAAACTTTTACACAAGAAAATTACATACCAAAGATCATACATATCATGTTCTTTAAATTTGGTTACTCGTGTGGGTCTCAAATACAAAATTATTTTAAGGAGGTGATCCAGCCACAGGTTCCCCTACGGCTACCTTGTTACGACTTCACCCCAGTCATGGATCACACCGTGGTAAGCGCCTTCCCGAAGGTTAGACTACCTACTTCTGGTGCAACACACTTCCATGGTGTGACGGGCGGTGTGTACAAGACCCGAGAACGTATTCACCGCGACATGCTGATTCGCGATTACTAGCGATTCCGACTTCATGCAGTCGAGTTGCAGACTGCAATCCGGACTACGAGAAATTTTTTAGGATTAGCACCAGCTCACGCTTTAGCGTCCGTCTGTATTCCCCATTGTAGCACGTGTGTAGCCCTACTCGTAAGGGCCATGATGACTTGACGTCGTCCTCACCTTCCTCCGGTTTGTCACCGGCAGTCCCCTTATAGTTCCCGGCCGAACCGCTGGCAAATAAGGGTAAGGGTTGCGCTCGTTATGGGACTTAACCCAACATCTCACGACACGAGCTGACGACAGCCATGCAGCACCTGTATCTTGGCTCTAAAAGCACACTCTCATTACAAGAGCTTCCAAGTATGTCAAGAGTAGGTAAGGTTTTTCGCGTTGCATCGAATTAAACCACATGCTCCACCGCTTGTGCGGGTCCCCGTCAATTCATTTGAGTTTTAACCTTGCGGCCGTACTCCCCAGGCGGACAACTTAAAGCGTTAGCTGCGCCACTGAGAGATCTTGTCTCCCAACAGCTAGTTGTCATCGTTTACGGCGTGGACTACCAGGGTATCTAATCCTGTTCGCTACCCACGCTTTCGCACCTCAGTGTCAGTACAGAACCAGGAAGCTGCCTTCGCCATTGGTATTCTTCACAATATCTACGCATTCCACCGCTACACTGTGAATTCTACTTCCCTCTTTCGTACTCTAGTTATCTAGTTTTGGATGCAGTTCCTAGGTTGAGCCCAGGGCTTTCACATCCAACTTAAAAAACCACCTACGCGCGCTTTACGCCCAGTAATTCCGATTAACGCTTGGACCTTCCGTATTACCGCGGCTGCTGGCACGGAATTAGCCGGTCCTTATTCTGTAAGTAACATCACGGATTGCAGGTATTAACTACAATCTTTTTCTCCTTACTTAAAGTGCTTTACAACCCGAAAGCCTTCTTCACACACGCGGTATGGCTGGATCAGGCTTGCGCCCATTGTCCAATATTCCCCACTGCTGCCTCCCGTAGGAGTCTGGGCCGTGTCTCAGTCCCAATGTGGCTGATCGTCCTCTCAGACCAGCTAAAGATCGTCGCCTTGGTGAGCCATTACCTCACCAACAAGCTAATCTTACGCAGGCTCATCTAATAGCGAGAGCATCAAAGCTAAGCCCTCTTTCTCCCTAAGGAGGTATACGGTATTAATCCGAGTTTCCCCGGGCTATCCCCTTCTACTAGGTAGATTCCTACGCGTTACTCACCCGTCCGCCGCTCTACTCGCACCCGAAGGTACTTTCTCGCACGACTTGCATGTGTTAAGCCTACCGCCAGCGTTCAATCTGAGCCATGATCAAACTCTTCAATTATGATCAATGTGTCACGTTTAAAAACTGTGACAAAGTTTTTTATAATTTTCTCGTATTTTGAACACCCACACGAGTAACCAAATATGTTTAAAGAACAGCCGGCTCTCGGCCGGAAGGTGAATTCTACACGTTATTTATTATAAAAGGAAACACTTTTTTAAGTTAATTTTTATCTTTGTCAACAAGCTTTTTTTCACTTAAAAACTTCATCTTGGATCGTAGCTCTTTTCCAACAGATTCTATAGAGTGTTCCTTGGTTTTTTCTCGATTATTTTTTAAAAAAGGGCCTCCACTTCCATCGTTACTTTGACGACAATCGTCAAGAAACTTATCCGCAAAATCACCTGATTGAATATCTTCGAGGACTTTTTTCATTTCTTTTTTTGTTTCTTCAGTAATGATCCTTGGGCCTGTTAAGTAATCACCAAACTCTGCAGTATTGGATATTGAATAATGCATATTTGAGATTCCTCCCTCATGAAGAAGATCAACAATAAGCTTTGTTTCATGCAAACATTCAAAATATGCCATCTCAGGGCTATACCCAGCTTCTACCAATGTCTCATATCCAGCTTTAATTAATGCTGTCATTCCTCCACATAGGACAGCCTGCTCTCCAAACAAATCTGTTTCAGTTTCTTCTCTAAAAGAAGTCTCTAGAACACCGGCTCTAGTGCCGCCATTTGCTTTTGCATAAGAAAGAGCAACATCCTTAGCATTAAAGTCTTTTTCAGAAATAGAATCTCTATATATTGCAATTAATGATGGTACTCCTCCTCCAGACATGTAAGTACTTCTAACAGTATGACCAGGACCTTTTGGAGCAATCATCACTACGCTAATATCATCAGTAGGTTTGATCTTACCAAAATGGATATTAAACCCGTGTGCAAAGGCTAAAATAACGCCTTCCTTGAGGTTTGGCTCTATTTTTTTTGTATACAAATCACTTTGAAACTCATCTGGCGCTAGAATCATTACAAAATCAGAGTCTTTAACTGAGTCTTCTACGGTTGAAACTTTTAAGCCAGCAGATTCTGCCTTTTCCCATGAGGCTGAACCCTCTCTGAGACCAACTGTAATATCCACTCCTGAATCATGTAAATTATTTGCGTGAGCATGTCCTTGTGAGCCATAGCCAATTATTGCTACTTTAAGGTTCTTAATAATTTCTAGATTTGCATCTTCATCATAATAGATTTTCATTTCTTAATACCCCTTTTAGATATGTGCTTTCATCATCACTAACAGCGATAACCTCAATAAGTTTATTTATCTGTCTGAGAATTTGCCTCATTAGCTTATCTCCAACTGTTGTTCGAATAGTTAGTCTTGAAACCTCACCAACCTGAAATTTTATGCCTAGCTCATCTTCGATAAATCTAAAAGGTTCAAAATCCTCAATTGGATCTACGTGTAAGCTATCAATGTTGTATCCTCTTTGATGGAAAAGCCCAACAACTCTGGCTAATGCACCTGGTTTGTTTTCCATTACAAGAGTAAGTTTTCTTTGGATCATGTTTTTTCACCTTTACCCAACCACATATCTTTTAAGCTTCCGTTAGGAGCGACAAGCATTGGATACACATGCTCATTTGGATCAACATATATATCAACAAAAACCAACTTATCTTTAATGGCTAGTGCTTTAGCAATTCCTTCTTTGAGTTCAGAATTTTTAGTGATTTTAATGCCAACATGCCCGTAAGATTCTGCTAGCCCAACAAAATCTGGCAATGAATCCTCATAGCTAATAGATGAGTGTCTACCGTCATAGTTCATATCTTGCCATTGCTTTACCATACCGAGGGCAAGATTATTTATATTAAATATTTTTATTGGTAATTTATATTGTGAGCATGTTGAGAGTTCTTGTATACACATTTGTATACTTCCTTCTCCAGTAATGCAAATTACTTCTTCTTCAGGATAAGCCAGTTTAACTCCCATTGCTGATGGAAGACCAAAACCCATAGTGCCAAGACCACCAGAATTTATCCATTTTCTTGGTTCATCAAAGTGATAGTACTGAGCAGCAAACATTTGGTGCTGACCAACATCTGATGTAACAAATGCTTTGCCTTCAGATTCTTGATAAATATGTTGTACAGCTGCTTGAGGTAAAATTGGATGCTCGTCTGAATCACTCTTATAGAGTTCATGATTAAGACCATGCTTTTCTTTCCATTCTTTTATTTGCTGGTGCCACGGAGAAAGCTTTTCTCTATTAATTTCATCCTTTCTCGACCTTAAATAGTTATTAATAGCTTTCAATGAGTCCTTGACTTGCCCGAATACAGCAATATCTGCCTCAATTATCTTTGATACTGATGAATGATCCACATCAAAGTGAATAACTTTTGCTTTTGGAGCAAACTTCTCTGGCGTGTTAGTAATTCGATCATCAAATCTAGCTCCCACAGCAATAATTAAATCAGCATTATGCATTGCCATATTTGCTTGATAAGTTCCATGCATTCCTAGCATGCCTAAAAATCTTTTTCCTGTTCCTGGGTAGACTCCCAAACCCATCAAAGTATTTGTTACTGGAAAATCAATCAGTTCATTTAGCTCTCTTAATTCATCAGATGCATTGCTCGAGATTGTTCCACCGCCAGCATAAATTACAGGCCTCTCAGCAGTTAGTATTGCATCCACAGCCCGAGAAACTTGATGATTTTCTGGTTTGACAGGTGGGTTATAGGATCTGATATTAACTTTATCAGGATAGTTAAAATCAAATAATTCATCAGGATTTGTTAAATCTTTTGGGACATCAATAACTACTGGGCCTTGTCTTCCAGAAGTTGCTATATGAAAAGCTTCCTTAACAATTTGTGCAATATTTTCTTGTTTATCCACTGTAAAGCTATGTTTTACTATAGGTCTTGATACTCCTATCATGTCTGTCTCTTGGAAAGCATCAGTTCCAATTAAATGACTTTGGACTTGGCCAGATATAACAACCATAGGAATTGAATCCATAAAGGCTGTTGCAATCCCAGTTATTGCATTTGTAGCTCCCGGTCCAGAGGTGACCAAAACAACACCGGGCTTGCCAGTAGCTCTTGCATAACCATCAGCAGCATGTGTTGCACCTTGCTCATGCCTTACTAAAATATGTTGCATCTCCTTTTGATTAAAGATCGAATCATAGATATGAAGAGCAGCACCTCCGGGGTAACCAAAGATATATTCTACTCCCTCATTTATCAGGGACTGAATTAATATGTCGTTTCCTGCAATTTTCATAATAAAAAACTTTTAGCTTGAGGTTTATACATTAAAATCGCTTGCAAAAACAAGCTTTTTAAAATATTTAAGAAATATTAAATTTTTCCAAAGTAGTTATCAATTCTTTAAAATCTTTTGGAATCTTGCTCTCAAATACAACGCAATCTTCACTATCTGGTA
This sequence comes from uncultured SAR86 cluster bacterium, assembly GCA_902594005.1. Classification (GTDB taxonomy): domain Bacteria; phylum Pseudomonadota; class Gammaproteobacteria; order Magnimaribacterales; family D2472; genus CACNXK01. Next base: position 13,590 of record CACJKN010000013.1, on the reverse strand, counting down.
ATTTAAATCCTATTTTATGTGCATGTAGAGCTTGTCTTGGAAAAGATCTTATGAAATCTTTAAGTTCATCTGGCGTATCTTTGGCAATAATTTTTCTTGTATTGTAGGTCTTGTCTCCTATTATAGGGAGCTTTTTATGGGCTAAGTGAGTTCTTATTTGATGAGTTCTGCCAGTTTCAATCTCAACATCAAGCAGTGAGTAGCCTCCATAACTATCAATACTCTTTACATGGGTGATAGCTTCTTTTCCATCTTCTCTGCATGTCATTTTGGTTCTATTATTTTTATCCCTACCAATAGGTATGTCTATTTCAAGATTTCCTCTAAGTGTACCGATCACAAGAGCCCTATAGTTTTTCTTAACCCTTCTAGATTGAAGAAGATCTATAAAATAAAGTCTAAATTTCTCATTTTTGGCCACAACCAGTAATCCAGAAGTATCTTTATCCAAACGATGTACTATTCCAGCTCTTGGAAGTTCCTCAAGTTTAGGAAACTTAAAAAGTAATCCATTGGCTAATGTTCCGCTAGAAATGCCAGCTCCAGGATGAATTACTAGATTTATAGGTTTATCAACTATCAAGAAATCATTAGCCTCATGCAACACGCTGAAATCGATATTCTCAGGGCACCATTCTGTTGAAATTTCATTTACTGGGTTTACTTCAATTTCATCATCGAGACTTACCTTTTCTCTTGGAGAAGCAATTTCTCCATTTAAAAGAATATTTCCACTTAAAATCCACTCTTTTAATTTAGTTCTTGAAAACTCTTCAAATAAAACTGATGTTGCTTTATCAAGTCTCAAATTTATTAAATCCTTTGAAACTTTTTTTGTTGTTGACATAATGAACTTTTTTTAAGATTTATAATCAAATATTAGAGTAAAATAACATCCATGAATAGAAATCTAAAAAATATTTTGTCTCTTCCTCTGGTTTTAGCATGTGCTTTTTTTATCTCATCATGTAGTAAGGATGAAGTTGAAATCGAGAGACCAGAAAAGGTCTACTACGATACAGCACAAAGAAGAATGAAGGTTAATAATTATTTTGGTGCAATTGAGTCACTACAGAGAATTGAAACACAATATCCTTTTGGAAAATATGCTGAGCAAGCCCAAGTTGAGCTAGTCTATTGTTATTTCATGAATGGAGAAACTGAAGCTGCACATTCAGCTGCAGAAAGATTTATTAGACTTCATCCAAGACATCCAAATATTGACTACGCTTACTTTATGAAGGGTCTATCAAGCTATACAAGAGATGCTGGACTGTTAGCAAGAGTTACAAATACTGATCTCTCATCAAGAGATGTTTCAGGAGCCAAACTAGCATTTTCAGAATTAACAGAATTCCTTACAAGGTTCCCAGATAGTCAATATGCTCCATATGCAAAACAAAGATTAATTTATTTAAGAAATCTCGTTGCCAGTAATGAGCTTGCAGCTGCTGATTACTATGTAACTAGAAAAGCTTATGTTGCTGCCATTAGAAGAGCATCTTATGTCCTAGAAAATATCCCAAATTCAAATCAAAATCATAGAGCGCTTCAAATCTTAAAGACATCTTATGAAGAACTTGGATACACTGATCTTGCTGAAGATACTGAAAGATTGATAGCACTTAATCCACCTCCACCAAACTCAGAAACTTCAAGTGGATCATTTCTTCAAAATATACCAATCCCAAATTCACTCCCTCTTATTATCGGAGGAACCATACTTTCAGGTGCAACAAACTAATTGAAAATAATTGTTCCTTTATTGGTAATAATCTTTTTTTTAATAAGGCATTTAATTAAACCGAAGAAAGTTAGTCGCATTACCAAAAATGATATGGACTCTTGCATCAGCTGTGGGACTTTTGTTTCAAAAGATTTAGCTATTAGAAAAGGTAAAAATACCTACTGCTCTGAAAAATGCATTAAATAGTTCTAGGTATTTTTTTTAAAATCATGAACATAGCTGGAATATAAAATAGGGCTATTAAGGATGCTCCAATAACACCAACTGACATTGCCCATGCTAGTGGTTGGAAAAAAATGCTTGTTAGTATCAAGGGGAATAAGCCTCCAATGGTTGTAGCTGTTGTCGTAATAATATGTCTTGTAGCTCTAGTAACAGTTTGGATTACTCCGCTCAAATCATAATCACCCTTTTCAGAATCTTCTTTAAGTGCTGCTAAAACAACAATAGAGTCATTAATAGCCAGACCAGCTAAACCAAGAGCGCCTACAAGTCCTATAAAACCAAAATTTTGCATTCCAACAACTAAACCCAGTATTGCTAAACCAATACACAATCCCGCAACTGAAGATATTAAAAGTGTCTGCCTGAATGAATTCAAAGCAAAAACTAACCCAACAAGAATTAAAATGAAAAAGACTATTGCCGAAGCAAATAGCTGTGAATTAGATTCTGCACTTTCGGCAGCTTCTCCAGCTTGCTCAAGCTTATAGCCTGGAGGTAAACTTTCTTTAAATTTACGGATATCTTCACGGAGAAATTCTTCAGAAAGAGAAGGAAGAGATCTAGGCCATGTCCATGCTAAAACCCCGTTCTCCCTTTCACCTTTATATCTAGAAAATGCTCCAAGCTTTCTTGAAAGCTTTATGTCAGAAAAGTTTTCAATGTACTCAATTCCATTTTTACCAGAAATTGATAAGAGTGAAGCTTGGGAAATATCTGAAGCAGCTTCCTGATCTCTTTTTAGCCTTATTGGTAATTCTTTTTTACCATCGAGCATAGTCCCAATAATAACTCCATTGCTAGCAAAATTAATTTCACTAATAAGCGAATCCATATCACTCGATGAATATGCAATACTTGAATTATCAAAATCTATTTCAAGGTTTGTTTCATACTCATTTGATTGAGAGCGGGTCAAATAGACATCTGGTGCCCTGCTTAAAATAAGTTCCAATTTATCGCCAAGCTCTGTAAGAATATCTTGATCTTCACCCATAATTCTATATTCAATATCTGCAAAAACTGGGGGACCTGATGAAAATTGATCAACTATAATTCTAACTCCAGGATTATTTTCTACTAAGTCCTTAGCAATCATGTCTATATTATTTATCATCGTCCAATAACTAGACGTAAAGTAAACTGCATTTGCTTCATTATTACTTCCCAATTCACTATTACCTCCAACAACATTTCCAAGAATCCTAGGAAGCTTTCTACCTACAAACCAAAAATCATTCTCTATAAAATCATATTTTGATAGCTGCTCTCTTACATCTTTTACTTTTTCTATAGTTGCATTAACTGAGCTGTTGTTGGGTAACTCAACTCTAACTTGAAACATATTTCTATCATTTGCCGGAAAAAAATCTCTGTCTAATGTACTAAACAATAATAAGCCGAGAAGAGGCATTGAAAATGAAACCAAGATTGCTCTTCTGGGTTTTGATAAAGCCCAAAATAATGAGGATCTGTAGTACGTGTATAGTTTTGCACTACTATAACCTTGGCTTAAAATATCTGAAGAAAGAAATGGCATCTTCTCTAAATAGTGAAGTGTTGGAAGTACAACAGTTAAAGAGAGAAAAAGTGATGAAGTGACGGCCATGATTAATGTCTTTGCCATACCTCCAACAAATTCATTACTTGGCCCCTCTCCAACGGCTATAGGCATAAATGCTAATGCGGTTGTTGCAGTCGCAGCCAGTAAAGGCATAAATAAGTGTTTTACAGACTTATAAATAGCTTGTTTAGAACCTAAGCCATCGAGTCTTCTATATCTGTAATCCTCAACAACAATAATTGCATTATCTATCAAAAGACCCAAGGCAATAATCATTCCAGTTGTAGAGGTTTGGTGAAGAGGTAATCCTGTTATTTGGCAAATGAACAAAACTGAACAGAGTGTTAGGGGCAGAATTAATGCCACCAAAATTGCAGATCTTAATCCTAACAAAAATGCACTTAATGCTAATACTAAAAATAGTGCAAACCCAATACTTGAGGTCAATTCATCAAACCTTTTTTCAACATATAAAGATTCTTCATATATAGATGAAACAACTATTTCTTCAGGAAGACCTTTTTTAAAGTCTTCCACAACCTCATTAGCTCTTGAGACATACTGATCTATTCTTTGATCAAATGAACCAGTTACTTGAACAATAACTGCAGGGTTACCATCTACGATTGAATAGCTCTCTATTGGAGTCATAGCTTGCTGAGAAACGCTTGCTATATCAGACACCTTCACTAATTGAGAGTCATATTTTGCAATTGGTATATCTTCAAGTTGAGAGATAGTTTTAAGGTTATCCTTAGGTTTTATTAAAATTTCTTCATCTGTATTAGAAATTAAACCTGCAGACCTTTTATTATCAAATGACGCAATCAGATTTGATAAATTTTGAAATGAAATACCAAGATTTGATAACTTTCTTGAGTCAACCTCAACAACAATCTCTTCATTAGCTTCTCCATGAATTTCAACCTCTTCTGTGGATCCCAAGTATGCAAGTTTTCTTTTAAGCTGTTCAGCTAATCTAGACATTAAGATTAGGGGCGGCTCATCATCGCCCTTCCACTGAATAGAATAAAGAGCAGATATTGGAGGACCAGAATTACGACTAAGTTCTAATCTAGCATTATTGGGTATTTCTTGTTCGGTAAGATCAATTTTATCTTGAACTTCACTCCAAACCTTTTCGACTAAATCAAATGAAACTTCATCTTTAAGTTCAACAAGAGTAGTAGCAGATCCTTGCCTTAAATTAGAATTAAGGTTTCTTATTTCTGGAATCTCTCTTAACTTAATTTCAAGGATTTCTGTTACTTGGGTTTCTATCCGATCTGGTGATGCTCCTGGATAGACTTGAATAACTACCGCCCACCTCTCAGCAAGCTCGGGCATTTCCTGTCTTGGGATATTATTAAAACCAGAATAGCCTACTAAAAGAAAAAATATTAATGTCAGAATTAGTATTCTTGGTCTTTCAAGAAAAACTTTAATGAGTCCCATGTTTCTAGAGAGTCTGTCCTTCTATGATCTTAGATAAACCTCCAAGAATTACTAAATCACCATCCTTTAAGGTGCCTGATACATAAGCATAGTTATTTTCAAAATGAAGAACTCGTACTAGGTCTTTTTCAACCCTATTGGATCCATCACTTGACACTGTATATACCGACCAAAGACCTTGCTCAGATTGTGATAATGAATTTATAGGAAGCCATATCCCATGTTCACTCTTTTTAATCTTTATAATTAAATCAATTACTGATCCAGGAATGAAAAAATTACTAAACTCAAAGATTGCCAATCTGCTATTCGATCCGCTAGCTGACATTGGTGCTAATCTTTTAAATTTACCTATAGCCTTTTCTTGACCGATCTCAAAAGTATAATCATTCGATACTTCAAGATTATTAACGAGATTTTCAGGAATGGAAACATGGGCCTCGACCTTATTTGCGTCAAGTATTTCCAGTATTGGGTTACTACCATTTATTACTGTTCCTTCATCAACAAATCTATTTTGTATAAAGCCATCATAAGGAGCTCTCAAAATGGTTTGAGATTTTTTTACTTCAAAAAACTTTACTTGAGATTTAGCTACTAAATATTCAGATTTAGCTTTATCAAAGTCTTGAATTGAAATAAAACCTTTTTTTCTTAAATCCTCAAATCTATTTAAAACTTGGTTGGCTAAATCTAATCTGGCAACTGCCTGCTCAAGATTTGCATTTACTTCGCTGTCATCCAGCTTTGCTAGTACATCATCTTTTTTTACTCTGTCTCCAATATCTACAAAGATTGACGATATTCTTCCAGTAATCTCAAAAGCAATCTTTGATTGCTGAAAAGGAAGAAGCTCGCCTGGTAGGTTTTTTGAGATTTCATATGATTGACTAGTTTTTACTTCAAGCACTTCAAGCTGCTGATCAGCATACAGCGAAAAAGACAAGGAAATCCCGAAAAAAAAGAGAGTTTTGCAAAAATGCTTATAAATTGTCATAATGTTTACGCTGTAAACATGAATTATATAACATAAGTTAACACTGTCAACATAATGAATATTCCATTTCAGAAGTACCATCATGGCAATTTAAGAGATGATATCCTCAAAGCTGCATACAGTTTTGTTAAAGAAAATGGGTATGCTGCAATGAGCCTAAGAGGAATAGCTGACCAATGTGATGTGTCTGCTACAGCTATCTATAGACATTATGAAACCAAAGAACATCTGTTGGCAGATGTTGTGGTTAAAGGATTCGTTGAATTTAATATGTCTGTTGAAGGTGAGGAGGAGGATGATATCTTCCAGCGCAGTGAAAACTACCTTGCCTTTGCTTTTGATAATTACAATATTTATGACCTGCTTTTTAGTCAATCTGTTGTTGAGTTTCTTAAATTCCCTCAAATTTTGGAGGTTGCAGACAAAGCTTTTGAATCATTATTAGAGTCTGTTAAGGAACATGATAAAAGTCTAAATGATCTTAGCGCCTCAAATAAAGCTATTCATATATGGTCTTTTTTACATGGTATGAGTAGCATTTCAAAAAAAATGGATGTTGCTTTTAACTTACCTGACAGTGAAATGCCAATTCCAGTAAGATCTGTTAAAAGAGCAAGAGAAAATTTAAAACAGTTTATTGAAGACTTATTTTGAAGACTTCTAAGATAAGAATAATTGGTGGCTCTTTAAAAGGAAATCATATTTCTTTCCCCTCCTCCTCCAAACTCAGACCTACATCAAACAAGTTAAGAGAAATCCTTTTTAATTGGTTGAGTTTTGAAATAGCTGGTCTTAAATGTGCAGACTGTTTTTCTGGATCTGGAGCGCTTGGCATAGAGGCAATCTCAAGAGGAGCTAAATCAGTTACATTCATTGAAAAAACACCAAAGTTTGCTGCAAGTATCGAGGCCAATCTTGGAAGGCTGAATATTTCTGAAAGATGCAAAATAGAAATCAAAAATGCTTTTGAGTGGTTAAAGAGTGCAAGTCTGGAGGAATTAGATTTAATATTCTTTGATCCACCATTTTTTGATGAAAGAATTCAAGGTCTTCTTGCTTCTCTAGAATCTCTAAAAATAAAAAAAGGTACATTAATATATTTTGAAAAAAGTACTTTTGATAAAATAGATATTCCCGATTCATTGAAGTTACTTAAATCGAAAAGCGTTGGAGATGCTGAGGGACTTTTATTAGAAAAATGACAATCAAAATTGGATCAAGAACTTCAAAGCTTGCTTTAAAACAGGTAGAAATAGCCATGAATAGAATCGGAGTACCTAGTTTTGAAATTGTAGGTGTAGATACTGCTGGAGATAGGAGAAGTAGAGAAAATAAGGTTCAGTTTGATAAAAAAAACTTTGTTGAGGATATAGATGATCTGCTCGTGGACAGAAAAATAGATATCGCGATTCATTCTGCTAAAGATATGCCAGCTGTCTCAAATCTTTCGGATCTTGATGAAATATATATATCTAATGACTTAGCCCAAGGAGATAAAAAATATAATTCCCGAAATGACATCCTCATATTCAGAAATAATGAAGACCCAGTATTTGAAAAAAATATGAAAATAGGCACTTCAAGCTTAAGGCGTAAGTTGCAATCTAAATTCTTCTTAGAAGCTACAGAAATAGTTAATCTTAATGGGAATGTTGATACTCGAGTAAAAAAATTAAATGATGGTGAATATGATTGCATTATTCTTGCAAAGGCTGGATGTGAGAGGCTTGAGCTTGATCTAAATTATTCAGAGCTTGATCACCTTACAAATATTTCTCAAGGATCAATCTGTTTACGCTTTAATAAGAAAAGGGAGGAAATCCTTAACCTATTAGAACCCTTCAGTGATGATGAAATGAAAAGAAAAATTGATGAGTGTAATAATTTTCTTAATCTTGTTAATGCAGACTGCAATTCAGCAGTTGCAGTAGATTATAAGGATGAAGTTTTGCAAGCAGAGGTGTATGGTAAGAATGAATATATTAAGTTCTCTGCACTTAATGCAGAGGAGGCCTTTATACGCTTTAAGGAGTTAGATGGTTTAAGGTTGCTGAATGAACATAGTTGATACAAGAGCAAGTAATACTTTTAATTTTGTTAAAAGGAAGAATATAAAAAATATTCCTCTTTTTGAGCTTTCTTTTTTAGATCACTCAATAGATATTTCTGGCTATACCGATGTTATATTCCAAAGCACGCCTTCTGTTGAGTTTTTTAATCATCACAAGGATTTAATAGATAAAAATGTCTTTGCAATGGGGCCAGGAACACAATCCTCTTTGGGTGCAAAAGGGATTTCTTCAAAAATACCTGAAGATCCTGGATCTGAGGGTCTAAAAAAACTAATTAAGAGTAGTATTGGTTCCGGGAAGTTCTTAATTGTTAAGGGTCAAGGCGGCTTAAATATTATTTCTGATTATCTTGAAGCTGAGGGAGCTGAAGTTGACACTGTTCAGAATTATCAACGAGTAAGATTTTCATCTTATTTCGATCTAAGTAAAGACTTTGATAATGCAGATTTTGTAATCTTTCCAAGCAGACTGGCCGCTGAGATATATTTCCAAGAAATCTACAATCCAGATATAAATAGTAAATTTGTAACTATCTCATCAAGGATTAAGGATTATGTCGACTCTCTGGGCTTTGAGAACTGCCAGCTGGATTATTTTGCTGATAACTTTGAGTCTGAAATATTAAATCTTATTTAGATTTCTTTTTTCCATTTCCATTTTTCATAGAATCAAAGAACTCAGAGTTGGTTTTAAATGATTTTAGTCTATCAATTAAAAATTCTATTCCTTGAGAGTCTTCCATAGGATCTGTTACTTTTCTAACAGCCCACATGAGTCTTAACTCTTCTTCAGAAGTTAGGAGATCTTCTCTTCTTGTTCCAGATCTTCTTACATTGATAGCAGGATAAATCCTCTTTTCAGCAATCTTTCTTTCAAGATGGATTTCCATATTTCCCGTGCCTTTAAATTCCTCATAGATAACTTCATCCATTTTAGAACCTGTATCTACCAAGGCTGTAGCTAAAATTGTTAAACTTCCGCCTTCTTCTAAATTTCTTGCAGCACCAAAGAATCTTTTTGGTCTTTCAAGAGCATTTGAATCAACACCACCACTCAAAATTTTTCCTGAGGCAGGCTGGACAGAATTATAAGCTCTTCCAAGTCGAGTAATAGAATCAAGAAGAATTACAACATCCTGCTTATGCTCAACTAATCTTTTTGCTTTTTCAATAACCATATCAGCCACTTGCACATGTCTTGAAGGCGGCTCATCAAAAGTACTTGCAATTACTTGACCCCTTACAGTTCTTGTCATCTCAGTAACTTCTTCAGGTCTTTCATCTATTAAAAGCACTATCAGCTTGGTTTCAGGATTGTTGCTAGTAATTGAATGCGCAATGCTTTGCAGCATCAGTGTCTTACCAGCTTTTGGAGGTGAAACTATTAAACCTCTCTGTCCTTTACCAACAGGAGCTATTAAATCTATTATTCTTGCAGATAAATCTTCATTAGAACCACTACCTTGCTCAAGAACTAATCTTTCATTAGGAAATAATGGAGTTAGATTTTCAAATAGTATTTTCTTTTTGGCGTTTTCAGGAGTCTCGCCATTAATTGTTTCAACCTGAACGAGAGCAGTATATTTTTCTTTATCCTTAGGAGGTCTTATTTTCCCCTGAATCTCATCTCCCTTTCGAAGACTGAACTTTCTTATTTGACTAGGTGAGATGTAAATATCATCAGGTCCAGCACAATATGAGCCTTCTGCTGACCTTAAAAAGCCAAAACCATCGTTTAAGATTTCTAGGACCCCGCCACCAAATATATCAATGCCATCATCTGCTTGCTTTTTTAAAATTTGAAAAATGATATCTTGCTTTTTGAGTCTGCCTACATCTTCTAAGCCTAGCTTTTCAGCTATCTCAACAAGCTCGGTAATCGTTTTAGTTTTTACTTCACTTAAGTTCATTAGTTGTATCGAAAATTCCTCTGAAAATTTGAATTGATATCAAAAAGATATCTAAGAAGGGTTGATAATATAAGTTTTTTTAGTATTTTGCAAAAAAACCTATATTTCTGTATCTATAAATTCTCCTAATTGTTCTTGTGTTAGAGCTCCTACTTGGACTCCAGAAACTTCACCTGATTTAAAAATTATTAAGGAAGGAATAGATCTAATGCCATATTGAACAGCAAGATCTCTATGCTCTTCAATATCAACTTTGCAAACCTTTATTTGCTCGCTATATTGTTGCGCTGCCTCTTCTACTCTTGGAGCCAGTTGCTTGCATGGACCACACCATTCAGCCCAAAAATCTACTAATACTGGAACATCTGAACTTAAAACTTCTTTTTCAAATGTTTCTGTTGTTACTTCTTTTACATTACTCATAAATTAAATTCCTTTATTAAATCTTTAGCGAAATATGTAAGAACTGCATCTGCACCAGCTCTTTTGAAGCTTGTTAAAGATTCTATTATAGCACCTTTATCAAGCCATCCTTTATTAACTGATTCCATTATCATTGCATACTCTCCGCTAACTTGGTATGCAAAAGTTGGAACCTTAAATTCTTCTTTAATCTTAGAAATAATATCTAAATAAGGCATGCCTGGTTTTACCATTACGATATCAGCGCCCTCTTCAATATCCATAGCAACCTCGTTAAGGGCTTCAAGTGAATTGGCAGGATTCATCTGATAAGAAGATTTATCAGAAGTACCTAGATTATTTTTAGAATTAACAGCATCTCTGAAGGGCCCATAGAATTTTGAATTATATTTTGCTGCATATGACAAAATTATTTTTTCTTCAAAGTTATTTTCATCTAATTTTTTTCTAATAACTCCGATGCGACCATCCATCATGTCTGAAGGAGCAATAATATCTGCACCAGCTTCTGCTAGAACAAGAGATTGCTCTGCGAGAACCTCTAGTGTTTGATCATTTAAGATCTCATCATTCTCCAAAATCCCATCATGACCGTGATCTGTGTAAGGATCTAAGGCAACATCAGCAATGACTAACATCTCAGGAAATTTAGATTTTATAGAACCTAATACTCTTGAAATAAAATTATCTCTTTTTGTAGCTTCAGTACCTTTAGAGTCTTTTTTTGAAGGATCTATAACAGGAAATATAGCTATTGCTTTTATTCCTAGTTGGTTAATTTCTTCAATCTCTTTTAAAACAGAGTCTTCGCCAAATCTAAAGATACCAGGCATTGATTCTATAGGCTCTTTATCACTTAAACCTTCTTTTACAAATACAGGTTGGATCAGATCATTTTTAGTCACCGCGCATTCGCTGGTCAAATCAATTATGGATTCTGACTGCCTTAATCTTCGCAATCTAGTTGATGGATATTTCCTTGAAATCATAAATTAATCAGTAATAGCTCCTAGGGATGCAGATTGTACACTTTTTGAGTATTTTGATAAGACGCCTTTTTTAGGAAGCTCTTTATTTGGTTTAAAGTTATCTAATCTTTTTTGGAGTTCCTCATCAGATATATCGATAGAAATTGAGTTTGTCTCAGCATCAATTGTTATTTTGTCTCCATTTTCAATAACTCCGATGGGTCCGCCAACATATGCTTCTGGAGAAATATGTCCAACAACAAAGCCATGAGTTCCACCAGAAAATCTTCCATCAGTAATAAATGCGACCTTATCGCCTAAGCCCTGTCCCATTATTGCAGAGGTAGGTTTTAGCATTTCTCTCATGCCAGGGCCTCCTTTTGGTCCCTCATATCTTATAACAACCACATCTCCTTCATTAATTAGGTTATTTTGAATTGCCTCATTTCCGTCTTCTTCAGAGTCAAATACTTTAGCCGTGCCAGTGAATTTTAGCCCTTCATTTCCTGTAATCTTAGCTACTGCTCCTTCAGGAGCCAAATTGCCATAAAGAATACGCAAATGACTACTACTTTTAATAGGATTAGATATTTCTCTAATAATTGTCTGATTATCCGGATATGGATCAACTTCTGAAAGATTTTCTGAAATAGTTTTTCCTGAAACAGTTAAGCAGTCGCCATGAAGTAAGTCTGCATCAAGTAACATTTTCATTAGTGGCTGAATGCCACCAACTTCATTTAGTGAGGACATATAATTTTCACCAAATGGTTTTATATCAGCTACAACAGGAACTCTTTTACCTATTCTTGTAAAGTCATCTAAATCTAAATCAATATTTATAGCATGCGCCATCGCAATAAGATGAAGTACTGCATTCGTTGATCCTCCAAGTGCAATAACTACCGTGATTGCATTTTCGAATGCCTCCTTAGTCATAATGTCAGAGGGTTTAATATCTTTTTCAAGAAGATTCTCAATTGCGCTCCCTGTATTTATACAATCATTCTTTTTATCATCAGAAACTGCATCCTGACTGCTGCTTCCAGGAAGAGACATTCCAAGAGCCTCAATTGCAGAAGCCATCGTATTGGCCGTATACATACCTCCGCATGACCCAGGCCCCACAACTGAAACCTTTTCAACAGAGATTAATTCCTCTTCAGAGATTGAGCCTTTTGAGAACTCTCCAGTTTTTTCACAAACTGTCACATAATCAGTATTCTGCTCACTTGGTCTAATAGAGCCGCCATAAATAAATAAAGATGGTCTATTAAGTCTGGCCAAACCAATAATTACACCTGGCATATTTTTATCGCAGCCCCCAATACCTACTACTCCATCATAGCCCAAACAACCTACAACAGTTTCTATAGAGTCAGCTATGACTTCTCTTGAAACGAGGGAATATTTCATGCCCTCCGTACCCATAGAAATTCCATCAGAGACAGTAATTGTGTTAAATGTTACAGCCTTACATCCTGAATTATTGACTGACTCTTCAACAATTTCTGCAAGGGAGTTTAGGTGCATATTACATGGAGTTACACTTGCCCCAAGTGAAGCAATTCCAACAATAGATTTTTCAAAATCCTCATCTTTGAATCCTGCGCCACGCAACATTGATCTTGATGCTGCCTGCTGAGGGCCATCATGCAATATTTTTGAATACTTCCTATTTGTCATCTTAATTTGATGAATATTTGAGTGCTGCTCTTAAAAGTTTTTGAGTATATTCCTTTTGAGGATTTTCAAAAACCTCATCAGCCTTACCAAACTCTACTAGCTTTCCCTCACTCATAACAAAAATCTGATCACACATAGATCTTATTACTTTAAGATCATGGCTAATAAATAAATATGTTAATTTATACTTGTCTTGCAATCTTTTTAAAACATCTATTACTTGAATCTGAATAGATCTATCAAGTGCTGAAGTTGGCTCATCAAGGATCATGAATTTCGGGTTTAAGATTATCGATCTAGCAATTGCGATTCTTTGTCTTTGGCCGCCTGAAAATTCATGTGGATATTTAAAAATGAGGCTATCATCTAATCCAACATCTTTCATTACATTTGATATTTTTTCTATCTTCTCTTCATTGGAAAAATCAAAATGTATATCCAAGCCTTCTCCTATAATTTCGCCAACTGTCATTCTTGGCGACAGGGACCCATAAGGATCTTGAAAAACTATTTGAATGTCTTTTTTTAATAATTTCTTTTCAACTGA
>CACJKN010000012.1 GCA_902594005.1 uncultured SAR86 cluster bacterium | reverse complement strand
TGCAAGAGAAAATGCCTCTTCGTTGGATGGATCGATAACTGCCTGACAAATACCCTCAAGATCTCTTATATCAAGAAAAATAACGCCGCCATGGTCTCGCCTTCGATGGACCCAACCACATATTGAAACATCTTTTCCTAAATGTTCTTTAGTTACATTCCCACAGTATTCAGTTCTCATTGCTTACCTTTCCGCTATCCTTATTCTTTTTTTTAGACTTTGTGGAGTCTTTGGTATCTTTTTCTTTATTTAGTATGTTCTTTTTATTACCTGTTTTAAAGTCAGTTTCATACCATCCACTGCCCTTAAGCCTAAATGATGGGCTGGATATTAACTTATTTAAAGCATTTTTATCACAATTTGGACATTTTTTTAGTGGATCATCCGAAAATTTCTGTATTTTTTCAAATTGATGCCCACAATTTGAGCATTTGTATTCATAAATGGGCATATAACTAAAAAAAACTATAAAATTATAAACTATAAGTATTTTTTATATGCAAAAATAAAATAGATATGTTTTGGTCAAATTATTTCATTCCTACACTAAAAGATACTGCTTCTGAGGATGCTCAAGTTATAAGTAATAGCCTCATGCTTAAGTCTGGCATGATAAGAAAAAATGCCTCTGGGATTTATACATGGCTTCCACTTGGTTTAAGGGTCTTAAATAAAGTTGAAAATATTGTTAGAGAAGAGATGAACAATGCAGGAGCACATGAAGTGCTAATGCCGATGGTGCAACCAAAGGACTTATGGAATGAATCAAAGAGATGGGACAAATTTGGTCCAGAATTGCTTAGATTTAAAGATCGTCACGATAGAGATTTTTGCCTAGGCCCTACTCATGAAGAAGTAATAACTGATTTAATTAAAAATAATGTCAAAAGTTATAAAGAGCTTCCTTTGAATATATATCAAATACAAACTAAATTTAGAGATGAAATAAGACCAAGATATGGAGTGATGAGGAGTAGAGAATTCTTAATGAAAGATTCTTACAGCTTTCATCTTTCTGAAGAAAGCTTGGAAGAAACATACCAAATAATGAGAAATGCCTACTCAAAAATTTTTGAGAGAATAGGACTAGATTTCAAAATAGTAAAAGCAGACTCAGGCGCAATTGGTGGAGATAAATCTGAGGAATTTCATGTACTTGCAGAAAATGGTGAAGATACTCTTGCAGTATCTGATAAATCTGATTATGCAGTTAATGCTGAGCTTTTGCTTGAAAATGGTCAAGATTCAAAATCACTAGTTGGACAAGAATCGCCTGATGGGAATGGATTGCTGGAAATTACAAAAGGTATTGAAGTGGGACATATATTCCAATTGGGCAAGCTGTATAGCGAAAATATGAATGCGACTGTTTTAGATGACTCTGGTAAAGCTAAAAACATGCACATGGGATGTTATGGAATAGGTATCTCAAGGATAGTCGCGGCTGCAATAGAACAAAATTTTGATGATAAGGGAATTATTTGGCCAAAATCTATTTCTCCTTTTGATTTAAATATAATTACAATCAGGGCTGATAAAGACAAAAATATTGAAGCATCATCCAGAAAACTTTATAAAGAACTCACTCAGAAAGGGTTCGAGGTAATATTGGATGATCGAGATGATGGTTTTGGAAAAAAGATTAAAGATTCTGAGTTAATTGGTGTTCCTGTATCGATCGTTTTTGGTAAAAATTTTACGGATCATAACAAGGTTGAAATTATCTTCAGGAATGGAGAGAAAGTGGCTTCTGCTTTGAATGAAGTAGAGGAAATAATTTAAATAGGAGAAAAATATGAGTATTTCGCTCAGCGATGCATCGCTTAAAACTTACAGACAACTTCTTCCTGCATCTTTAGCTATTATGAAGAAAGCTGAAAAATATTTTACTGATGAAGGTGCAAACTTAAATGATCTCGCTGAAATGAGATTGATAGAGGACATGGCCCCATTAACTTTCCAAGTTTTCAGTGTCGTACATCATTCTTTAGGTGCTATAGATGCACTAAAAACAGGTGAATTCGCTCCTCCAAAAATGCCAGAGAATTTAAGTTTCAATGATCTTATTGATATGCTTGAAAATGCTGAGGAAAAATTAAATCTTTTTTCTGATGAAGATATAAACTCTCTTTCAGGGAAAGAAGTAATGTTTAGAATGGGGCAAATAGAATGGGCCTTTACAGCAGAGGACTTTATTCTTTCTTTCTCACTTCCTAATTTCTATTTTCATGTTACAACATTATATGATCTGTTCAGAGTTAAAGGTCTTGAAATAGGTAAACTTGATTTTGCTGGAACACTAAGAATAAAAAACTAAACTAATACTCTTAAGTGCCACAAAATGTTACAAATGGTGTATTTGTTTCAGAGGGCTTCTTAAAAGTTTCAGTATATTTATTCTCATCAAAGGGATTTTTATATAGCTCAAGAATTTCATTGATAAGTTTCATGTCGCCATTTACAGCATTTTCAAGTGCGTCCTCAATAATATGATTCCTTGGGATATAACATGGATTAGTTAAATCCATTTTCTTTGTAATATCTTTAATATTCGTCTTTTCTGTGATAATTTTTATCATCCAATCTTCAGTCCACTTCTTGAAATCACCTGAATTTTTAAAAACTGAATCCTTTATACTCTTTGTCTTGTTGAGGATTTTTGAAAAGTCTCTAAATGACAGAGTGAAATCAATTGAATTTGAATCTAATATTTTAAGATAATCTTTTACAAGGTTTATATTGTTTTGATTTATCGAATCAATACCTAGCTTTTCTCCCATTTCCGAGTAAAAGTACTTTTCGAAGGAAGGCATTACTACTTGAAGAACTTCAGTTAATTTTTCAATTGATTTTTGCTCATTATCATCAATGAGGGGGATGAGAGCTTCAGCTAATTTAGAAAGATTCCAAACAAGAATTGCAGGTTGATTTCCGTAACAATACCTTCCTGCAACATCTATTGAGCTAAAAACTGTCTTTGGATCATAATAATCCATAAAAGCGCATGGTCCATAGTCAATCGTTTCTCCAGAAACAGTCATATTATCTGTATTCATAACGCCATGAATAAAGCCAATATTCATCCACTTAGAAACTAATCTTGTCTGACTTTCACATACAGCAGCAAAAAACTTTATATATCTTTCATTGGTATTTTTTAATTCAGGGTAATGTCTAAGAATAGAATAATCCGCTAACTTTTTTAATATATGAGTGCCTTGCATAGCAGCAAACTCGAATGTACCTATTCTTATATGACTATTAGCAACTCTTGCAAGAATACCTCCAGGAAGCTCAGTGTCTCTAGTAACACTTTCATTAGTTTTTAAAGCAAGTAGTGCTCGAGTTGTTGGAATCCCAGCTGCATTCATGAATTCGCTTATTATGTATTCTCTTAATACAGGACTAAGAGCAGATTTTCCGTCTCCCCTTCTAGAAAAAGGCGTTTGTCCAATACCTTTTAATTGAATATCTAGATTGTTAATCTCTCCAAGCAAGATAGCTCTTCCATCACCAAGATTTGGATTAAATTGTCCAAATTGATGTCCGGAGTATGCTTGAGCAATAGGTATTGAATCTCTAAGTAATGCATTACCACTGAAAACATTCAGACATTTATCAGAGTCTAAGAACTTTTTACTAAAACCAAGCTCTTCTCCAAGTTCATAATTTTTAAGAATTATTTCAGAATTCTGGAACCCGGAAGGAATACACTTCTTTGATAACTCAGGCAAATCCTGGGCATAAGAATTCTTAAGGCCTGATTGCATAACAATTTAAGAGTATCTACTTAGGATTTCTTTAACTTACTCTTTTTATTATGGTCGCATTTGCAGTTCCGCCACCTTCACAAATTGCTTGGAGACCATATTTTGACTCTCTTCTCTCCATTTCATGAAGAAGTGTAGTCATTAGTTTTGCACCCGTAGCTCCTAGGGGATGACCTAAAGCCATTGCGCCCCCATTTACATTAAGCTTTTCCTTATCAGCATGTAGCTCAGCTGCCCATGCAAGAGGAACAGGAGCAAATGCTTCATTGACCTCATAAAGATCTATATCATCTATTGATAAATTTGCAGCTTCTAATGCTTTTTTTGAAGCAGGAATTGGACCAGTCAGCATAAATACTGGGTCATCTCCTACGACAGAGATTGATACTATTTCTGCTCTTGGGTTTGCTTGAATTTTCTTGAGGCCTGATTCATTACAAACTAAAACTGCTGCAGCTCCATCAGTTATTTGGCTTGCATTTCCAGCGGTTATAACCCCGCCTTCGGTAACAGTCTTCAAGCCAGCCAATTTATCAAAGCTTGCATCAAATCTTATTCCCTCATCAGCGATTACCATATCTTCAATGCCTTCAGCATTCTTGCCTTTAACGGGAAGAATTTCACGATCAAAAAAATTAGATTCTGTTGCATTAGCTGCTTTTTGATGACTTTCTAGGGCAAATTGATCAAGATCTTCTCTTGAAAGATTCCATTTATCTGCAACAAGTTCAGCACCAGTAAATTGTGAAAAGAATATCCCCGGATATCTATGTTTCATTCCCTCTGAATCAAATGGGAGTCCATGACCTGCATCAAAACCGTCTTTTACTGCGGCTCCAATTGGAACCATTGACATAACTTCAACACCACCACCTATGACGATATCCTGTGTACCAGACATTACTGCTTGAATAGCAAAATGAATTGCTTGTTGCGAAGAACCGCATTGTCTATCCACAGAAGTACCAGGAACAGACTCAGGAAAAGAGGAAGAAAGAACTGCATTCCTTGCAATATTTCCTGACTGGGCTCCAACTTGATCAACACAACCAAAGATTACATCATCTACTAGCTCAGGATCCATATCCAGTCTAGAGACTATCTCATCAAGTACTTTTGCCCCTAAATCTGCAGGATGCCATAAACTTAATCTTCCATCTCTTTTTCCACCAGCAGTCCTAACTGCCTCTACAATAAATGCTTTTTCTGCCATAAAAACTCCAAAAAAAAAATGACTGAGTAAATTCTAATACTCAATCATTTTTCAGGCAAATGTATTAAATTATTTTTTCTTTGATTTTGATTTGATGTGGGCTGCTTTTATTTGTTTTACGAGAGCATTTCGTATTTTTTTATTTTCCCTTAAAAAATTGCTTGCATTAGTTTTGCCCTGACCAATTTTTTCATCATTGTAGCTATACCAAGAACCTGCTTTCTCAATGAGACCTAGTTTTTGTCCAAAGTCGATAATTTCTCCTTCAACATTAATTCCCTTTCCATATAAGATTTGGAACTCTGCTTTTGTAAATGGTGGAGAGACTTTATTTTTTACAACTTTTACTCTCGTCTCATTACCTATGACTTCTTCTCCTTCTTTTACTGCACCAATTCTTCGTATATCTAATCTGACTGACGAGTAGAATTTAAGAGCATTACCTCCTGTGGTAGTTTCAGGATTACCAAACATAACTCCTATTTTCATCCTTATTTGATTGATAAAGATTACAGTGGCATTTGATCTTTGAATGTTTCCAGTAATTTTCCGTAAAGCTTGTGACATTAGTCTGGCTTGAAGTCCAACATGATGATCTCCCATTTCGCCCTCAATTTCTGCTCTTGGCGTTAAAGCTGCAACTGAATCGACCACCAACAGATCTACACTATTGGATTTAACAAGCATATCAGCTACTTCAAGAGCTTGTTCGCCAGTATCTGGTTGTGAGAGCAGAAGCTCATCAACATTAACTCCGAGTTTTTTTGCATAAAGCGGGTCTAAAGCATGTTCTGCATCAATAAAAGCTGCTGTCCCACCTGCCTTTTGGCATTCTGCAATCACTTGCAAAGTAAGTGTTGTTTTTCCAGATGATTCAGGTCCGAAAATCTCAATAACTCGACCTTGTGGAACTCCCCCAATTCCAAGAGCGATATCTAATCCCAAAGATCCAGTAGAGATAGAGGGAATATCGACAACTTCTCTATCGCCCATTCTCATCACAGTTCCCTTACCAAATTGTTTTTCAATCTGACTTAAAGTCTCGTTAAGTTGCTTTGATTTATCTTCTGCCATAATTAACTCCTACTGTATATTTGTACAGTATATTAGAAAAATGTAAAAATTTAAAGACTTTATATACAATTTTTCATTGTTGTTAGCTAGAATCACCCTATCTAATAAGTAATCATGGCATTTGTAGTTACTGAAGCTTGTATAAAGTGTAAATACACTGATTGTGTAGAAGTTTGTCCTGTTGATTGCTTTTACGAGGGACCAGAATTTCTTGTCATACATCCGGATGAATGTATTGACTGTGCTTTGTGTGAGCCAGAGTGCCCTATTGATGCAATCTTATCGGAAGATGAACTACCAGAAGATCAAATAGATTTTATAGAAATAAATGCAAAATTAGCTGATGTTTATCCAAATATTTCGGAGGCAAAAGAACCTCTACCTAATGCCGATGAATGGAAAAACATTAAAGAAAAAAAACACCTTCTTGATTTTTAAATTATTGAAGAGCCAGCACCAAGAATAAAACCTGCGAAAATCATATAGATATTCTTATCAAATTTAGATAGAAGCTTTTCTATTAATTTTGGCATAGTAATTAATGAAAAAAGCATTCCTGTCGCAAAAGGAAGAAGTACTAATAAGTTTAGGTCTGCTACTGATCCAATAATTAATGGATAAATCCCTATTGCTAGCAGAAAAGCGCTCCCGGATATCCCTGGTATCAAAAGAAAAGAAAACGCAATAAATCCATATATAACTAAAGGAAAGGTGCCAACAGATGCATCCAAACCAGATAAATTTCCAATTGCGACTCCAATAGCTACTGAAATAACAAACAATAAAGAAAAGAAAAATAGTTCTTTTCTTTTAGATTTCTGAATATTGCTTAAGAATAAATAAGCACCATAGAAAATCATAAGAATTCCAATAAAAAACTCGAATAAGTTGGTGTAATTTAAAAATAAAAAATTTATCAGTTTTGAAAAACCAAAAACACTTACAGCCATTCCAAGCAACAATGGAACAAGAAGATCTAGATCTTTTAGTTTGGAAATACATTCAATAAGTTTTTTATATATGCCAAACATCAGGGCTACTGTTGCCCCTGAAATCCCTGGGAGCAACTCGGCAAGACCTATACAAAAACCAGCCAAAAGAAATCTGAGTTTAATACTCATTTTGAAGTACCACCTAGCATTGGAACAAACGAAACGTTTTCGCATTCTTGTTCATCAAAACCCTTTTTAGTTTTAGTAACTATTTTTAATTTCTGAGATTTGCTTCCACCCACTGGAAGAACAAGACAACATCCAACCTTTAAAAAAGCTAAAAGGCTTTTGGGTATTTCTGGGGGTGCTGCTGCACAAAGAATGCCATCATATTTAATTTCTTCATCCCAACCTTCAAAGCCATCTCTATTTTTAATTAGGACATTATGAATTCTTAGATCTGATAGATTCTCACGAGCCTTGCTAACTAATTGTTTAATTCTTTCCACGGAATGCACCTCGTCAGCAAAGTAAGAAAGAACAGCAGATTGGTATCCACAACCAGACCCTATCTCAAGAATCTTTTCAAATTTCTCATTTTGTTTTGCTGAATTTCGAACCAATAGTTCTGTCATTTTTGCAACAATATATGGCTGCGATATGGTTTGTTTGTAGCCAATAGGTAAAGACATATTTTCATAAGCTCTGGACCTTAAGGCTTCATCAATAAAAATATGTCTAGGCACCCTTCTCATTGCATCCAAAACACTAAAGTCTTTGATGCCCATTTCAAGCAATTTTCCAATCATCTCTTCAAGCGGTCTTTCATATATTGCTTTAGGGTTATTCATTTATGAAGTTCTCAAACTCAAGACTATTAAAATTAGGATCTAGTAATTCATAATCTAAAATTGATATAGATACATAACCAAGTTTCACAGCCTCCGCATCGGTAAGAAAATCTTCCTTTATTGGCGCTCCAGATGCCGCATACCTAAATGATTGAATGTCAGAATTATTTTTTAGAATATCAGGAGTTGGTGGAACATCTCTTTTAGCAATTGGAACCACTTTAATGCCCTTGTAAGATTTTTCATCAATATCAGGAAAGTTTATATTTACAACTTTATTTAAAATTTCCTGTTTTTCAAAAGAAGTTATTAGTTCAACTAATTCACATGACTTATTTGCTATAAACTCAAGAGATTTAGGCTTGTACTCACATGAAGAAATTGCAATTGGCGGATACTTCAGCTTTCTTCCTCCAAGCGCAGCTCCTACAGTCCCAGAATACAAAACATCATTCCCAATATTTGCTCCAAGATTGATGCCTGATACAAGCACATCTATTTCATCATTTAGAAGATTTAATAAGCCAATATATGCGCAATCAGCTGGAGTTCCTTTAACAATGTAAAGTCTTTCTGATTCCTTCTTGATTTCAATTTCTTTCATGTATGAGATAGATGCACTAAGTCCACTGCAGTTTTTTTCTGGAGCTACAACATAGACATTATGACTCTTTTCTAATGCAGTTCTAATGGCCTTAATTCCATCAGCATCAAAACCATCATCATTTGTAAGAAGAATATTCATTTTTATCTCTTTAGTGTTACAGATGTCATTACTGCAAGAGCCTGCTCTT
Organism: uncultured SAR86 cluster bacterium; assembly: GCA_902594005.1. Classification (GTDB taxonomy): domain Bacteria; phylum Pseudomonadota; class Gammaproteobacteria; order Magnimaribacterales; family D2472; genus CACNXK01. The sequence goes on along the minus strand of CACJKN010000012.1, from coordinate 29,251 downwards.
TTCCAATTGTTCCAATTTTTTCCATAGTTGAGCCTTTCAAACCTATTTTACTTGAATCAATTGAAAAAATTTCAGATAAAGATTTTATGATCTGATTCCTAATTGGACTAATTTTTGGGATCTCAGATATAACTGTGATATCTATATTATTTAGATGATATCCCCTCTTTTTCATCAAACCCAAACAGTGTGTAATTATTTCTCGACTATCTAAATCTTTACTATTTGGGTCATCTTCTGGAAAAGCAGTTCCAATATCGCCTTCAGATAATGCACCTAAAATTGAGTCAGCTAAAGAATGTAAAATTACATCACCATCGGATATTGCTTCAATTCCGAATTCGAATGGAAATTTTACTCCACCAAAGACTATTGAATTTCCCTCACAAAATCTGTGTAAATCAAACCCATTCCCAATAAGAATATCCTCTTTTACTAAATCCTCTTGAAAAGTAATTTTTATATTTTTTGGCGACCCCTCAATAAAATTTACACTGTATCCAGAGTTCTCCATTGCTGAGCTCTCATCAGTAGGATAAATATTTTTCGAAGTTAGTACTTCAAGAGCGTTCTTTAATTTCTTAGATTCACAGATTTGAGGTGTTTGAACTAAAATAAAATTATCTCTTTCTTCAACCTTACAAGATCCTCCCTCTAATCTTTTAATTGAATCTTTTGGCTTTATCCCATAAAAAATACAATCATAATCAGATTCCAACATAGATGCATATATCTTTTCTAAAGAATCAAGGTCAATATATGGTCTCACTCCATCATGAGTCATTACATAGTCATATTTTTCAATATTTTCATTTCTAATTCCGTTTAGTACAGATTCTGACCTAGAATTTCCTCCACTTACAATTGAGAATCTTTCATCTAGTTTGATACTTATTTTTTTTTGGAAACTTTCTGGATCTTTTACAACAACCACAATCTTTGAAGCAGGCTTAAACATCATAAAAGTATCTAAAGTTGTCTCAATAACTGATAAATCTCCCAAACTAGCATGCTGTTTTTCAATTTGTGACGAAAATCTATTACCTATTCCAGCACATGGGATAATTACCAAAAGGTTGTTATTCATTTTCATCCTCTTCTTCAAAAACTATGAACTCTTCATCAGGCATGGTGAGGTTAAATTTTTCACGAGCAATGTTTTCAATATGCATATTTGGGTTTTCTTGAGCTTGTTTAATACTTTCAGATAACTTTTTATTTTCATCCATTAGTCTTTGATTTTCTTCTAGCAACTCTTTGTTGCTCTCAACAATCATATTTCTCTCATTAATACCGCTTTCACTGAAAAATAATGAATACAAAAGAGCTGCAATAAGAAGGAAAAATAAAATAATAATTAAAGGCGCTAATCTCATCATCAGCCATATGAAAAGGTATTTTTCTTATCAATCCAATAAAGCCTATTATATTTTGCAACCCTTTCAGATCTACATGGTGCTCCCGTTTTAATTTGACCGGCTCCTGTTCCAACTGCAAGATCAGAAATTGATGAGTCCTCGGTCTCTCCAGATCTGTGCGAAATAATATTTTGATAGTCGTTATTTAAGGCAATAGAAATCGTTTCAAGTGTTTCTGATATTGTTCCAATTTGGTTATATTTTATTAAAACTGAATTAGCAATCTCATCACTTATTCCTTTTTTGAGGACTTCAGGATTTGTAACAAAAAGATCATCTCCAACAAGCTGACATTTCCCTCCAATTTGTTTAGTAAGCAGTTTCCATCCCTCTAGATCATTTTCATCCATCCCATCTTCAATAGATATTATTGGGAAATCATTTGCCAAACCCTCTAAATATTCAGCAAATTCTGAACTAGTAAGCTCTCTATCTTCACCCTTAAGATGATAAGTGCCATTTTCATAAAATTCACTTGCAGCACAATCCAAGGATATACAGATATCTGAACCTAACTTAAGATCAGTTTTATCTACCGCCCTTGCTATTAGCTCAAGAGCTTCTCTATTTGTGTTGAGATTTGGAGCAAACCCACCTTCATCACCTACTGCAGTTGATAGGCCTTTTTCTTTAAGAATAGATTTAAGATTCCAATATATCTCAGAAGACCACTGCATGGCTTGCGAAAAATTAACAGCTCCTTTTGGAATAATCATAAATTCTTGTATATCGATATTGTTGTCGGCATGCTCACCACCGTTAAGAATATTTAACATGGGTATTGGAATAACTTGATCAATTGTTTTGCCCATTTTATTACCAAGCAAAATGTTAAAATAATTATGTAAATCTAAATTCTCTGATTTAGATGATGCTTTTGCAGAAGCTATTGATACAGAAAGAATTGCATTAGCTCCAAGATTAGATTTATCACTTGTACCATCTAAGTTATTTAAGATTTGATCGATATGATCTTGGTCAAGTGGATTCTCTCCTATAAGAGAATTCTTTATGCGATCATTAACATTATCTAAGGCTTTTGTTACGCCTTTTCCAAGGAATGCTTGACCTCCATCTCGAAGTTCAAGAGCTTCTTTTTCGCCAGTTGAAGCACCGCTAGGTACCATTGCAACTGATCTAGTCCCATCATCTAACAATATTTCAGTAGAAATTGTGGGAAGTCCTCTTGAATCCAGAACTTGAATGGAGGTTAGATTTTCAATTTTGGGCATTTTATTTAAGATCTAAATCTTTTTGAGACTTTACAAGTTTATCTAATTCTTTTACTTGAAGAAGAAATGATTCAAGCTGATCAAGTCTAAGAGCGCATGGTCCGTCACATTTGGCTTTATCTGGATTAGGATGAGCTTCAAGAAACAATCCAGCAATCTTTTGAGAAATTCCAGCTTTTGCCATATGCAAAAGATATTCTCGTCTACCATCAGTAGATTTTCCCAATCCTCCGGGTAGTTGGAGTGAATGAGTAACATCAAACATAACTGGAACAGAGTATCCTTTCATTATTTGGAAATTAAGAGTATCAACTACAAGATTGTTATAACCAAAAATATTTCCTCTCTCGCATAAAATAATTTTTTCATTTCCAGCAGACTTACATTTTTCAACAACATTTTTCATTTCAGCTGCTGAAAGAAATTGTGGCTTTTTAAATTGAATAGCTGAACTTGTTTTTGCAGCTGCTGAAACAAGATCGGTTTGTCTACACAGAAATGCAGGAATTTGAATAACTTCGCAAACTTCACTTACAGGATTAGCCTGGCTTGGTTCATGTATATCGGTAATTATAGGAACATCAAATGCTGATGAAACTTTTTCAAGTATTTTGAGTCCCTCATCCATACCTGGACCTCTAAAGGATTCAATTGAACTTCTATTTGCTTTATCAAAGGAGGCTTTAAAAATCCAATTTATTTTTAATTTCTCAGTAACTTCTTTAAATTTTTCGGCTACTAAAAGAGCTGTCTCTTCTGATTCAAGAACATTCATTCCACCCATTAAGGTAAAATCTTGATCATTTCCTATTTGAAAATCTTTTATTGAAATATCTTTCATTTTTTAGTCTTTATTGTACTTGAAATGAAGCTGTTAAAGATAGGATGTCCATCTCTTGGATTTGAAGTAAATTCGGGATGAAACTGACAACCTAGAAACCAGGGATGATTTTTTATCTCGATCATTTCAACCAGCATATCATCCACAGAAGTACCAACTATATTCATTCCTTTAGTATTAAATCCTTCTCTAAATTCCGGATTTACCTCATATCTATGCCTATGCCTTTCAACAATCTCGTTCTTTTTATACATTCTAAAAACATTGGAGCCCTTTTTTAAAATGCAGGTCTGTCCACCCAGCCTCATTGTTCCACCTAAATCCGAGTCAGCTGTTCTCCTTTCAGTTTTACCGGTTTTATCCTTCCATTCCGTAATAAGTGCAACAACAGGATAATTTGTTTTTGAATCAAATTCAGTGCTATTAGCTCCTTTGAGGCCTAACATATTTCTTGCAAACTCAATAAGAGCAATTTGCATTCCAAGACATATTCCAAAATAAGGTATATTTTTTAGTCTTGCATATTCGCAGGCTATGATCATTCCCTCAATACCCCTACTACCAAATCCGCCAGGCACTAATACAGCATCCGCAAATTTAAGCTTGGTTTTTACATTTCTTTTGGTTAATTTTTCTGCCTCTACAAAAGTAATATTTACTTTTGCATTATTTTTTATGCCTGCATGATCCAGCGCTTCATTGAGAGATTTATAAGAGTCTTTTAACTCCGTATATTTCCCAACCATTGCAACTTCAACAGATTTTTTAGGATTTAATTTAGCTCTAACTACTTTTTTCCAATCATTAAGATTTGGTTTTTTGGTCTTGAGGCCCAAGTCTTTTAAAACTATTTCATCTACCTTCTGTTTATGAAGTAACAAAGGTATTGAGTAAACGGTATCTACGTCGTGCATAGATATAACATTAGACATGTCAACTGAGCAAAATAGTGCTATTTTCTTTTTTTCATCTTTAGGAAGCTCTGTTTCAGATCTACAAATAAGACAGTTAGGACCAATGCCCAGCGACCTCAGCTCTTTAACAGAATGTTGAGTAGGTTTAGTTTTTAGCTCGCCTGAAACATTAATGAAAGGAACTAAAGTCAAATGAACAAATGATGTTGATTTTGAAGGAAGATCTAAAGACATTTGTCTAATAGCTTCAACAAATGGCTGACTTTCTATATCACCAATAGTTCCACCAATTTCTACTATAGCAACATCACTTCCGACTGCTCCTGCCTTAATCCTTCTTTTAATTTCATCGGTTATGTGTGGGATAACTTGAACAGTACCGCCAAGATATTTACCTTTTCTTTCGTTCTTGATAACAGATTCATAAACTATACCTGCTGTAAAATTATTCTTTTTAGAAGCCTCAAACCTAACAAAACGTTCATAGTGTCCCAAGTCAAGGTCCGTTTCTGTTCCATCATTAGTGACAAATACTTCTCCATGCTGAAATGGACTCATAGTCCCAGGATCAACATTGATATAAGGATCTAATTTTAATAGGGAAACCTTAAGTCCACGAGCCTCAAGAAGAGCTCCAATTGAGGCAGCAGCAATACCCTTTCCAAGAGAGGAAACAACTCCGCCAGTGATAAAAATATACTTAGTTTTCGCCATCATTAAAGATAATCATGATGGGATAACAGAATAACAGATATTAAAGATTATATAAATGTTTTATGGTGCTAACTCTGCAGTTTCTTTGAATAATGGTCTTGATAGATCAGCCCAATCAATATCAGCATCACTTGCATCATCTTCATACTCAAGAATACCGAGTTTCTCGAATTTTGGTCTAATTGAATCAGTTAGTAGTCCAATTCTCTTAAGATTTGGCATAACCCTTTGAAACAGAAGTTTTTGGAATGTTTGCATTATTTCAGAACTTAGCTGAAATTGTCTAGCATCTTCAACGTTCCAACCAAAGTGTTCATAGACTTCTATGGAAACAAGTCTTTCTTTACTTAAGTAGCATGCCTCATAGGCAAACTGAGCTCTTTCTTCAATCTCTTTTTCGGATAAAGTTGTTACAAACTCTTCTAAATAATTAATGCCAAAAGTAACATGTCTTGCTTCATCTCGGATTATTAAATCAAGCATATCTTTTAAAACAGGATCTGGTGTTAAGTCCCTTGAGGTTCTAAAAGCTGCAAGTGCCAGTCCTTCAATAATTAATTGCATCCCAATGAACTTAAGATCCCATCTTGGATCTGTAAGGATCTTATCTAAAATTGATTTAAGAGCATTGCCTATTGGATACATGAGCTCCATTCTCGATTGAACATATCTATTAAAGCTTTCCACATGTCTAGCTTCATCAAAAGTTTGTGAAGCTGCATAAAGCTTTGCATTATAAGTTGGTGCACAGCTAGTTAGCTGGGATGCCACAAGTAAAGCTCCCTGCTCACCATGCAGGAACTGACTCATGCTCCATGCCTGTCTATGTCTAAGAAATCTCAATTTTTCTTTGTCTGACATCTTTATATAAGGCTCATAATCATCCCAAAAGATTGGTGGTGGTTCATCTAAATGAACCACGGGTCTATCCCAGTTAATATCCATATTAGAATTCCAGTTAAGCTCTTTCCCTAACTCGTAAAGCTTTTTTATTCTATTATCTTGAATTGTATAGTCCCAATTATATGATCCCGTTAAAGGCGTATTAAAAATTTCAACAACATCGGTAACATCATTCGCTGACATATAGTCAGGCAAGTCGTCTGAGTCGATTACCTTTCTGGGTGTATTATTAAGATAATTAATTTTCATTTAAATTACTTTTACTTTTACTCTGCTACTGATTCTAGTCATAAGCTCATATGAAATCAATCCATTATTGTTTGAAAATTCATTGATTGGAAGTTCTTCAGACCAGAATGAAACAAGATCATTTTCAGAGACTTGAGGGAGATTTGTGATATCTATTGATACTAAATCCATACTCACTCTCCCAAAAATCTTGGCCTGTCTGTCATTTACCAACACTTTAGTCCCATCTGTTGTTGTCTGCGGGATTCCGTCAGCATACCCGGCATAGACTATCGCAATTCTCATATCCTCAGATGCTTTCATTCTTCCACCATATCCAACTCTTTCTCCTTTTCTTATGTTTCTTATCGAAATTATTGGGGCTCTGAATGTCATTGCTGTTTTAAGGTTTAAATTTTTAAATTCTCCACCATAAGCAGCTATACCTGACCTAACCCAATCAAATGAAAGTTCAGGAAAATTTATTAAGCACGCGCTATTGCAAATACTTCTTTTTGTTTTCCTCTCAACCAAGTCAAAAGCTTTTTCAAAGTTATTTATTTGCATCTTATTCATTGGATCATCCGGATCATCTCCACATGCCATATGTGTCATAAGCACAGAATCTGAACCTATAATCCCCTTTTTATAGACTAATTTTAATTCTTCTTGTGAAAGCCCTAATCTATTCATGCCAGTATTTATCTTTATCCAAAGACCAAGCTCACTATCATTCTTGCCAATTAACTCAAACTGGCTCATTTTATGGATAACTACTTGTATATTATTTTCTTTAGCTGTTTTAATTTCACTCTCTGTATAAATACCTTGCATAAGAAGAATAGGCTTACTTGTAGCTTTTCTAACTAAAATAGCTTCTTCCATTCTAACGACACCAAAAGCATCAACATAGCTTTCAAGATTTTTTACAATCTCTTTTAAGCTGTGTCCATATGCATTGCTTTTCACAATGAACATAAATTTTGATTCAGTCCTTATAAGTGATTTTAGATGAGAAATATTGCTAATAATCTTAGAGCAATCAACAATTAGCTCAGCTGAGTGAGTTGTCATTCAAACTTACTGTAAAGACCCTCCTCTGGGAGCCTGTCATCAGGAACAAAGTCTTCAAATCTTGCATACTGTTTCAAGAAAGTTAGATAAGTTTTTCCAATTGGGCCGTTTCTTTGTTTTCCAATAATTATCTCAGCTTTGTTACCCTGATCAGTATCTTCATTGTAAACTTCGTCTCTATAAATAAATAAGATAACATCTGCATCCTGCTCAATTGCTCCTGAATCTCTTAAATCAGCCATCATCGGTCTTTTATCTGTTCTTTGTTCAACTGCCCTGTTTAGCTGAGATAGTGCTATGACAGGAACATTTAACTCTTTAGCCAAAGACTTTAAAGATCTTGAGATCTCAGAAATCTGATTAACACGGTTTTCGAGAGACCCTGGAACCTGCATTAACTGTAAATAATCTACTACAATTAGTGAAAGCCCATTTGGCTCTTGTCTATTTATTCTTCTTGCTCTGGCTCTCAGCTCCATAGGTGAAAGTAGAGAACTATCATCAATGTATAGAGGGAGTTCACGCAACCTTTTGCTTTGCTCAACAACCTGAGTTACTTGTTTATTATCAAGCTTTCCCGATCGAACATCCTGTTGGTCAAGTCTTGACATTCCTGAAAGTAATCTAGTGGTCAATGATTCTGCAGGCATCTCAAGACTAAATACAAGCACTGCTCCTGTGTTTTCATCGTTATCTACTAAAACATTTTCAGCTATATTCATTGCAAATGCAGTTTTTCCCATGCTCGGTCTTCCAGCTACAACAATTAGATCTCCATCTTGGAGTCCCTGCAATTTATTATCTATTGCTTTAAAGCCAGTTGAGCTTCCAAGGAGTTGAGAGCCGCTTTCAGCCAATTGATGAAGTCTATCAATCGATCTTGGTATTAATTCCTTCATTGATAGAATGCTTGACTGAGATCTGTTAGCTTCATCATTTAAAGAAAATATTTTTCTTTCAGCTTCATCAAGAAGACTAAAACCATCCATTCCTTGAGGGTTATTTATTAATTCAGCAATCTCAGAATTTGCTTTCATAAGTTGTCTTGCTACAGACCTTTGCCTGATAATTTCGGCATATGCCTCGAGGTTCGCTGCAGTTGGGGTCTCGGTTGCTAAAGATATTAGATAATCTTTACCTCCAATTTTATTAAGAAGATTCTTACTATCAAGCTTTTCAGAAACTGTAAGTGGATCAAGTGGCTTATTCTCATTAATAAGCTCTCCCATGCTTTCAAAAATTAATTGATGATCTTTGCCATGGAAATCTTTATCAGTAATTTTGAGGATAACTGAATCAAATCTTTCAGTTTCCAGCATTAGTCCACCTAGGACGGCTTTCTCTGCCTCTCTTGCTTGTTGATTAAAATTGTTAGTTATTTCTGACATGGGTTTATGATTTTTACATCATATTCAAAAATAAACAACTACTCTGATTCTACTTTTACTATGATTTCGGTTGAAACCTCTTGATGGAAGGATATTGTTACTGAATGCTCGCCTATTTCCTTAATTGGACCCTCTGGAAGTTGAACTTGGCTCTTATCAATTTGAATATCTGATGACTGACATGCTTCTTCTATTTCTCTAGTCCCAATCGAGCCATACATAGAGCCTTCTTCGGAAACAGCAACTTTGATTACTACTTCTTTTCCGGATACGGCATCTGCGGCTGCTTGAGCTTGAACTTTAAGATCTTCAGATTCTGCTGCTAATTCTGCTTTTTTTGCTTCAACTATTTTTATATTCTCTTCATTAGCAAACATTGCTTTTTTTTGAGGTATTAAATAATTTCTTGCAAACCCTGACTTCACATTAACAACATCACCAATGTCACCAAGGCGAATAATTTTATCTAGCAATATAATTTTCATATTTAGTTATGTGAATCTGTATATGGCAATAGAGCCATATATCTGGCAACCTTAATTGCTTTTGTAATTTTTCTTTGCTGAGAAGAGGTTACTCCAGAAACTCTTCCAGGTACGATTTTTCCAGTTTCGGTGATGTACCTCTTAAGTAAATCAATGTTTTTATAATTTATAAATTTTGAATCGAGATTACTCATCTTTAGTCTCCTCTTTTTCATTCTCAGCTTGTTTATCTTCAGTTACTTTTTCCTCTTCGCCCACTTCGTCTGCGGTTTCCTTAGCATCATCTGATTTTTTGTCATCATCTTTTTTTGTTTCTTCTTTTTTGTTAGCTGATTTTGGAGCTTTTTTGGGTTTATCCTCTTCTTTCGCAGAGTCCTCTTTCAGATCAGATTCAAAGTCTGGAACATTATTAATTTTGACGAATAAATGTCTAATTATCATATCGTTAAACTTTATCTTGTTTTCAATTTCGGAAACATTTTCTGGGGTACCTTCTACATAATAGAAAAGGTAGTGGCCTTTGTTATGGTCATCTATTGAGTATGCAAGCTTTCTTCTTCCCACATCTTCTAACCTAGATATGGAAAAATTATTATCTGATAATAGTTTTTCAAAACTAGTAAAAAACTTATCAATATCCTTTGAAAGATCAGGATTAATTATTAAAGCTATTTCGTAATTCTGCATTTTTACCCTATGGTTATAAGACTTAACACTTGTTTGCTAAATCAAGGTGAGTGAATTATATATAAAATTTGTTTCTAATCAATAATTATTTTTAAGCCAACTCCAAGCTTTGGATACAAAGCTATCTCCTGAGTTTGATACAAGTCCGTTTTTAATTCTGTCATTACCGTACGCTAATAGACCTATTGAAGTTGCATATATTGGATTTCTCAGAACATTTTCCATTCCTGAAAACTTCTCTGGGACTCCCAATCTAACACTTGTCTGAAAGATTGATTCTGCTAATTCAACTACGCCCTCCATTTTTGAAGTTCCGCCAGTTAAAACTATGCCAGCAGGAATCTTATGTTCAAATCCATTTCTTTCAATCTCAGCTCTTATTAGCTCAAATAGCTCAACATATCTAGGCTCTATTATCTCTGCCAGTGATCTTCTTGCTAACTCTCTTGGAGGCCTTCCTCCAACTCCCTGAACCTCTATCATGTCTTCGTCATTTGTAAATTCAGCAACTGCACATCCATATGTTTGTTTTATTTCTTCAGCTTGAGATGTTGGTGTTCTTAAAGCAACGGCAATATCGCTTGTTACTTGATCACCTGCAATTGGTATTACACCTGTAAAAATAATTGATCCAGAATTAAGAATTGCAATATCTGTAGTGCCTCCTCCAATATCAACAATACAAACTCCTAAATCTTTTTCATCCTCTGTTAGAATTGAATATGAGCTTGCAAGTTGCTCAAGCACAAATGCATTTGCATTCAAATCACAAGAACTAATACATTTCTCAATATTTGAAATAGCATTTGATGCACATGTTACTAGGTGAACACTAGATTTCAGTCTGACACCAGTCATGCCGATAGGTTCCTTTATTGAGTCTTGTTCATCAATAGTATATTCCTGAGGTATAACATGAAGCATTGTCTGATCTGATGGAACAGCAACTGCTCTTGCAGATTCTATAACTGCATCCACATCAGATTGTTTTACTTCTTTGTCTTTTATACCAACTACGCCTTCTGAGTTTAGGCTTTTAACATGATTTCCAGCTATTCCTACAAAAATATTTCTAATTTTTTCATCTATTAAAGATTGAGCCTGTTCAACAGCTTTCTCTATTGCATCTGTTGTTGCATCGATATTGACAACGACACCTTTTTTAAGGCCGCTTGAAGGATATGTTCCTAACGAAAGTATTTCTAGATTATCAGATGAGTCATACCTTCCAACTAAACAAACAACTTTTGAAGTACCAATGTCTAAACCAACAATAAGATCTTTATTTTTTAATTGATTATTTGTCATATTTCAGAGAAATTCCTGCATTACTTCTTAAGTCTACTATACTTACATTTTTTCTTTTTGCGTATAAGTATTCTATAGTTTTTAAAAGATTTTCAAACTTGTAGCTGTCTAAACTTTTACCCAATTTTGCTTCAAAATCTTCAAATTTGAATATCCATCCCTCGACTGAGTTGTAGTTTATAGAAATTAGTTTGTTTTCAGCTAAGTCAATCGGATACTTTATCCAGTCAAAAACCTCATAAAGTAATGGCTCTGGACAATTAATCATAAGAATTTTGTTAGACAAGGAATTCTCATTTTTGGGGAAAATAACTAAATCTTTGTCTACAAAACTATCATTGTTCCAAACAAAAATAGGTTTTCTTGAATAGATGTTTATAGATGAGGGTTTGGAAAAGTTTCTTTTGATTTCATATCTTTCAATCCAGTGCTTTTGATCTAAGAAAGTTTTAATTCTTTTAATATTTTTTTCATATTTTAATTCTTGTATAACCTCAAGCATGTAATTTTCATCAAAGGTTTCAATAAAATTAATTTCAAATTCGGCAGAGTGCGAAGGAATTAAGAATAGGATTAAAAAACTTGCTAACAAAGTTCTTTTCTTACTTTGTAATTTCATTCACTAGCTCATCAAAACTAAATCCCTTTAAGCTTGCAGCATAAGGAAAAAGACTATGATCAGTCATACCTGGAACAGTATTAAGTTCTAATACAAAAAAATTTCCTTTTTGATCTTGCAGAATATCCACTCTGCCCCATCTTGAAAGCCCAAATACATTGAAACAACTTTTAGCTATTTCTTTTAAAGTATCCAAGTCATTTTCATCCAAATCAGCTTTAATAATCTGAGTTTCATCATCATCATATTTAGCTTCATAATCATAGAATTCTCTTTTAGTAATTATTTCTAAGGGTTCAAGAATATGGTCATTTAAAAAACCGACGGTAAACTCCCTACCCTCAATAAATCTTTCGACTAAAAATTTTCTTTCTCTGTCAACTAAATCTACTTTTATCTTCTCTAGATCAGATTTTGAGAAATCTGTTACCTTAATAATATCTATACTAGAGCCTTCTTTGCAGGGTTTTATAAATACACCTTCTTGAAACTGCTCTTCTATTTTATTTTTAGACTCAATTATTTCTTGAAATGTCTTATACACAGAAAAATCGGGAGTAGGAAGATTGTTCTGTCTTAATATATTTTTACAAATTTCTTTGTCCCAACTATTCTTGCAAGCTTCAAATCCAGAGCCGGTATAGTCTATTCCTGCTTTATCCATTTTGGATTGAAGAATACCACTTTCGCCCTCTTCGCCATGCAATGCAATAAAAACAAGATTAAAATCTTTTAGCTTTTCCAGTTCAGTCAGATCTGCATAATCGATTAAGTAAGATTTATATCCATTCTTTACTAGAGATTTATGAATAAATTTACCGCTTTTAAGTGAAACCTCTCTTTCGGAGGAATTACCTCCATAGAGTACACAGACTTCTTTCATATCTTCCATTTCTTGATTAAACCCTTTGAAACCATAGAAACATTTCCTGCTCCTTGAGTTATTACAACATCATATTTATCTATACATTGCTCAACCATATCATTTACATTTTCATGTTTTACGAGACTGCAAAAGTCTTTTCCATTTATTGTATTTAATTTTTGTGCCATATTTTTTGAAGAGACTCCTTTAATTTCTTTTTCACTTGCAGAATAAATTGGTAATAAAAATACCTTATCAACTTTGCTTAATGTTGAAATAAAATCCTTAAAAAGCATTTTTGTTCTTGAAAATCTATGAGGTTGAAAAATCATGAGAACTTTCTTTTTCTTAAAGTGCCTTCTTAAAGAAACTATTACTTGCTCTATTTCTTTAGGATGATGTCCATAATCATCAATATGAGTAACTTGCTTATTTTTAATTATTAGCTTAAATCTCTCTAGTCTCCTTTCAACGCCAGAAAAAGATTTCAATGCAGCCCTGATTGTCTGAATACTAATTCCCTCCTCTATAGCAACTGCTATAGCAGCAACAGCATTATAAATATTGTATTTCCCCTGGAGTGATAACCTGAATTTATGTTTTTTATTTGTGTCTTTAATATAAATTTTAAAATCAACATAATCAAAGAAGTAATTGATTTCACTAACTGTAATGTCACTTTTTTTATTTAATCCAAATGTGATTACCCGTCTTTTTATTTTTTTTAATATATCCCTGGTATTTTTATCATCATAATTAGCAATGACATATCCAAAAAAAGGAATATTATCTGAAAAATCTAAAAAAGATTTTTTCAAGTTGTTAATATTGCCCTCATAAGCCTCGAGATGATCATCATCTATATTTGTTATAACAGCGGAATCAGGATAAAAACTTAAAAAAGACTTATCACTTTCATCTGCCTCAAATATGAAAAAATTCCCATCACCAAGACGTGAGTTACCATCTGAACTAAGTATTTTTCCCCCAATTACATAAGTTGGACTTAATAAAGCTTGATTAAAGATATGAGCAATTAAGCTTGTTGTGGTTGTTTTTCCATGGCTGCCAGCAACTGCTATTCCTTGGTATCCTCTGGAAATACCACTAAGCATTTCAGCCCTAGGAATAATTGGTATATTTTTCTTTTTTGCAGAAGATACCTCTACATTTGAAGAATCAATTGCGGAGGATAAAACAATTAAGTCTTTATTGTTTATGTTCTTGCTTTTGTGCGAGTAAGTTACGTCAACGCCTGACTTTGCTAACTCATCCAGATCTTTTGTTTTGGAGATATCTGAACCCGAAATGTTATATCCTTTCTTGTGAAGAATTGTTGCAATTCCTATCATTCCAGACCCACCAATACCTATAAAATGAATATTTCTTATTTTCTTAAATTGCTGCATTATCTTTATGAATTTCACCCAACATTAAAGAAGCTGCTCTTGAGTGATCAATAGGCGGCTCTTTCTTTTTCCAATTCTGATAAATTTTTTCATGAATTGTTTTTCTAAGAAGATAAGAGAGACTATCTAGTGAGTCTTTTTCTTGAAAAATCTTACCTTGATTATTTTCCTCATAAAATACTGCATTAAAGTATTGATGATTATCAATTGATTCAGGAAGAGGAATCATGATCATCCCTCTCTTTTTTTGAGAAATCTCACTAAGAGTGCCTGCCCCACATCTGCAAATAGCAAAGTCACACCACTCAATATATTCATCTAAATTATCTATAAATTCTAAGATTGATGCATTAACTTCTTGATTGTATTTTGAAACATTTTGAATCTTCCCCAAACCGCATTGATGGATTACATTTAATTTTGTATTTAAAGTATTTAGAGTAGTGGGAATATTTTTATTAATAAAATCCGCTCCTTGGCTCCCGCCTGTAACTAAAATATTTAAATTATCATTTTGATCAATATCTATAGCTTTTTTATTTTGTATATATGATGGATTTCCAATAAAAAAGTATTTTTTGTTTTTCCTAATTGGAAATGCGGTGAACATCTTTTCTGCAAATAATGAAAGAAGTCTATTTGAAGATCCTACAACTGAGTTCTGCTCATGCAAATATAGTTTCCTTAAGCTAATGATACTGGCAAAACCTACTGGGACTGTTATAAATCCACCAAAACAAACCACTGAAGATATTTTTCTTGAAATAATAATTGATATGACTTGAAAAAAAATCAGAGGTAACTTAATTAAAAAGATTAATTTTTGAGTGATGCTTTTTCCCCTGAAGCCATCCAATTCAAATTTTATAAAATCTATATTCTCATTTTGCTGAAAAATCTTTTTTTCAAGATCAGTATTGGTGCCTAAGAAAGTAATTTTATAATCATTTTTAAGAGCCTCCTTAGCAAAACCAAGTGCTGGAAAAATATGTCCGCCTGTTTTAGCAGCGCAAATGATTATATTTTTCATTTATAGAACTTATTTTCGTTATTAATTCTTACAACTATAGCTATTAGGCTCATCATTACAAGTAAACTAGTACCTCCGTAACTAATGAACGGAAGAGTTAGTCCCTTTGTAGGAAGCAGTCCAATGTTAACTCCTATATTTAAGATTACTTGAAGTGATATTAAAAATCCTATTCCAAAACAAAGGTAACCCTGGAATGGTCTAATTTTATTAAATGATTCAAAAGAAACTTTAAAAATGCTACTTAATAAGAATACATAAATCAAAATTAGGCATACACCTCCTATTATTCCTAGTTCCTCAACTAATATTGCAAAGATAAAATCTGTATGTGCCTCGGGTAAAAAAAGATTCTTTTGAATGCTATTTCCTAATCCCAATCCAAACCATCCTCCCTGACCTAAACTTATTAAGGATTGAGCTAGCTGCCAACCACTATCTTGAATATCCTCAAAAGGATCAATAAAACTTAATAATCTTATCAGTCTGTATGGTTCTAAAAATATTGCAATTGCTCCTAGTATTAAAAAGAGCGTTATTAAAATTAAAAATTGGTAAAAAGAAATGCCAGCAAAGAAAAGTAAAACCATTACGATTAAGCAAAGTATGGCCGTAGATCCATAATCTGGTTGAATTAATATTAGAGAAGCAAAAAGGGTTAAAACGAAAAGAGGTCTTAAAAAACCAGATGTTGATGATATTTCTTCAAGCCTCCTTACGCAATATCCAGAAATATAAATAAGCATACAGAACTTGGCAACTTCAGATGGCTGGATATTGATTGGTCCAAACCTTATCCATCTCATGCTTCCGTTGACCTCAGTACCAACTCCCGGAAAAAATAATGCGACTAGCAAGATAAGAGATAGTATTAATAATAACCAGTCAAATTTTCTTAAAAAATCTGATGGAATAAGAAGAAAAAAACAAAAAATAATAAAGCCAATCGAAATAAAAATGGCTTGTCTTGATGCAAAGAAAAAAGGATTATCATAAATTGATTCAGCCCTGACCATACTCGAGGAGAGGACCATAATCTCTCCAAAGATTAGTAAGAGGACAAAAGTAAAAAGAATTTGAAAATTATTGCTTTTAAGTTCCACTATTTTCCTCTATTAGTTTATTGAATGCCTTCCCCCTTTCTTCAAAATTAATATAGTCATCGCCACTGGGATACCCTGGGGAAAAGAGAATATTTTTAATATTAGCTTTTTCAATCTCTTTGACTGCTAAATTTAGATTTTCACATAAAACTTTATTCTCATGTTTTACACATGAGAAGATTTCATTTGCATGTTTACCGCATATAACTACTAATGATGGATTTGAAATCTCAACTTCTTTATATCCTTCTTTTTCAGGATTACCTATTAGGATCAAAGCAAAATCGTTAAATATCTTACTTGCTTCACATATTGCAAATTTTAAGGAATGAGAGTTAGTAGATTTAGAGTCATTGATTGTATTTTGATTTATTTTTTGAAACCTAAACGGGAGATCTTTTAGTTCTTTCTTCGGAGGCATAGATCCAGTAATAAATTTATATATAGTCTTTATATCATCACTCTGAATACTCTTTTTAGCCTCCAATATTCTTTTTTTTGATTGAACATAGTCTTCAATATTTTCGTGATAATCAAGATGATCACTTTCTATATTGAGAAGTATCCCATAATCAAGATCAATATCTGAAACCTTATCTAATTGGAAACTAGAAAGTTCAATAATTGAATATTTTTTTCCATTATTCAAAACATCTAGGACTGGCTTACCAATATTTCCAACTAAGTTTGTAGAGTATTTTTCTTCTAATAGTTGCATTAAATGATAGCAGGTGGTGCTTTTTTTATTTGTACCGGTTATTCCTATTTTTATAGAGTCATCTTCATTGAAAAAAATATCCATATCAGTAAAAACTGTTGAATATTTCTTTAAGTTTTTAAACTTCTCTTTAGGCACTGAAGGACTTACATAGATATTTTTATAAAAACCATCCTCAATCTTTGAAGCAATTTTTAATGAATCACTGTGCAAAGTGTCATATATTTCAAACTCTTCGCCTTTGATGTCAAGATATCTTTGGAATGACTTTCCAGTAACACCGAAGCCATATATCAAAGACGGCATGGATTACCTTAATTTGAGTGTTGCAAGGGCAACTAAAATTAGAACAAGGGTGATAATCCAGAATCTAACAATAATTTTTGGCTCTGGCCACCCTTTTAGCTCAAAGTGATGGTGAATTGGTGCCATTAAAAAAACTCTTTTTTGCCTAAATCTGTAAGAAGTGACTTGAATCATGACGCTTAGAGTTTCAGCTATGAAAACTCCTGCCATAATTGCATAAACTATTTCATGTCTCAGAATTACAGCAAGGACTCCAAGAATTGCACCAAGAGTAAGAGAGCCAACATCTCCCATAAAAACTTCTGCAGGATATGAGTTGTACCATAAGAAGCCAATTCCGGACCCTATAAGCGCTCCGCAAAATACAATTAGCTCACCTGCAATTTGAAGATGAGGTATAAATAAATATTCTGCAATTAACTGGTTACCCATTGCATATGCTATTAATCCTAAGCCTCCACCAATTAAAATAGTTGGCAATATTGCTAACCCATCAAGGCCATCTGTAAGATTTACTGCATTTGATGAGCCAACAATTACAAATGAGCCAAACAGAATAAATGAAAGCATGCTCATTTCAAAGATCCAATCTTTGTTAAAAAGGAGTATTAATGATATTTCTGCTGAATCTTTGGCAGAGAAGTATAAAAAGCTTACTGCAATAATTGAGACTATAGTTTGAGACAATAGTTTAAGCCTTCCGGATATTCCTTTTGAGTCCTTATATTTAATTTTATAGAAATCATCAAGAAAACCTATGATGGTGAAACCCGATGTAATAAAAAGGCAAACCCAAATATATCTATTGCCTAAATCTGCCCACAATAAAGTAGATATTAGCAATGAGGAGATTATTAGTAATCCTCCCATGGTTGGGGTACCAGACTTTTGTTTGTGGGAATCTGGACCTCTCTCGACTCCATATTGTTTAAATTGCATCCTTTGAAGCCAGCTTATTAGCTTAGGGCCCAAAAATATTGTCAGCAATAACGCTGTTATTGTTCCTCCAATTGTTCTCACAGTAAGATATCTGAGAACATCGAAGCCAGGATCAATATCTACAAGAATGGTGCCTAAGTATTCAAACATTAAATAAATCTCTCCATTTTCATTCCTCTAGATCCTTTTATTAAAACAATATCATTCTTTTTAATAAAGTCTGCAATAAATGCTTTGAGTTGTTCTTCATTATAAAAATTATAAGATTTTTTTTGAAATCCACTAGAAGCAAATTTTGAAAGCTCTCCAAAAGTTATGAGAATATCAATCTTGGAATTTTTTGCATAAGAGCCTATATCAATATGAAGTTTTTTTCTAAATCTTCCTAACTCAAACATATCTCCGAAAATAAAAATCTTTCTGCCTGAAAATTCTGATAGTACATCTATACTTCTCTTGACTGATTCGGGGTTTGCATTATAAGTATCATCAATCAATGTGGATTTATTTCTCCAAGAAAGAATTCTTTGTCTTGAAATAGAACTTGATATATTTTTTAGAGATTTAAGCATCTTTGAGTTGCTCTCACCTAAGACATTAAGACATGTGTGACATACCAAAATATTTTGAACATTATGCTTTCCTAGAAGTGATGAAGAAATAGAAATAGCTTTAGATTTTTTATCATCATTACATCTCTTGATAATATCAAAAGTCATTACTTTTTTATCTTTTGAGATTTTCTCATTCTTCGCAATAAATTTTTTAGGGACAGGGATTACATTGATGCCTTTTGCCATATTTTTCCATCTTTGAAGATAGTTCATATCATTTGGTACTATCAAAGTTCCTCCTTTACGGATATTTTTTATAAGCTCAGACTTAACCTTGAAAACACCTTCAATATTTATAAGTTTTTCTAGATGCGAGTTTCCGATATTTGTAATTATTCCTATATCAGGCTTAACTATCTTTGATAAATATTCGATATCTCCTTTTTTTGCTGCACCAGCTTCAAAAACCATATATTTACTATCCTTTTTTGACGACATAATGCTAATAGGAAGGCCAATTTCGTTATTAAAATTTTTAATTGTAGACGAACACTTAGGGAGTGATTTTGAGATGATATTTGTTGTTGATGTTTTTCCATTACTCCCAGTAATTAATATTTTCTTTCCTTTAAAATCAGACGCAATCTCCGATGATATTTTTGAAAGTGCTTTCCTAACACTAGGAACATAGATGACATTATTTTTTTTAATATAAGATTTATCAGAGCATAAAACTGCAATTGCTCCAGATGAGAAAGCTTTTTCGATAAATTTATTTCCATTGAAATTTTCTCCCTTCAAAGCAATAAAAAGTGAGTCTTTTTTGATAGTTCTTGTATCAATTGAAATATTTTTAAATTTAATATCTTTTTTTGGCTTTAAACCAAGATACTTTCTAATATCGTTTGTGCTAGAAATGAATTTCATTAAAATTTTCTTTCTTTTTTTGTGCAATTTCCTTTTGCTAAGAGTTCTAACTTAGGATTCTTATTTTTGCCACCATCTTTACTTTTCAGCCAGATATCGCCAAAAATTCTCCCTTTGCCCGTATACCAGTTGATAGAGTTTGAGATTCCATAATATTCGACACTATAATTATCAAAAAGTGGATGATCTTCTCCCAAAGTCATTGATGATATTACTTCTATGCCATTTTCACTTATCTTTTTGCTCCAATTCGCTTTAGGATTTACCCAAATTGGTGAAGGGTCAAATGTATAATTAAGTTTAATAAGGTTATCGCTTTCATCAATTTCCCAATACTGAACAACCTGCAAAGATTCTTTTTGCCAATCGTCTTTGTCAAAATTTGTTTTTGCTTTATTGATAAGAAAAATAGACTGTTGCGTCTGAGTTGCCAAGTTTTTAAAAAAGTCTAAGCCTTCCGATATTACTGTTTTGGAAAGATCTCTATAGGTTACAGAAAATGACCCTTCAAGCTCACAGATTATTTCTTTTTTTTCTGAGAAAGAGAATGTTGAAAAGATTAACATTATAAGAGTGATATATTTCATAATATTTCCTCCACAACCCTTTGATCGTTAAATGGTATCTTAGTTCCTTTTATTTCTTGAAATTCTTCATGCCCTTTCCCAAGAATCAATAAAATATCATCTTCTTTTAAGGCATCTATACCATTCTTTATTGCTTGTTTCCTATCTGGTTCAACAATTAAGTTACTATACTCCTGATCTTTTCTAGAATCATCCAAAATTGACTGGAAACTTTCATTTCTACAATTGTCAGAAGTAAAAATGACTTTTCGTGAATTAGCGCATGTAAATTTCATGATTTTTCCTCTTTCAGAACTATCTCGCTCTCCTCCACATCCATAAACAATAATTAAATCATGATAAATATTTGAGACAGAATTAACTATAGCTTTGATGCCCCCAAAATTATGTGCATAGTCAATTAAAATATTTTTATTATTTTTAGATATTATTTTTGCCCTACCGGAAGGAAGATCTATTGACTTAATAAGCTCCTTGTCAAAAAAAATATTTTTTTCTATTTGATCAAGGCATGCTATTGCAAAAACTAAATTATAAATATTATGTTTTTGAAAAAATCTTACTTTTAAATCAACACATCTATCATTCGAGATTAATCTAAAATTACAGCCATTTTTATTAGTTTTATCTATCGAAAAAAAGTAATCTGCTTTTTTATTGGAACTACTCACTATGCATTTTTCATATTCTGCTAATTCTTTACCTATAAGCGAAGCAGAAGTTTCACAGTCCCCATTTAAGATAATCTTATTATGAGAAGAGAAATTTAATATCTTCAGCTTTGAGTCAATATAATTTTGAATATTTTTGTGAAAATCTAGATGATCTTGCTCGATATTCAAAATTGCCCTAGTTTCAGCATCTATTCCTATAAGTCTATTCTGCTCTAAACCATGAGAAGAAGCTTCAATACAAACAAATAGGTCATCTTCATATTTTTCTCCAGATATAAATTCAAAAAGTTCAAAAAGATTTGGAGTTGTATTACTTGTTTCCTTAAATCTTGTTTTACTTTCAAGTCCTAAGGTCCCTGCTAGTAAAGCGTCTTTGTTTGTTTTTAATAGCATTTGGTAAGAAAAGAATGCGGTCGAAGTCTTTCCATTAGTCCCTGTAAAAATAAGGAACTTTAAGTTTTTTTCACGAATATTATAAAAATTAAGACAAATTTCTTTTTGTCTCTTAAATAAATCTTCTATAAAAAAACATGGTATCTTGTGTTGCTCACTATAATTTTCTTTATCATGTAAGACACAGCTGGCTCCATTAGCAATAGCTTCGTCAATATAATCAAGTCCGTGAGACCTTAAACCTTGAAGAGCTATAAAACATTGATCTTTTTCTATTAATCCAGATGAGCTTGTCAATCCAGATATAAATATGTCTTCATTAATATTTAAGCCTAGATCTCGTAAAACTTTCATTTATTAAAATATCCCATATAGCTAAAAACATCATTTGAGATCTTTTTAAAAAGTGGGGCTGCAACAGACCCTCCAGAATATTTTTGAGATCCCAAGCCATCAATATTTACAAAGATGGTCAACTCATTTGATGGATTAGGCCCAATTCCAATGAAAGAAGCTGTATATGTTGAACTTTTATAGTTACCGTCTCTAAGTTTTTCTGTTGTTCCTGTTTTACCGCTTACATCAAAGTTTTCTAACTTTGCAAGAGCTCCTGTTCCATCTTCTACGACTTTCCTCATTGAAAATAAAATATCATTAGCAGTTGATTCGCTAATAATTTGTTCTGAGAAAATTTGAGATTCATTATTTTTAATGATGTTAAAATCATAATAGGTACCCTTATTTGCAAAGATTGCATATGCCTGTGAAATTTGGAAAGGTGTCGCAGTTAATCCATAACCATATCCGAGTGTAGCTATTTCAATATCAGAAATTTCATCTCTAGAATTAATCTCACCAAATGATGTAGAAGGAAAATTAATATTTACAGGTTTTGAAAATCCAAATTTTTTATAATTATCAATTAGCCTCTCTGCTCCTAAGAGAAATGAGATCTGAGTTGCGCCAACCTGGCTTGATTCCTTAATAATCTCATATGCTTTAAGTTGCCCATATTTTTTTCTATCATTAATAATGTTTCCATCAACTTCGATCTTTATCGGAAGCTCCAATTCTGTGTCAATATCAATAAGATTTTTTTCAATAGCTCCGGCAAGAGCTAATGGTTTAACGATTGATCCGGGCTCATAGCTTTCAAGAAAAGCTCTATTTTTTTTTATGCTTCTCATTGGATTATTTGGATTATAAGAAGGATAACTAGCCAGGGCTAGAACCTCCTTAGCTGAATTATCTAAAATAATAACTGTCCCACCAGTACCATCATTATTTTTAATGGCTTCAACAAGATACTTATATGCAATATATTGAATATTGCTATCAATGGTGAGGTAGATATCTTTTGAGTTTTCGCCAAACTCCAACACTTCAAGCCTCTGTATTGTGCTTCTCGCACCATCTCTTAGTACTCTCTCTTTAAGAGGCTTTCCAGTCAAAATTGAGTTATAACTTTTTTCTAGGCCTTCTAAACCATACCCATCCCTTCCAGAGAAACCTACCAGTGGAGCAACCTGCTCTCCAAGAGGATAGTGACGTTTGTAAGTTTTCTCTAACTCCAGCCTATCTATTCTTAGAGACCTAATTTTACGCATCTCTTCAAAAGATAATGAGTTCTTTATTAAGGATTTTTTATTGAAGGGTTTATATTCTAAATCATTGAGTTTAAGAGTTTTTTTAATTTTTAAGAAATCATCTTCCCTAAGACCGCTCAACGCAAATAAGTCAAAACCTGTAATACTTATTGCAAGAGGAATCCCATTTTTATCATAAATAGATCCGCGCTTGAATTTGATTACCCTTTCTGAAGTGTTTTGATTATTACCTTTTTGTAGAAGAAAATTACCCTGCTCAACTTGAACATAAACCATTCTCGAAACAATTGCTGCAATTGATAAAAAAAGAAATAAAAATATTAAAAATAATCTCCAATTTTTATAATAAATCTTCATTTAATCTTCCTTGGCCTGACCTTTACCATTCCAAGATCCTCTCTAGCTTTCTGCTCAATTCTTGCTGGAGAGTTAAGAAAGAATTCTTCTGTTAAGAGCTGATAATAAAG
Source organism: uncultured SAR86 cluster bacterium (assembly GCA_902594005.1). Taxonomy (GTDB): domain Bacteria; phylum Pseudomonadota; class Gammaproteobacteria; order Magnimaribacterales; family D2472; genus CACNXK01. The sequence goes on along the minus strand of CACJKN010000012.1, from coordinate 5,861 downwards.
ATTTTCCAATTCTTCATTTTGAGTAGTTAGTATTTCTTGTGACTTAAAACCCGATCTTATTTCCCACCTGACATCAACGATAATAAAAGATAAGTAAGTAATTATTACTAGCTGGAGAAATATAATTGGAAGATAAAAATTTTTCATTATATCTTTTCAAAAACTCTCATAATCGCACTCCTTGACCTCTTATTTCTTTGAAGCTCAGAAGCGCTCGGCTTAATTTTTTTAGCAACTACTTTAAATTCTTTAACAACTTCATTATTCAGTGGAATTTCTTTTGGATAACTTATCCTTTTTGGAGCGAAAGATTGCTTAACTGATCTGTCCTCGAGGGAATGAAAAGAAATACAAACTATTCTTCCTCCAGTTTTCAGCAAATCCTTTGATTTATTTAATCCTGCTCTTAGATTGTTTATCTCATCATTTAAATAAATTCTTAGAGCTTGAAAAGTTTGTGTTGCAGGATGTATTTTATTAGGTAGCCTAGTTTTTGATTTTTTTATTACTTCAGCCAAATCAATAGTATTTAAAATCCTGCCATCCTTATAAGAATTAATAATGGCTTGCGAGATTTTTCTAGACTCTTTCTCATCACCATATTGGTAAATAATGTTTGCTAATGTTTCAGGATCAATAGTTTGAAGTAAATCTTCAAGTTTTTTAGTTTGCCTTTTGTCGATTCGCATATCGAGCGGTCCAGCCTCACTAAAACTAAAGCCTCTTAGTGGGTCATCATAATGAGTAGAACAAAGTCCAAAATCAAATAATATACCATCAGCCTGTTTTGCTATATTTATTGAGTCTAAGTCCTCAAAGCCAGTATGTTTAATTGAAAAATTTTTGTCTTTAAAGTTTTCTTCTGCAAATCTAATCGCATCGATGTCTTTATCTAAAGCTAAAAGAGCTCCATCTTTTGTTATTGAATCTAATATCTTTCTAGAGTGTCCACCTCTACCAAAGGTTGCATCAATATATTTGCCGGAAGGATTAGTAATTAAAAAATCAATTGATTCTTCCAGCAATACTGGAAAATGAAGCATCTTTTAATCTACTTGCTTTCTCATAAAAGTTGGCACATCGAGGAAATCAATTGCCTCTGCAGACGATGCGCCAACTTGTTGAACTTCTTTATTTGTAAGATCTTTATCTAATCCAACGGGAGAGAGCTTAATGGATGCTCTTTGTTTGTTATCGATGGCTAGCTTTGGAGATTTCTGGTTAACCCCTGTTGCGACAATCGTAACCATCAGCTGATCTTTCAGGGATGGATCAATTACAAGTCCATAGATGCATGTCGCATCATCAGCAGTAAACTCCTCAACAACTTCACTTACCTCAGTAAAATCTCCCATTGTTGGATCTTTTGCAGAAATATTTACTAGAACACCTCTTGCATCCTTAAGATTTATATCTTCAAGAAGCTCACTTCCAACGGCCAATTCTGCTGCATCTCTTCCACGGTCTTTTGTATTAGATCTTCCAGTACCCATCATTGCAATGCCTTTTTCTGACATAACCGTTTTTACATCAGCATAGTCAACGTTTATTAGACCTGGTTTCATAATAATATCTGAAATTCCTTGAACAGCTCCTTTTAAAACATCATCTGCTTGTGCAAAAGCTTCAGGAATTGGTGTGTTTGCTCCAAGGACATCTATTAATTTCTGATTTGGTATTGTTATTAAGCTATCAACTTCTTCTACAAGAGCAGCAAGGCCCTTTTCAGCTGAACTCATTCTTGGCTTACCTTCAAACTTAAATGGTTTTGTAACAACAGCAACTGTTAAAGCACCGAGCTCTTTTGCAATTGATGCTATTACTGGTGCAGCTCCGGTTCCGGTTCCTCCACCCATACCTGCAGTTATGAAGATCATATCTGAACCATGAAGCATTTGTTCAATTGCTTCTCTATCCCTTTCAGCAGCCTGTCTTCCAACTTCAGGATTTGCTCCAGCGCCAAGCCCTTTAGTCATTCCGCCTCCAAGCTTTAAAATAGTGGCGCCCTTAGCATTTTCTAAGGCTTGTGAATCTGTATTAGCGCATATAAATTCTACACCTTGGATTTTGTGATTCATCATGTGGATCACAGCATTGCCTCCGGCACCACCCACCCCAATAACTTTTATTTTTGCTTGATCAATATCATTTACAACTTCCCAATTCATTTCATCTCCCCTAAAAGCTCATATCTTTTATAGATTCTGGAAGAACAATATCTAGGATCTCTGTTGCAAGACTTCCTCCAGTCTGTCTTTGCTCCCAATTTTCTTGATTCCAAATTTCAAACTTATTACCCATTCCGATTAAGCATATTCTGTTCGCATCCACTATTTGTGCATATTTTTTAAGATCAGCAGAAATTAAAACTTGCATTCTCCCAATAGGCTCAAAGTCACAAACACTCGCATTGCCCAGAATTGTCCATTGAAGATTTCTAACTACCGGATCAAGACCTTGAAGAGAAGAGAGTTTTTTGGATATTTGATCCCATTCACTACCTAAATAAACCTTTAATGCAGGATATTGAGGATCTTTAGTAATAACTATCTGATTTTCATTTGAATTAATAAAGGCATCTCTATATTTAGCAGGGAATGAAAATCTGCTCTTTTTATCAATAGAAATGTTATTAAAGCCAAACATCAGTACATATTATAAAGTATTTACGCACTTTACAATACTTTTAACGCACTTTATAACACTTTTTTATAAATATATGAGTTGGTCTATAAGCCGGATTCTGTTCAAGATGATCATCTATCTTGATATTATGTTGCCACAATACTCTAGCGACCTACCCGAGCTCAGAATGAGCATTCCTGTTGAGCTCCTATTTGGTCTTGCTTCAAGCGGGGTTTGCACTGCCATAGAATGTTACCATTCATGCGGTGAGCTCTTACCTCACCTTTTCACCCTTACCCTAAGGCGGTATATTTTCTGCTGCACTTTCCGTAGACTCACGTCTCCCAGGAGTTACCTGGCGCCTTGCTCATGAAGTCCGGACTTTCCTCTGGATACCCAGCGATCATCCGACCAACTCGGTTACATTTTATTTAAAAAAAATTTTTCTTCAACTTTTTTTAGTTAGCCACTTATAGAGATCCCTTTTATTTTGTTGAGTTATAAAACTTAAAAGCTTTGCGGCTTCGCTTGGAGACATTTTCCTCAATACAAGATCTTTAATGTCATTATTTAAGTCTATTGATGGTTCTATCAAATCTTTATCTCCCTCAATAAGTAGGCATATCTCTCCTTTTAGATCTCTTGATGATACCTTCGTAAGAACCTCAGAGATAGATCCTCTTATTACTTCTTCATGTTTTTTTGTCATTTCTCTGCAAATAACAGCTCGTCTATGTGATGGATAAATCTTTTGCATCACTAATAGCGTCTTGACTAATCTTTTTGGTGATTCAAAAAAAACTAATGTTGCATCATTTTTTATATTATTTTCAAAAACTTTTTTTCTCTCAGAATCTTTTCTAGGTAAAAACCCCAAAAACATAAATTTATTAATAGGAAATCCAGATAATAGTAAAGAGTTTATTATCGAAGAAGGTCCAGGAATTACTGAGTAATCAATATTTTCTCTAATGCACTCATTAACCAATATGTATCCTGGATCAGATATCAGAGGAGCACCAGCATCTGAAATTAATGATATCGTTTTTCCTGCTTTAGCCTCTTTAATTATATTTTTTGTCTTACTTCTCTCGTTATGATCATTAAAAGAAAAACTTTTTTTATCAATTTTATACTTATCAAAAATTTTTTGAGCTTTACGAGTATCCTCAGCATATATAAGGTCGCTACTATTAAGTATTTCTATTGACCTTAGAGAAATATCATTTAAATTACCTATTGGAGTGCAAATTAAATAAATCATAAGTGAAGACTATAAATTTCAACAATCTACTAATTATAAGCTTTATTTGCTTTTTTTTTCTTGGTTGTTCTTCAACACAATTAGTTGATATTTCAAAGGATGATCAGCTTGATGATTTACTTAATAATATTGGGCAAGTAGAGTTAAAAATTAGCGCTAATGAAGAAGTAAAAAAGCTTATTATTAAATCAATAGTTTCTCTTGATTCTGATATAAAGATAAATTTTGTAAATAAAATTGATAATGAAGTTATTACAATTTCAAAGAATTTCCTAAATCAAGAGTTCCCTTATTTCTGCAGAACTGCAAATGATTATCTTGCGGAAGTCACAGAGCAGTATTTGTTTGATTTTCAGAAAAATGAAGAGGTTTTTATTTTTTATAGTGAAAGTTTTAAATCTCGAGCTGAGGTTATAAAGAATCGTTATCCTAGCGTAAGAATCTTTAAACTGGAGGGAGATTATGATGATCTTATAAAGAGAGTGTTTGAATTATCTGGAAGTAATGGCAGAGGAGATTTAATAAACAGATTGGTTCAAGAGGAAGATATAAGTTTTGTTCCAAGGCCTAGAGATGATTTTGAAAAAATCTATATTATTGCTAACTATGATCAATCTAAAAATTTTATTCCTTCATTAAGGTTTAACTACATTTTAGATAAAGAAATTTATGTATCTTCACAATCGGTAACAAGAATTGAAAATAGAAAAAAGTTGTTAGACTTTTCTAAAGTTATTCTCGCAGTTCCTAACTCTTTCTTAAGAAAAGATGAGTCACTAAATCTTGATGAACTCTCAAAGTTATCGTTTTTGCAAGATTTAATTCTTATTTCTGCAATCAAAAAAAATAATGGTAACTCTCAGATGATTGCTGGACAGTTTGCAAATATTCGCTTTTCACAAAATACTTGCTCTGATATGCAAGCAAATCTTGTTCAGATTAATGATCTAGGAAGATTTAGTCGACTCTAAGATCTTTTTCTATTGTTGTTAAACTATCAATGAAGCCTGGTCTTTCAAAAATCTTATTTTGATAATCTAAAAGAGGCTTTAACTGTTTATTATATGGAAGATTTATACCTATGGATGTTAACCTCCACATAATTGGTGCTAAATAACAGTCTACAAGAGTGAAATCTTCATTCATAAAAAATGGAAATTCCTTGAAAATTGGTGAGATGGTCGCGAGCTCTTGAATAAGTTCTTCTTTTGTCTTTTTTTCATTTGCTTTTTTAAGCTTTCCTGAAATTATTGAATCTACTAATGGACACCATTCTCTATCTATTCTAAGCATTAACTCTCGGCAGTTAGCTCTTGCAACCGGGTAGACTGGTAATAATGGAGGATGTGGAAATCTCTCGTCTAGATATTCCATCATTACTGATGTATCGTAAAGAGCTAAATCTCTATCAACCAGAATTGGTAATTTATGGTAAGGACTGACAGAAAGAATATCATCAGGAGCTTCTTCAATATCGAATTCTCTTATTTCGCATGCTATATCTTTCTCAGCTAAAACTATTCTTACTCTGTGGCTGTAGTGATTATCTCGCTCTGAATATAAAATCATGTTGAACTTCTCCTAGTGATAGTCTTTTTGATATTCTCTGTAGAGAAGCGCAGAAAGAAATGTAAATATAATAAAGAATATTATCGCATATACTCCCATTCTTTCCCTTTCCGCCCTACTGGGCTCACCTACATATGTCAAAAAATTTGTGAGATCATATATAAATTCATCAAACTCTTCAACATTTAACAACCCTGAACCATCTTGATGCTTGAGGTAGCCACATTTTTCTTTAGTGATAGTGTTTCCAAATTCATCTCTCTTTTCACCGCCATTCTTTGCTAAAACAGGTACTTCTTTGCAACCAAGTTTTTGATTACCTTGAATTGGTGCCAAAATATTAGGCATATTTACACCTGGATAAACAAGATTATTAGATCCATAAGTTGTTGAAGAGTCATCA
>CACJKN010000011.1 GCA_902594005.1 uncultured SAR86 cluster bacterium | reverse complement strand
TTGAAAAATCACAACTTAAAGAAGACGTGCCATCATTTAGACCAGGTGACACCGTTTCAGTGTCAGTAAAAGTTAAAGATGGTCAACGAACAAGATTACAGGCTTTTGAAGGTGTTGTAATGTCAGTAAGAAATTCAGGACTGAACTCATCATTTATTGTAAGAAAAATATCTAGTGGCATCGGTGTTGAAAGAACATTCCAACTTCATAGTCCGCTTATAGACTCAATTACGGTTAAAAGAAAAGGTGATGTTAGGAAAGCAAAACTTTTCTACCTTAGAGAAAGATCTGGTAAATCTGCAAGAATTAAAGAACGTTTAGATTAAGAATGAAAAGTGTCTTCAGAAAGGACCAACATATTGTTGCCTTTCTCAACTCTTTAATTATTGAAAAAGGCCTTTCAAAAAATACAATCCAATCTTATGAGAGTGATATCTATCAGCTGTATCAATGGAATATCTCTAAAAATAAAAAACGCATTACAGAAATAAAAAAAATTGATACGAGTCAGTATATATCTTATTTATTCAGCCAAAACCTTAAGAGCACTTCAGTTAACAGAAAGATTTCATCTCTTAAAACTTTCTTTAATTTTCTTTTGAAAAAAAAACTTATTAATGCAAATCCTTTTGCTGATCAAATCATGCCAAAAAAGCCAATAAGTCTTCCTAAATCTATTTCGGAGGACGATGTAGTTAAACTGCTGGATGCACCAAAGCCAGATTCTTTGATTGGCTTAAGGGATAAGGCTATGCTTGAGTTACTCTATGCTTCTGGAGTCAGAATATCTGAATTGGTTAATATAAAGTTTTCAGATCTTGATTTAGAAAGAAATATAATAAAAGTTTTTGGAAAAGGTTCTAAAGAGAGGTTAGTACCCTTTGGTGAGGATGCTGCTCAATGCATAACTGCATACATTGATGAAAGAAAGAAAAATAAAGATATAGCTTCAATTAAACATATTTTTCTAAATAACAGAGGGTCAAAAATTTCAAGACATGCTTTTTGGCATAGATTAAAAGAGTATTGTTTAGAAATAGGTCTTAAAAGGGATATCTCTCCTCATACATTGAGACATGCTTTTGCAACCCACCTCTTAAATAGGGGAGCAGATCTGCGCTCAGTTCAAGTTTTATTGGGTCATAGTGACTTGTCAACAACACAAATATATACTCATATTGCAAAACAGCGCTTAAGTGAGCTTGTTAAGAAGCATCATCCACGAGGATAAACTATGAAAAAGGTTTTAATTTGTTTATTTTTCTGTTCATCATTATTATCTCAAGATCTTATTTTGGTAAAAGAAAAGATTAATAAAATCTTGCCTGAGGGTGTTTCAGTACAAGAAATAACTTACTCTCAAGAGAGAGACATTTTCATAGTTGATATTGGAGATATACAACCTATCTATGTTCTTCCGAATACTGAATATATTATTCTTGGAGATATATTCTCTCTCAAAGGCGACAGACCAGAAAGTGAAACTGAAAAAGACAAAGGAAGGCTTAGGCTAAAGATACTTGCTGACCTAGATCAAGATAGTTTTATTAAATTTAAATCAAATAATGAAAAGTCTGTTTTAACGGTTTTTACAGATGTTGAATGCACTTATTGCAGAAAATTTCATTCAGAAATTGATGAGTATTTAAAAAATGGAGTTTCAATTAATTATTTAGCTTTTCCTAGGACAGGGATCGACTCAAGCTCCTACGTGAAGATGGTTGCAGCATGGTGCTCTAATGAAAAAAAAGAATCAATAACGAATCTTAAAAATGATATCGACATCGAATTGAATAGTTGTGAAAATCCTGTAGAAAATCATTTTGAGATTGGAAGACGAATTGGTGTTACAGGAACACCTGCAATTGTTACTCAAACTGGATTATTGTTACCAGGATATATTCCAGCAAATGAGTTAATTGGTATCATTAAATAATGAAGAAGATAAAAATAGGCATCTGTGGGTGGGGTACAGTAGCTACAGCATTGCATAGATCTATTCTCAAAAATAAAAATCAAATAAAGAGAACTCATCAAGTTGATCTTGAGATTGTTGCTATAGGAGCTCGAAGAGATAATCCTAAATACAATGCTGGCGAAACAAAAATTTTAAGGAATATTTTTGATGTTTTAGACGAAGATATAGATGTTTTAGTTGAGTTAATTGGTGGAACAGATGACGCCAAAACACTAATTTCTTCTGCCTTTGAGAAAAAAATTCCAGTTGTTACAGCAAATAAGGCAGTTATTTATGAGTATGGGGATATTCTTTTTAGAGAGGCATCCAACAATGGTGTTGATTTTCTTTTTGAAGCTTCAGTCTGTGCTGGAACTCCAACAATTAATTTGCTTAAAAATGATCTTGCTGGAAATAAATTTCTGTCTATCAAAGGTATGCTTAATGGGACATCTAACTTTATTATTTCTCAAATGGAAGATGGAATGAGTTTTGAAGATAGTTTATCTTTCGCTCAAGAAAATGGTTATGCTGAGGCAGATCCAACATTTGATATAGAGGGAATTGATGCTGCCCATAAAATATCAATCTTATCAAATATAGTTTTTGGATCGCCATTACCGCCAAATGAATTCTTAATAGAAGGAATCTCAAATATTACTAAACAAGATATTTATATAGCTGAAAAATTAGATTTCACAGTAAAGCATGTCTCATCAGCTGATATGAAGGATGGAAAACTTCTTATGAGATCTAATCCAGCACTTGTTCAAAAATCTGATTACCTTTCAAGCCTTAAGAATGTAAGGAATGGTCTAGTAATTGATACTGACTTAATAGGGAAGATTCATATTTCAGGATCTGGAGCAGGAGGGGAGGCTACAGCTGCAGGAGTCATATCTGATATTGTGCACCTAGCCTCTGAATCGAGTAATCATAATGCTACATCAAAAGAAGATCTGGAATATAGACAAATCTCAGATGAGTTATTCTCATTTTTGATAATCGCAAATTCCTCAAGTGAAAATATAAATAGTGATGTTCTAGACATGCTAGTAGATCACAATATATCTATCAGAAACTCAGGCCTAATAAATGATGGAAATAAATCTGATATAACTTGCTTCTTCGAGACAGAGGAAATTACATCTATTAACTTGCAAGAATTTTTAAATGATCTTAACAATCTTTCCATTAATTTTAAAACGTTAAGAATTGAAAAATAACAATGTTATTTGAGAGCACAAGAGGTGGAGATAAAGCTAAAACATTTGAAGAAGTGCTTTTGAAAGGACTTGCAGACGATGGCGGTTTATATATTCCAACAGAATGGCCTAGAGCAGACATTACAAAGCTTCGAGAATGTAACTCATTTATTGATATAGCTAAATTAATAGTTCCACTTTTTACAGAGTCCTCTTATAAAAAAGAAGAAGTAATGACTCTACTTGAAAACACTTGGCATGATTTTGAAAAGAGTGATCTTGTAGGAATTAAAAAAGTTAATGAGGATATCTTTATTGGTGAATTATTTCATGGACCTACAGCAGCTTTTAAGGATTTTGGTCTTCAGTTATGCGCAGCATTTTTTAATAAAGCTCTAGAAAAGAATAATCAGACTGCAATAATACTTGGCGCTACATCTGGTGATACAGGGTCTGCTGCAATTGATGCGTGTAAAGAATATAAAAATATTAAAACATTTATGCTGCTCCCAGAAGGGAATATGACTGATATCCAAAGAAAACAAATGACAACAGTCAATCAAGAAAATGTATTTGTCTTAAATATCAATGGTACTTTTGATGATTGTCAGGATATTGTTAAGTCAGCTTTCAAAGACAAATCTTTTTTAAAGCATGATCAGGTCCTTTTAGCTGTAAATTCTATTAATTGGACAAGAATCATAGGGCAGATATGTTATTACTTTTATCTGTGCATGAAGATAAATAACTTTTCTAAACAACTTTCTTTCTCAGTTCCTACAGGCAATTTTGGCAATGTTTTTGCATGTTACTCAGCAATGAAATTGGGATTACCGGTTAAAAAAATAGCTGTTGCAGTTAATGAAAATGATATTTTACATCGTTTTTTTTCAAGAAATCTTTATAAAAAAGAATTAGTAAATGAGACACTTTCACCCAGCATGGATATAACTGTTGCAAGTAACTTTGAAAGATTGATTTATGATTTTTATTTAGAAAGGGATGCAGAAACGTGTAAAAACTTTTTTGACAACTTCCCAAATAGTCCTATTTCACTTAGTGAAGATGTATGGAAAAAAACTTATGATTTATTCTGCAGTTCAAGTATTGGAGATATAGAAACAACTAAGATTATGAAAAAAATATATAAAGATTTTAATTATGTTGTTGATCCACATACTGCAGTTGGATTATGTGTTTCAAAAATATTTGGAGGACCAATTAATTCAGACCTTGTTGCGCTTTCTACAGCTCATCCAGGAAAGTTTTTAGACTCACTAAAATTAGCAGAAATCCCAACTTTTGAAAAACACCATACTTTAAGTGAGGTATTAAATAAAGAAGAATACTCTTATTCTTTGGAAGCCGACCAAGAACAAGTCTTTAATTTTATAAAAAGAAACAATCATTAATGAAAATAGAAGTTTTTGAGTACAATTCTTTTTGTTCAGACACTTTCCTTGGGAATCCAGCAGGAGTTTGCATGGATGAAGGCTTGAGTAAAGAAGAAAAGCAAAACATTGCTTACAAAAATGGATTTTCTGAAACTGCTTTTCTTCTTGAAGAAGATTCATGCTTCAAGATTAGTTTTTTTACGCCAACATCTGAAATAGATTTATGTGGGCATGCCACTGTTGCAAGTGCCGCTCATCTGTCTAATAAAATGGGAATAAAAAAAATAACCTTTAAGGCAAATCATGATGTTTTATATTGTGATGTCGATAATGAATTTGTCTCATTAATACTTCCTGATCAAAATATTAAAAAAAAAGAACCAAATGAAGTTATAAAAGAAATTTTAGGAACTTCATGTATTGATTATTATGAATCTAAAATACATTTCATTGGAGTGTTAGATTCATTTGATAATTTAATGAAATGGGATAATGATTTCTATAGTCATGACAGCCTAAGTAAAGATCAATTGATACTCACATCAACTTCTGAAAACAGCAATTATGACTATGCCCTAAGAATGTTTGGAACAAAAAATCTTGGAGTAAGGGAGGATCCTGTTACAGGAAGTGCTCAGCCTCCGATATTTTCATATTGGTCTAGGATACTCAAAAAGGAAGATTTTTTAGTTTATCAGTCCTCAGAGAGAGGTGGTTTGATGAGGGTCAAAAGAGATTTAAGAGGAATTGATGTTAATGGTAGGGTAAAATTAGTAAAACATTTTAATCAAGAAATCTAAATGGATGCTTCAGAACTAAAAATTGGAATTTCTAATCTTCTGTCTCAACTTGATGAGATTAGGGGGTACCTTTGACGTTGATAGTAAAGAAAAAGAAATCTTAGAAATTGAAAATCAACTTCTTGAGAAAGAAATTTGGTCAGATATTGAGAAATCTACCGATCTTAATAAAAGAAAGACCTTTCTTGAAAAATCCCTAGCAACTTATAAAGACTCACTCAATAAGCTTAGCGATAACAAGTTGCTCCTAGATATGGCACTTGAAGAAGATGATCAAACAACCATTAAACAAATAAGTGATGAGATATTGGAAATAAAGCCATCTATTGAGAATCTTGAATTCACCAAGATGTTTAGCGGTAAAATGGATTCATCAAATGCATTCGTTGACATTCAATCAGGATCAGGCGGGACAGAAGCTCAAGATTGGGCTGACATGTTATTAAGGATGTATTTGAAGTGGGCTGAAAGTAAGGGATTTTCAGCAACCATCATTGAATCCTCACCTGGCGAAGTCGCCGGTATTAAATCATCTTCAATTTTAATAGAGGGAGACTATGCATATGGATGGCTTAGGTCTGAGACGGGCGTTCATAGGCTAGTAAGAAAATCACCATTTGATTCAGGTAATAGAAGACATACCTCTTTTGCATCAGTTTTTATTTCTCCTGAAATAAATGATGATATTGAGATAGAGATAAACAATGCTGATATAAGAGTTGATACTTACAGGGCTTCTGGAGCAGGAGGCCAGCACGTTAATAAAACAGACTCTGCTGTTAGGTTAACTCACATCCCAACAGGAACAGTTTCTCAGTGTCAAAATGGAAGATCACAACACAAAAATAAAGAAAATGCATTAAAACAATTAAAATCTAAGCTATACGAGTTAGAATTACAAAAACAAAAAGAGGAACAGCAAAAGTTGGAGGATAGTAAGGCCGATATCGGTTGGGGAAGTCAGATTAGATCGTATGTTTTAGATCAATCAAGAATTAAAGATTTAAGAACCAACTATGAAACAGGTAACACATCCGCAGTTCTTGATGGCAATATTGATGAATTTATGCGAGCATCACTTAAAGCAGGAATATAAATGAGTGAAGATAAAATAGGCGGCGAAAAAGCTATTCTTGAAGAAAGAAGAAAAAAACTTGAAAACTTAAGGGGCAAAGGTGTTGCTTATGCTAATTCTTTTCGACCAAAGAATAGTGCAAATGAAATTCATAAACTATATGGCGAAACCTCTAAAGATGATTTAGCCGAAAAAAATATTAAGAACATTTCAATTGCAGGAAGAATTGTTCTAAAGAGAGTGATGGGGAATGCAAGCTTTGCCACTTTACGAGATGCCAGCGGTGATATTCAAATATATGTAACCAAAAATAATATTGATGAAAGTATATATGATGATTTTAAAACTTGGGATTTAGGGGATATTGTTGGAGTTTCTGGATCGCTATTTAGAACAAAAACAGATGAACTCACCATTGAGGTTTGGGATTTAGAAATGATTACTAAATCTTTGAGACCGATGCCAGAAAAGTTTAAAGGCTTAACAGATGTTGAGGCTCGATACAGACAAAGGTATCTGGATTTAATGACAAACACCCAAACAAAAGAAATTTTTATAAAAAGAACAAGAATTATTGACTCAGCAAGAAAAAAGATGAATGAGAGAGGTTATTTAGAGGTAGAGACACCAATGATGCATCCTTTGGCGGGAGGAGCTGTAGCAAGACCTTTTGTAACTCAGCATAATGCTTTAGGAAGAGACTTATACTTACGAATAGCTCCAGAGCTTTATCTCAAAAGACTTTTGGTTGGTGGTTTTGATAAAGTTTATGAAATTAACAGAAGCTTCAGAAATGAAGGTCTTTCCACAAAACATAATCCTGAATTTACTATGATGGAATGGTATGAAGCATATGCAACAATGCAAAATCAGATGGATTTAACTAAAGATATCATTATGAATGCGGCTAAAGCTATAGACTGTGGTGAGAAGATCCAGTGGGATGAGTTAGAGATTGATCTTGGAAAGTTTTCTCAGGAGAAGTTATCAAAGCTTGTTTTAAGTTATAACAAAGATTTAAGTAAAAAAGATTTAAATGACAGATCAGCACTCGAGAAATATTTTAAAGGATTAGGAAAGGAGACAGATAAAAGTTGGGGAACTGGTAGATTATTACTAGAAATATTTGAGGAAACCGTAGAGGGAAGACTTATTAATCCTACATTTGTTACAGAGTACCCAGTTGAAGTTTCACCTCTTTCAAGAAGAAACCCTGACAACCCAGACTTTGCAGATAGATTCGAGTTATTTATTGGCGGAAAAGAGTTTGCAAATGGTTTTTGTGAGCTCAATGATCCTGATGATCAAGCTTTAAGATTTGAAGCACAGGTGGCTGCTAAAGATTCTGGAGATGAAGAAGCAATGGATTTTGATAAGGACTACATTACAGCGCTCGAGCATGGAATGCCGCCAGCTGTTGGAGTTGGGCTTGGAATAGATAGGTTAGTAATGCTTCTTACCAATCAGTCATCTATAAGAGATGTATTGCTGTTTCCACAGTTAAAGAATTAGACATTCCCCATTTCCAATTGGAGCAAATTGAACTTTTAAGGTGTCTGTATTGAGAAATATTTTTCTGTAATGCCCATCTCGCCAAAAGATTTCATAAATTGATTCATCTAAGATATTCATCTTATTAATCTTATATTTAACATCCGTTTTACCTTTAACCTGCATGCCATATAATTTTGTTTTGTAGACCACCCATGAATCTTCAGAAGCTAGATTAACTTCAAAGACAACTACACCAACATTACAAATCAGCTTTTTATTTATCTCTAAATCATTTGATATCAGGCTATTGCTGCTCAAAGTTAAAAACAGAGAATACAAGAATATTTTTACCATCTATATTTATTAAAGTTTTCAGGATTAGCCCATCCTTTTGGATTATTCCAGTCTCTTTTAATATTGTAAGTTTTTAAATTATAGCTATGACAGCACAAATCTTTTTCAGAAAATTCTTTAACCAACCCAAGCTTTAAAGGTTCCTCATTTATATTTTTTTCAAAGCTAAAAATAATTAGCTTTTGAGAAAGCGCATTTTTAATAAAACCAATTTCTTCAAAAGTAAGATTTACATCTGGAAAAATAAAATAAATCTCTGCAGTCTCGCAAAAATCATTTATTTTGTTATAAACATTCAAAGAATTAAAATTTCCTGAAAGATTGTCGACTAATTTAGAAATATTAGCACTTGTTATGATTGCTATTTCGCTTAGCTTCTCGTCTATTACAATACTTTGAATATACTTAGTTAGTTTTGAGGTTAAAAAGCTTTTCACAAAAGATCTTTTACGGCTTCTCTTTCAGAAAGTAACTCATCAATAGACAAATTCAATCTAGATCTTGCATTATCAGAAAGTGTTAAATCCCTTATGATTTCAATTTCTCCTCCAGGTGTTGTCATTAAAGGGAAGCCGCACATAATTCCTTCTGGAACATCATATGCTCCATCGCTGTAAACTGCTGCACTAAAGCAATCATCTGATGAAGTTTCATTTTCACAAGCAATCACTGTATCAAGCGCAGCCTTTGCAGCAGAAGTTGCTGAAGAAGCTCCCCTAGCATCAATGACTGCTTTTCCTCTTTGCTGAACATTTGGTATAAAGTGAGAATCTATCCAGTTTGTATCTTCAATTAGGTTTGCTACAGACTGATTGTCTTTTAATGCATTTTCAAAATCTGGATACATAGTAGGACTATGATTCCCCCAGATGATCATCTTCTTAATTTCCGAAACGTTGCATGAAAGTTTTTTTGCTAACATCGATTTAGCTCTATTTGAATCAAGCATAGTCATGGCCATCCAGGTTTGAGATGAATTATTTGCAGCCTTTCTTCCTATCAAAGCATTTGTATTTGCTGGATTTCCCACAACAAGGATTTTTGCATTTTCACTACCAAATTCTCCGATTGCTTTTCCTTGATCAACAAAAATTCCCCCATTAATTTGGAGTAAGTCCGAACGCTCTTCAATCTTTTTTCCATTGTAAACAATGCCTCTTGGAATACTTCCTACAAGCAAAAACCAATCAGCGCCATCTGCAGCTTCTGAGAAGTTATCCGTATAGTCAATAGTTCCAAGATTTGGAAAGTATGAATCATCAAGCTCCATAGCTAATCCTTCAAGTTTTGATACAACTTGAGGTATTTCTACTAATGAAAGATTAACAGTCTTTTCTCCAAAAGTATTTCCATCAATTAATCTAGGAATCAACGAATAGCCGATCTGGCCAGCTGCCCCAGTAACCACCACTTTAATTTCATTTTTCATTTTTTCTAATAGAGATATAAATTACCTTATTATAAATCTTTAAAATTTAATACCAACAAAAACTATTCATTATTGATAAAATAATCCTATGGGGGGTTCATATTGAAGCAATTCGATAAGAAAAAAAATAGAAAGAATTCAAATAGCAAGAAGTGGGATAGATACCAATCTAAGGATATTTTACCAATGTGGGTTGCAGATATGGATTTTGAATCTCCTGTTTGCATAAGAAGCGCGCTAAGAAAATATGTAGATAATGGTATTTTTGGTTATCACTCTGAACCAAAAGAATTAAGAGATATTCTGAAAAAATATCTCAAGAATAAAGGATGGAATATCAAAAAAGAATGGATTGTTTTAACTCCTTCAGTCGGAGCTCCTATTTACAGTATTTACAATCTCATTCCTAAGAATACTCAAGTAATTATTCCTACTCCTATATATTTAAATTTTCTTAAAGCGCCGAAGCATCTTGGAAGAAGGATTCAAAAACTTCCTATGGTGAAAGACAGAGGAAGACTTGTAATTGATTTTAAAAAGCTTTCATTAATAGCAAAAAAGAATTCGTGGTTAATGTTCGTTAATCCGCAGAATCCTGGAGGCACCGTTTATTCAAAAAAAGAAATAAAAAACCTCTCAAAAATTGTCAAAGAGAAAAATATTACAGTTTTTTCAGATGAACTTCATTGTGATCTTATTTTGCAGAAGAATCTTGAACACACTCCATTAGGTTCTATAAAGACTATTGAAAAAAATGTTGTTTCTTTTTATTCAGCATCTAAGACATTTAATGTTCCTGGTTTGAACTGCGCTTTTGCCGTAATACCTTGTGATAATTTAAGAAAAGCTTTTAAAAAGAATGCTGAAGGTATAACTGATGATGCTAACATAACTGGTCTTATTGCTCTTTCTGCTGCTTTTAAAAAAGGTTGGAAATGGAGAGATGACCTTATAAGGTATCTAAATAAGAATTTAGAAACTCTATTAAATGCAATAGAAAATCATAAAAACGCATCTCCTGTTGTTCCTGAAGCAACATATCTTTTATGGGTAAGTTTGAAAAACCCAAAACACAAAAATCTTCAATCTCATTTTGAGAAATATGGAGTGGGGATAAATGACGGAATAGAGTTCGGTAAAAAAAATAATATTAGAATAAATTTTGCTACCAATCATCAAAACATAAAAAAAGCATCAAAAAGAATAGAAGAAGCACTAATTAATTTATAATTCAGATATGAAAAGCGATCTTATTTTAGATAAAAAGCCAAAAAGAGGATTCTTGCCTGATCATGCTCCATTAAAAAGCGTAAGATCGGACCCAAAGTCTAGATATTTAACTGACCTTTCAGCAGAAGTCCCTAAATTGCTTTTAACCAGCTCTTTGCCTCAAGTCATTGAATCATTGCCTGGCACTTTCTTTAATTTTAGTGAAATGATAAGAAATGGCGAAGAAAAGAAGTTGAGGTGCATTAATTCACAGTTATCTTTTTTAGCACATGCTTATGTTTATTCTGACAATAAACCAAAAAAAAAGTTACCAAAATCTATAGCTTCTCCTTGGATTAAAGTATCTAAATACTTAGGAAGACCTCCTGTGCTTAGTTACGCAAGCTACTGCCTAGATAATTGGTATTTAATTGATAAAAATAAAAAGATTTCCTTAGATAATGTAGCGCTTATAAATAACTTTCTTGGAGGCGTTGATGAGGACTGGTTTGTCACAATCCATGTTTGTATAGAATATGCTGCTTCCGAGGCAGTTCGCTCAACAATTGCTTTAGTCGGAGAGACTTCAGAATCAAAAATAGAAATGCACCTAAAGAATATTCTTGGCTCGCTTGAAAAAGTTAATAGTATTTTTAAAAGAATGCCTGAAAAATGTGACCCCTATATTTATTATCACAGAGTAAGACCCTATATATTTGGCTGGAAAAATAACCCTGATCTTCCAAAGGGCTTAATTTACGAAGGCTTCTATAAAAATAAACCCCAACAGTTTAGGGGTGAGACAGGTGCCCAAAGCTCAATAATTCCTCTCCTTGATGCTCTCTTCGATGTTAAGCACAAAAAAGATTCTTTAAGAGATTACCTAGAGGAAATGCTCTTGTATATGCCTCCTGCTCATAGGGAGTTAATTTTCCAAACAAAGAAAAATTCAAAAGTAAAAATTTATGCAAATGACTCATTCAAGATAAGAGGGTTGGTTAATAAGTGTTTAGACCAGATGACACAATTTAGATCCCAACACATAAGATATGCAAATGACTATATTCATAGTCAATCAAGGAACCCGTCAGACTTTACTTCTGGTGGATCAACGATCAGAGGAACAGGGGGAACGCCCTTTATGCGATATTTAAGAAAACATAGAGATGAGACAAAAAGTTCAATTAAAAAATAAGGAATATTATGTCTATTAGGTTTGATGAAAAAGTTGTAATTGTAACTGGAGCAGGCGGCGGTCTTGGAAGGGAACATGCTTTAGAGTTTGCTAGAAGAGGAGCTAAAGTTGTTGTAAATGATCTTGGTGGCTCTGTTGATGGGAATGGCGCTAGTGATTCTGCGAATGAGGTGGTAGAGCAGATCAAATCTGAGGGCGGTGATGCTATATCAAACGGAGCGAGTGTTACTGACCTAGACGCAGTAAAAGGAATGGTTGACGAGACCATGAAGAAATGGGGAAGAGTAGACGTCTTAGTAAATAATGCAGGAATCTTAAGAGATAAAAGTTTCCATAAAATATCTATTGAAGATTTCAATTTAGTTATGTCTGTTCATTTTCAGGGCACTTTAAATTGCACACATACAGTTTTTCCAATAATGAGAGAGCAAAATTATGGGAGAATAATTTTTACCAGTTCCTCAAGTGGCGTATTTGGAAACTTTGGTCAATCTAACTATGGATCAGCAAAAATGGCTATGGTTGGCTTAATGAATACGCTTAAGATAGAAGGACAAAAATATAATATTCACACAAATTCAATAACTCCTGTT
Source organism: uncultured SAR86 cluster bacterium (assembly GCA_902594005.1). GTDB lineage: Bacteria > Pseudomonadota > Gammaproteobacteria > Magnimaribacterales > D2472 > CACNXK01. The sequence continues at coordinate 25,259 of CACJKN010000011.1, read as the reverse complement.
GCTTATACAAGGATGACAGATGGACTGCTGCCAGAGGAGGTTGGGGAGAGTCTTCAACCAGAATATGTAACACCAGCTGTTATTTACCTTTCAGGTGATGAAGCTCCTAATGGAGCTATTGTTTCAGCTGGTGCCGGAGTTTACTCGCGAATATTTATTCATGAAACAGATGGAGTATCGCTTGGAATGGGTGAAGAAATGACTCCTGAAAACATTGCAGCAAGCTGGAATTTAATATCCGATATGAAGGGTGCTAAGGCTCTTCAAAGTGGACCAGAGCAATCGATAAAGATTTTTGAAAAATTAAACCAAAAAGATTAGTTTATTCATCAAAATTAAGCGCACCACCAGTTTGATATTCGATTACTCTGGTCTCAAAGAAATTCTTTTCTTTTCTTAAATCCATAATTTCGGACATCCAAGGAAAAGGATTTGTTGCGCCAACAAACTCTTCCTCTAATCCAATTTGAACAAGACGTCTATTTGCAATAAATTGTAAATATTCTTCCATCATGTTTGCATTCATTCCAAGTATTCCACGTGGCATAGTTGCTCGCGCATATTGGACTTCTAGCTCTGTACCTTCTAGTATCATTTGAGCTGCTTCATGTCTCATTTCATCATCCCAAAGATGTGGGTTTTCTATCTTGATCTGATTTATCATGTCAATTCCAAAATTAACATGCATTGATTCATCTCTTAATATGTATTGGAACTGTTCTGCTGTTCCTGTCATCTTATTTCTTCTTCCCATAGATAATATTTGTGTAAATCCGCAATAAAAGAAGATTCCTTCTAAAACACAATAGAATGCAATCAAATTCTTCAGGAGAGCTTTATCTGCCTCTTCTGTTCCAGTTTGGAAAGAGGGATCAGACATTTCTTTTGTGTATTTTAGGCCCCAAGATGCTTTCTTTGCAACACTTGGTATTTCTCTATACATATTGAATATTTCTCCTTCGTCCATGGCAAGAGATTCAATACAGTATTGATAAGCATGGGTGTGAATAGCTTCTTCAAGACTTTGTCTTAAAATGTACTGTCTGCATTCCGGGTTTGTAATTAATCTATATATAGCTAAAACTAGGTTATTGGCAACCAATGAATCGGCGGTTGAGAAAAACCCAAGGTTCCTTTTTACAATCTTTCTTTCGTCCTCAGTTAAGCCATCTTCTGATTTCCATAGAGCTATATCAGCTGTCATATTGATTTCTTGAGGCATCCAATGGTTTGCACTTCCATCGAGATATTTTTGCCAGGCCCAATCATATTTAAATGGCACAAGCTGATTAAGATCTGCCCTACAATTAATCATTGCTTTATCATCAACCTGAACACGACCAGATTGACCTTCAAGCTCTTCTTCACCTTCAGTCGCATCAAGATTCTCAATTGCTTCCTTGGCAAGTTGGGCTCTATCTCCAGCCTGAACTGAGCTTACTGCTTCTCTTGAAACTGGCTCTTCTGTTTCTTGAGCGGTTTGCTTTACTGCCTTATTAACAACTTCCTGAGGAACTTGTTTTGTTTTCTCTGTATTTTCTACTTCGTTGAATTCATCCCAATTTAGCATTTTATTCTCCTAATTTATTGGCAAGCTTCACAGTCAGGATCGTCTATAGAGCATGCATCCGGTACTGGTGCCGGTTCACCTAATTCTTGCGAATTTGTTGTTTCTGTTGAAGCACTAACAGCGTTTAGCGCTCCTTGTTTAACTGTTGATTTTTCTGTTGTTGTAGCAGCTAAAGATCTCAAATAATAGGTAGTCTTTAGCCCTAGTAACCAAGCCATCCTGTATGTAACATCAAGTTTTTTACCACTTGCATTTGCGATGTAAAGATTTAAGGATTGGGCTTGATCAATCCACTTCTGCCTTCTGCTTGCTGATTCCACTATATAACGGGGTTCAACTTCGAAGGCTGTCATGAATAAATCCTTTACTTCATCAGGAATTCTTCCTATTTGAGCAAGGCTTCCCTCATAATACTTGAGGTCATTAATCATCACATCATCCCAAAGTTCAAGTTCTTTTAGTTTTTCCACAAGGTGGGGATTAATTATTGTAAATTCTCCTGAGAGATTAGATTTAACATATAGGTTTTGATATGTAGGTTCGATCGACTGTGTTACACCTGTTATATTGGAAATTGTTGCTGTTGGTGCAATAGCCATAACGTTAGAATTCCTCATCCCTTGTTTTTTTATTTTCTTTCTAAGTTTTTCCCAGTCTAAAGTTTCTGTTTCATCAACATTAATATAATCTTCGCCTCTGTTTTCTTTTAGGATCTTTATTGAGTCTTTTGGGAAGATGCCCTGACTCCATAGCGAGCCTTCATATGTCTTGTAAGTGCCTCTTTCTTTTGCCAGATCGGATGATGCGTTTATTGCATAGTAGCTTATAAGCTCCATACTTCTATCAGCGAAATCAACAGCTTCCTGTGAGTTATATGAAATATTTTGCATATATAGAGTGTCTTGGAATCCCATCAGGCCAAGACCTATTGGTCTATGCTTCATATTTGAGTTCTCTGAGGTCTCCACTGAATAATAATTAATGTTGATAACGTTATCGAGCATCCTGATAGCAGTTGTAACCGTTTGTTTGACTTTTTCTTCGTCGAGCTTTCCATCTTTCATGTGCTGCTTTAAATTAACAGACCCTAAATTACAAACCGCAATTTCTTCACTCGCTTTTGTATTGAGTGTTATTTCTGTACAGAGGTTAGATGAGTGAACAACTCCCTCGTGTTGTTGGGGCGATCTTAGGTTGCATGAATCCTTAAAAGTTATCCACGGATGACCTGTTTCAAAGAGCATTGTAAGCATTTTTCTCCATAACTCTTTTGCTTTTATTTTTTTGAATTGTCTTAGTTTTCCTTTTTCACCCATTTCCTCATATTCAGCATATCTTTCTTCAAACTCTTTACCGATTAAGTCGTGCAAATCTGGCGTTTCACCTGGAGAGAAAAGTGACCACTCTTCATCATTTTGAACTCTTTTCATAAAAAGATCTGGTACCCAGTTAGCTGTATTCATATCATGCGTTCTTCGTCTATCATCTCCAGTGTTTTTTCTTAGTTCTAAGAATTCTTCGATATCCATATGCCATGTTTCTAGGTAAGAACACATTGCCCCTTTTCTTTTACCACCTTGATTAACTGCGACGGCTGTATCATTTGCAACTTTAAGAAAAGGAACAACACCTTGGCTTTTTCCATTAGTTCCTTTTATATAAGATCCAAGCGATCTTACTGGTGTCCAATCATAACCAAGCCCACCAGCCCATTTTGATAGTAGAGCCATATCCTGATATGCAGTGAAAATGCCTTTCAAATCATCTGGTACAGTTGATAGATAACATGATGAAAGCTGTGGTCTCACGGTTCCTGAGTTAAAAAGGGTGGGTGTTGAGCTCATATAATCGAAGCTTGATATTAAGTTGTAAAACTCTATTGCTCTTTCTTCTCTATTTTCTTCTTCCATTGCAAGACCCATAGCAACTCTCATAAAGAAAACTTGTGGTAACTCATATCTTGTATCATCTGAATGGATAAAATATCTGTCATAGAGCGTTTGTAGTCCAAGATATGTAAATTGGTTATCTCTTGTGTGATCTATTGCTCGACCTATTTTCTCTAAATCAAATGTTTTCAGTTCTGGATTAAGAATATCTAGCTCAATACCCGTATCGATATAGCTTAGAAGGGCTTTTGGATAATATTCTTGCATATCTCCGTATGTTGCATCTTCTGCAATACCTAAAAACTCAAGAGCTTCGTTTCTTATTTGATCCATTAAAATCCTAGCCGTCACAAAGGAATAGTTTGGTTCTTTTTCTACTTTTGTTCTTGCAGTCATAATTAGGCTGGCTCTCATATCTGCAACAGATACGCCATCGTAAAGATTACCAATTGATTCTTCTAGAACTGCCTTTGGATCTACATCATCTAGCCCTTCGCATGCATCGGTAATGATTGATGAAAGTCTTGCAACATCAAGTGGTACCGTTTCGCCATTTTTCTTTGTTACGCTTATGTTTACTTCTCTGTCGAGTTCTATAGTCTTTTTCTCTGGTTTTCCTCTTTTCTTTGCTCTTTCTTCTCTGTATAAAATATAGCTTCTTGCAACTTGATACTCTTCCTTTCGCATTAGTTGAAGTTCGACTTGGTCTTGTATCTCTTCTATGTGAAGAGTTCCACCAGAAGGCATTCTTCTTGTGAAGATATCCATAATCTCAGCTGTTATTACCTCAACTTTTTCGTGAATTCTTTCACTTGCAGCAGCATTACCTCCCTCATTAGCAAGAAAAGCTTTAGTTACGGCTACTTGTATTTTTTCATTTTCAAAAGCGACAACTTTTCCATTTCTTTTGATAACTCTTAGCTTGCCTGGTGCAGCAAGATTTATATCTTCTTGTATTTTTGGTGGCGTTGCCTTTATTTCTTTTTCTGTTATTTCATTCTTTTGCATTTCTTTTTCCCAAAAAATCCCCTACAAATCCTATTTATATTTATTCGGGTGAGGCAAGAATTATTATGTTTTTGTATGCGCTTTTTTAGATTTTTCTTAGCCTTCGTCCATATAATCAAATTGTGGATAAGAAATCAACCCCAAAAACACAATATATTGTGAATTTTTTACTTTTATTCACTATATAGTGTGTATATGGTGTAAAAGTTATGTAAAAAAGTAGTTGATAAGATGTGGATAAATGTAAAAATATCAAAATGAAATACATACTATCAATAGATCAGGGAACAACAAGCTCACGCTCAATAGTTTTTGATGAAAATCAAAATATAATTTCAGAAAGCCAGAAAGAATACCAGCTTCAATATCCAAAAGATGGCTGGGTTGAAGCAAATCCTGATGAAATATTAGGCACTGTTAAAGAAACAATAAAAAAAGCATTAGAAACCTCTGAGGTTGATATTGCTGCATGTGGAATTACAAATCAAAGAGAAACAGTGGTTGTTTGGGACAGGTTGTCAGGTAAGCCAATATATCCAGCAATCATATGGCAGGACAGAAGAACTTCAGATTTATGCAATGAGTTAAAAAAGAAGAAAAATTTAGAAAGTGAAATCAGAAAAAAAACAGGTCTTCTATTAGACCCATATTTTTCAGCTACAAAAATTAAGTGGATTCTTGATAATGTGGAGAATGCCAGGAAAATGGCAGAAAATGGTGAGCTTTGCTTTGGAACAATAGAAACTTATCTAGTTTGGAATCTCACAGAAGAAAAAAATCATAAAACAGATGCAACTAATGCTTCTAGGACAATGTTAATGAATCTTGAGACTCTAGAGTGGGATAATTCTCTTCTTGAGATATTTAATATCCCAAAAAGCATTCTTCCTGAAATATGTTCATGTGATGATAATTTTGGTTCAATCGATGTATCAAATCAAAGGTTTCCAATAACTGGAGTGATAGGCGATCAACAATCTGCGCTTTTTGGGCAAAATTGCTTTGAATTTGGCGAAATGAAAAGTACCTATGGAACTGGCTGTTTTTTAATGGTCAACACAAAAGAAAAGATCTATAAATCTGAAGCAAAATTGCTGTCAACAGTTGGGTGCATGCTTGGCAACAAAGTCTCTTATGCTCTTGAGGGGAGTATCTTTTCGGCAGGTACTTCCATTCAATGGTTAAGAGATGAAATGAGATTTTTTGATGATTCTTCTGAAAGTGAAGACCTGATTGACGATGAATTTGATTCAAAGGGTGTGAACTTCATTCCTGCATTTACTGGTCTTGGAGCGCCGCATTGGAACTCTGAAATAAGAGGTAGCATTCATGGAATCCAAAGAGATAGCAGTAAAGAGGACTTAACTACAGCGGTATTTAAGGCTATTTGCTTCCAAACCCTTGAAATTGTCGATGCCCTTGAACTTGATGGTGTTTCAGTCTCTTCACTAAAAGTTGATGGCGGGATGGTAAAAAATAGGAAGTTTCTTCAGCTATTAAGCAATACTTTATCGACGAACATAAAAAAACCAAACCAAATTGAATCAACAGCAGTGGGCGCTTTTAAAATAGCCTTGTTAGGATCAGGTATTAAAAATATAGATCAAATCCAAGAAATTGGTACTTATGATGAAGTTAAGTCAAAAAAATCTTCACAATTAAATGATGATTACCAAATTTGGAAGGGGTACTTAAGGCGAAATCTTTAATCTAAGAAAAGTTGAAAGATTTGGTCTCAACCGGAAAATTATTTATTTCTTCGTGAGAAACTAAAATACATACAATTTCTTTTTCTTTAATGAATTCAGAAATAATTCTTATTATTTCAATTTTATTGTTTTTATCTTGATTTGAAATAGGCTCATCAATTAAAAGAATTTTTGGTTCTGAGAATAAGGCTCTTGCTATTGAAACCCTTTGCTGCTGTCCTCCCGAGAGTTCATGTGGGTATTTAGAAAGATGGTTTGCAATAGAAAGCTTATCAATTAATTTATTAAATAATTCCTTATCCCGATTACCTGAGAATTCAATATTTTGTTTAACATTTAAGTGAGGAAATAAAGCAAAGTCCTGAAAAATAAAACCGATATTTCTATTTTCAGGCTCGATAAATTTATCATTACTAGACAGAATATCATCATCAAGCATTATTGAGCCAGAGTAAGGTTTTTCTAACCCAGCTATCAAATTTAGCAATGTAGTTTTTCCAGAACCGCTTGGACCCGAGACAAGATTTAAGATCCCAGAATTAAAATTAAGATTTAAATCTTTGAAAACTTCTTCATTCTGATAAGAAAAATTTAGTGATTTAATAATTAAATTCATTTTTTTTATATGCCTTAATAAGTCTATATATTAAACTAGCTTACTTTCCACAAAAAGTTTTTATGTATAAATATAATATATTCAATAACATAGCTCCTGAAGGGACTGATTATTTAGTTAAAGAGAATTTCATATTAAATGAAGAAGAGCCTGAAGCTCTTTTGCTAAGAAGTAAAGTTTTGAATGAAAATAACTTCAATGATCAGTTGCTTTGCATAGGCAGAGCTGGAGCTGGAGTTAATAATATTCCAATTGATATCGCCTCAAAAAGGGGAGTTGTTGTATTTAATACGCCCGGAGCTAATGCAAATGCTGTAAAGGAATTAGTTTTGTGTGGGTTACTTCTATCCTCCAGAGGGATAATTCAAGGAAACTCTTTCACTAAGAGTCTGGCAATTGAAGAAGCCAGTGAATTTAATTCAAAAATTGAGAATGAAAAAAAGAATTTTAAAGGAAGCGAGCTCTATGGAAAAACACTTGGTGTTGTGGGTCTCGGGGCTATTGGATCAATGGTAGCTCAATCTGCTGATGCACTGGGAATGAAGCTTGTAGGTTATGATCCATATATTTCAATAGATGCTGCTTGGCGTTTACCAAAAGAGGTACAAAAGGCGAACTCAATCGAAGAGCTTGTTGGGAGCTCAGACTTTATTTCTATCCATGTTCCTCTTGTTGACAGCACTAAAGACCTTATTTCTAAGGACCTATTAAAGCATTTTAAGCGGGGATCAAAACTCATTAATCTTTCAAGGGGCGGCATCGTAAATAATAATGATGTTATTGAGGCCCTCCAAAATGAGACATTGAGTGCCTTTGTTACAGATTTTCCATCAATAGAGTTATCACAAAGAGCAAATGATTCTGGTGATGTCATTTTATTACCTCATATTGGTGCAAGCACTTCAGAAGCTGAAGTGAATTGTGCTGTTATGGCCGCTGAGCAAGTTGTTGACTTCCTAAAAAATGGCAACATCATTAATTCTGTTAATTTTCCAAGAATTAAACTCAGCAGATCAACCGAACATAGGTTAATTATTGTTAATAAAAACGAACCAGGAATGATTGGAAAGATTGCAGAATTTATTGCAAATAAAAAATTAAATATTAGCGATATGGTTAATAAGAGCAGGGATGATATCGCCATAAATTTAATAGATCTTGATAGCGAACCACCTAAAGAATTAATTGAATCTCTAAAAAAAATTGAGTGTGTACTATCAGTGAGAGTATGCTAAAAACTTCATTCTTTTAATCTAAAACATCAAATAAAAATTTTTTTTAATCCGTAACATTTGTTTATATTTGCCCACAAGGTATGAGGTAAGTCTAAGAGTTTTGTATATTGTAAATTAAGTTGCATAATTTTAGATACTATTTATCCATAAAGTACTGATATAAGGTATTATATTATAAAACTGATCAATTTTTGATCAATCTTGTCGAGACCCTTATTTAATAATGTTTTTTAATATAATATTAAAGTTATCCATAAAGTTATCCACAGAATCTGTGGATAAGATTTTATAGTTTTATGAGTGATCTTTTTAAAGGAGTAGATGCAAGCTGGAAGCCATTTCTTGAGGGAGAGTTCCAAAAAGATTATATGAAAAAAATTAAAACCTTTCTTGTTGATTGCTCTAAAAACAATCAAACAATCTGCCCGCATCCAAAAAACATTTTTAGATCTTTGGAATTAACATCTTTTGAAAATGTTAAGGTAGTAATTTTGGGCCAAGATCCTTATCACGGACCAAATCAAGCTCACGGCCTAGCTTTTTCTGTTCGGGAAAATGTGCCCATCCCTCCCTCATTGAAAAACATTTTTAAGGAAGTATCCGAAGATTTGGAAACTGAAAAGAGACTCTCAGGGGATCTTACAAACTGGGCAAATCAGGGCATACTTTTATTAAATACATGTTTGACTGTTTTCCCTGGCAGACCAGGGTCTCATTCTAATTTGGGATGGCAAGAATTTACCGACTCAGTCATTAGAGCAGTCGATACCAAGAACAGAATAGTATTTATACTTTGGGGTTCCTATGCTCGAAAAAAGAAAGAACTTCTTTGCAACAATAAAAATTTAATTCTAGAGGCTCCTCATCCTTCACCCTTATCAGCCCATAGAGGTTTCTTTGGTTGTAAACATTTTTCAAAAACTAATCAGTTTCTTAATGAACATAAAATTAAAAAAATTGATTGGACTAGTCTGGAATAAAGCTTACAAGCTTAAAAGTAGTGCCTTCAAAGGGTACTTCTTTTAAAGTTTTAATTTTATTTGATTTTATATTCTCTTCATCTTCAGCTTTAATAGAAATAATTTCTTTTTTCTTTTTGCTTAGATGCTCTGTCCTTGCAATAACCTCTTGCCCCCTGAAACAACCTTTCGAAAAAGAGACATGACTCTCATTCATTCCAACATCATGCGGTCTATGCTTGCCCACATCATGATAATTGAATAAAAATTGCCCCATAAGCAAAATATTCAAATCAAACTCAGCTTCTGTAAGCAATTTTTCATGACCATTTTCTTTGAACTCAATATCGCAAAAGAGCATGTTGTTTGAAAAAATATGCCCTGTGGAATTACGTTTTTTAAAAAATTTATATAAGATTTCTCTTGAGTTTATCTCCATTTCAAGATTATAGAACTTGATAAATTTACTTAACTCTTCAAATAAAATACTTAAGCATGATTCATCAACCAGAATCTCAAAACTATTTTCATTTGATAATAGGAATTCAGCCTTTATAAAGCCTTTTTCATCACAAAGGCATGATTGAATAAATTTTTTTGATTCAAGATCTTTTAAATCTGCAGTAACTTGACCTTGAAGGAGTTCAAAAACATTCTCTTTGCTACCCTCAAAGGAAATAACCTTTTTATTTATAGCAAAAGATCCAGGTTTGAAATATGATTCTAGTTTTTTGATAATTAAGAGTATATTGTTTTAAATTATTTTATCCAATGAAAGCTGAAATAAATAGAATTAAATGGAAATCGAGAAGGGGCATGCGTGAACTTGATCTTTTGTTTGAAAATTTTTTTAAATTTCATGCAGATAAGATATCAGAAAGCGAACTCCAGACACTCCGAGAACTTTTAGTTTATGATGATCAGTCATTATTTGATTTTATATTTAAGGATATAAAGCTTGGAAATTCTGATCATGAAGTTTTCATTAAAAAATATTTAAAAAAATATGAAAAATAAAAGAACTTTTTATACTTTTGAATGTCTTAAAGTTTGAGGTATGAGTAATGAGTATTCCTCAGAAAAATGAAGCCTCACTTTTAAAAAAGGCAAAAAACGGAGATAAAGATGCTTTTAACCTTATGGTTATTAAATATCAGCCACGCATTATGAGTGTTTTATATGGCTTTTTAAAAACTCACTCAGATGCTGAAGATCTTACTCAGCTAACATTCATTAAGGCATGGACTAATCTAGAAAAATTTAGAGGTGATAGCAGCTTTTACACTTGGATATACAGAATAGCAATTAATTTAGCGAAGAATTTTGTTAAAAAACCATCAACACAAATTGAAAAAACATCTATATCAATTGATGAGCATCAATATGACTTGCCAGAAGACTTGGACCCATTATCATTTATTTCTAATGAACAACTGAAAAGTGGCCTTGATTCTTTCATTAGCTCAATGCCTGAAAAATTAAAAACTGCATTTATTCTCAGGGAGTACGAAGGAAAGTCCTATGAGGAAATAGCTGTAGTTACAAATTGTCCAGTTGGAACTGTTAGGTCTAGAATATTTAGGGCCCGAGAAGAAATAATTAATTACTTTAAAGAAGAATTGTATGAAAGAGATTGATATAAACCAATTGATATCGGCTTATTATGACAATGAGTTGACTGAAAGTGAGCTAGATCTTTTATTGGAGGAAACAAAAAGAGATCCTGATCTTTTAGCTAAGCTGAATAATTATGCACTAATTAGTGCTATTTCTGAAAAAGATGACAAGGTAGTCTCGATTTTTGAAAACATTTTAGATTTTGTTCAAAAAAGATGGGTTGGCAATGGTCTTACTGCAGCAGCAGCAGTTCTTCTCACAGTTATGTTCATAAATAATCCTTTTGAATCTAGATTTTCTGAGTCAGACGTTATTAACTCTCAAATTAGGGATGCTATCGAAAGTGATGAGGCTGCAAAAACTTTCAGCATGATTGAGAAAGATCTTATACCCCATGTAATGTCCTTGATCGACAACAATGGGAAATCATATGGAAATGATCTTGCAATTGATCTATCTCCAGTTGGCTTCAATCGTATAGATAACAGTCCAGGCCATTTTGTTAAAGGTAAGAAAAAGATTCAGGTAAGAGTTGAGCCTAATAGGATTGGTATAATTGAAAACAAGTATTGGAAGTCTGGTAACAAGCTTATCTACTTATACCCAACGGTTGATGGCAAAATAATTTCTATATATGGAGATTTATCAATTCAAGAGGTTGAAAAAATAATACCAGTCCTAATTAAATAACAGATGAAAAAACTTTTAATATTACCTTTATTTTTCTTTTCACTTGCTGAAGCATTTGACCAGAATATTCCTGAACTTGTTGATGATGCATCACCGGCCGTTGTAAACATCACGTCTAAAAGAGAAGTTACTTATTCAAATCAGGATTATTTTAGAGGTATGCCAGAAGAGTTTGAAAGGTTTTTTGGTATCCCGAGAGACTTTGGGCAGCAACCTCAAACAAGAGAGTCTGTTGCATACGGATCAGGCTTCTTTTTTAGAGAAAACTATTTGTTAACTAATTATCACGTAGTAAATGATGCGACTGAAGTTATTGTTTCACTTACTGATAGAAGAGAATTTAAAGCTGAAGTTATTGGTGTAGACATGCTATCTGATTTAGCTGTTCTTAAAATCGATGGAGAAGATCTTCCCAGCTTGCAGATGGGTAGCAGCGAAGAGCTTAAAGTTGGTGATTGGGTTGTGGCAATTGGCTCACCATTCAGTTTCGATTTTTCAGTAACTGCAGGAATCGTAAGCGCTAAAGGTAGAAGCATTCAAAATCAAAACATTGGTGGATATGTTCCCTTCATTCAAACTGATGTAGCAATAAATCCAGGTAACTCCGGCGGACCTTTATTTAACCTTGATGGTGAGGTGGTTGGAATCAATTCTCAAATTTATTCAAGAAGTGGTGGCTATCAAGGGGTTTCTTTTTCCATTCCTATTGATGTAGCAATAGAAGTTGCAGATCAAATAATTTCATCTGGTGAAGTTGCTAGAGGCTACCTTGGTGTCAGAATGGGTGATGTTGATTCTGATCTTGCTCAAGCACTTGGAATGAAAAAACCATATGGAGCTTTGATAAATAGTATTGAAAAAGATGGAGCCGCTGATAACGGAGGCTTAAAAACTGGGGACGTAATTATTGAATTTGCTGGCGAAGAAGTTAAATTTGCTGGAGATTTACCTCATATTGTTGGGAGAAAATTACCGGGAACTAAGTCAACTGCAAAAGTTGTAAGAAATGGTAAGACAATTAAACTAGATTTTATTCTTGGTAAATTAGAAAGCTCTAATAGTACCTTTGTTCCTGCTTCTTCAACAGAGAATGAGTATCCTCTTGGTATCAAGGTTGAGGACCTACCAGATGATTATGAAGCAGCTGATGAAGGAGTAATGGTTTCAAAAGTAGATAACTCTTCAAATTCAGCAACAAAGATATTAGAGGGAGACGTTATTACAGATATACAATCAGGTTTTCAAAGATACTCTGTTAAAGATTCTGATAGCTTTAACGATATTGTTTCTAAGTTCCAAAGCGGGGATAAAATAGCAATCTTTGGTCTCAGAGGAGATTCAAGGTTTATTGTGCCAATTACAGTTGATTAGATTTATCTCAAAATAAGTAAGCTTTTTCATTTAAAATACCTTTACTTATGAAACACATACGTAACTTTTCTATAATTGCGCATATTGATCACGGCAAGTCTACACTTTCTGATAGATTAATAGAGTTCTGCGGGGGGCTATCTGCTAGAGAAATGTCTAGTCAGATCCTTGATTCCATGGAGATAGAGCAAGAAAGAGGTATCACAATCAAGGCACAGGCGGTTTCCTTGGAATATACCCATAAAGATAAAACGTACTTATTAAACTTTATTGATACACCTGGACATGTAGACTTTTCATATGAAGTTTCTAGATCATTATCAGCATGTGAAGGAGCCCTCTTATTGGTTGACGGCTCCCAAGGAGTAGAGGCACAAACACTTGCAAATTGCTATACAGCAGTTGACCAGGGTTTAGAGGTAATTCCTGTTATAAATAAAATTGATCTTGATCAAGCTGATCCAGACAGAGTGAAGCAAGAAATTGAGGATATGATAGGCCTTGACTCAACAACAGCACCTTTAGTAAGTGCCAAATCAGGACTTGGAGTGGAGGAGCTTTTAGAAAACCTTATTGAAAAGGTACCCCCACCAGTTGGAAATATTGCAGATGAATTAAAAGCACTTATTATTGATTCATGGTTTGATCCCTACCTTGGGGTTGTATCACTTATTAGGATCGTTAATGGGGAAATCAAAGTGGGTGAAAAGATTAAAGTCTTTTCAACCAATCAAACATATAAAGTTGAAGATGTAGGAATATTTTCACCAAAAAAAATTAAGAAAGAAAAACTTTCCGCTGGAGAAGTTGGTTATTTAGTGTCTGGGATTAAAGATATAAAAGGCGCTCCAGTCGGAGATACTCTTACCTCAAATTTAAAAGATGAAATAAAACCACTTCCTGGTTTTAAAACAGTTACACCTAATGTTTTCTCTTCACTTTTCACTATAGACTCTGATGATTATGAAAGGTTTAGAGACGCATTATCCAAGCTTGCACTTAATGATTCTTCGTTAGTTTATGAACCAGAGGTTTCAGATGCTCTTGGCTTTGGTTTTAGATGTGGATTTTTGGGAACGTTACATATGGAGGTTGTGCGCGAAAGATTAGAGAGAGAGTATGATTTAGATCTTATTTCAACTGCTCCATCAGTTCAGTATGAGGTTCTTAAAACAGATGGAGAGACTATTATTTGTGATAACCCATCTCAACTTCCTGAACCTAATTATATTGAAGAAATTAGAGAGCCAATTGTAAGAACAAATATTCTTACTCCTAATGAGTATGTAGGTTCTGTTATCACCCTGTGCAACAACAATAGAGGTGTGCAAAAAAATATGGAATATTTTGGTAATCAGGTATCTATTGTCTTTGAGTTACCCCTTGGGGGAGTAATAATTGATTTTTTTGATCAAATTAAATCTATTACCAAGGGTTTTGCATCTGTAGAACACTCACTGATTGGATTTGTAAAATCTGACCTTACCAAAATTGATGTATTAATAAATAATAATAAAGTTGATGCACTTTCTATGATCGTTCATAAATCATTTTCTAATCGAAAGGCTCGGGAAATTGCAAAAAATCTTCAGAAGCTTATTCCAAGGCAGATGTTTGATGTTCCAATACAAGTTACACTTGGATCGAAGATTATCTCTAGAGAGACTGTTAAAGCATATAGAAAGAACGTTACTGCAAAATTATATGGCGGTGATGTAACAAGAAAAAAGAAGCTATTAGAGAAACAAAAAGAAGGTAAGAAAAAAATGAAACAACTTGGAAGTGTCTCTATACCCCAGGAGGCGTTCTTAAATTATTTTAACTCAGGTGATTAATGTTTGGATTAGATAAAGATACTGGAAATTTAATAATCATAATTTCAGTTTTAGGTATTCTTGCTTGCCTTTGTCTATGGCTATTAAAAAGTTTAAATATTATTTTAAAAAACCATGACATTAAAAAGGTTGAAAATTATCTAAGCTGGATTGGAGTCTCCTTGGCATTTTTGATTCTCTTGATGATTTTTGTGACCGCAGGTGACCTTGGCATCTTATTACTGGTCGGATCAATAGTAAGTTTTTTATTAATGATGGTAGGCATAATTGCAAAAAATACTGAAATCGCAAAAACCGGAAGAGGTTGGTTTTTGCCATTCTTCTTAATATTTATTTTGAGAACTTTTCTTTTTGAGCCTTATCAAATCCCATCCGGCTCAATGTTACCCGGACTTAAAGTAGGAGATTTCATACTTGTAAAGAAATTTACTTATGGCATTAAGGTTAATAGAACAGGCCCACCAATTGCTTTTGGAAAAGATCCCGAGCTTGGTGATGTAGTTGTTTTTATTCCTCCTCATGACCATAGGCCATTTGTAAAAAGATTGATTGGTAAACCCGGAGACAGAATTACCTATATAAACAAGAAAATATATGTAAACGGCAAACCTATCAATCAAAAGCTTTTAAGTGAAAAAGATAATCTAAGGATTTATGAAGAATTGCTGAACGATAGAGCTATTCAAATTCAACAAATCACTTCCCGCATTAATTATCCTGAGGAATGGGAAGTTCCAAAGGATATGTATTTTGTTGTTGGCGATAATAGAGACAATTCAAATGACAGTAGATATTGGGGTTTTGTACCAAGAGAAAATTTTATGGGAACAGCAGATTATATTTGGATGTCTTGGGAGTGTTGGACATGTGCACCATCATTTAAGCGAGCAGGTAAAATTAATTAATGTACAAGAAGCTGTATGAAAAAATTAATTATTCTTTTAAGAATGAGAATATTTTAGAACTAGTATTTACTCATAAAAGTTCTGGAGAAAAAAATAATGAGAGATTGGAGTTCCTTGGAGATGCGATTCTTGGAGCTGTAATATCCGAGGAATTATATAATCGATTCACAAACATCAATGAAGGAGACTTAACAAGAATAAGAGCAGCTCTTGTTAAAGGCTCAACTTTAATAAAAAAAGGAAAAGAGCTTGATCTTTTAGCTCTGGCAAAGCTTTCAAAAGCTGCAAAGAATTTATCAGATTTAGAGGATTCATCAATTTTAGGAACTATTTTTGAGGCACTAGTTGGTGGAATTTATTTAGACTCTTCATGGCGTGAAACCAAAGCAGTAATTTTAACTTTATATCGAAATGACCTTGAATCAATTGATATTCAAAATTCATTTAAGGACCCTAAGTCTGAATTGCAAGAATATCTTCAGTCACTTGGCGAGGAGCCTCTTGAGTATATTTGCGAAAAATCTCGCAATGATTCACAAGACATTTTTGTATGTTATGTAGTTTTTAATGGTAATAAATTCACGGATTCAGGAAAATCAAAAAAGAAGGCGCAAATGAAAGTTGCAGATAAAATTCTTAGATCAATGAAATGAAAGATTTTTGTGGCTTAGTTTCTATTATTGGAAGACCAAATGTAGGCAAATCAACTTTATTAAATAGATTAATTGAGCAAAAGATATCAATAACTTCAAGAAAGTCTCAAACTACAAGGAACAATATTTTAGGCATTAAAACAAAAGAAAATCATCAAATGGTATTTATTGATACACCTGGAGTTCATATAAACGCTTCGAAAGTTATGAATAAAGTTTTAAATCAGAGTGCTCTTGGTGCAATTGAGGATGCTGATCTAATAATCTTTATGCTTCAAAGAAATAAAATAAATACTCTCGATGAGCTTATTCTTGAAAGACTCAAAGGAGTTAAAACAAAAAAGATTTGTGTAATAAATAAGTTAGATCAAGTTGCATCTATAAATAGCTTATTACCTGTTATTGAAAAACTCCGAAGTGAACATGATTTTGCCGAAATAATTCCTGTTTCAGCTAAAACAGGCAAAAACATAAATGAACTTGAGAATATGATCTGTCAAAATCTACCTGAAAATAAGCATCTTTATAACAGCGATACTAAGTTCCTTGCCAAAGAGTCATTTATGATCTCAGAAATCATAAGAGAAAAAATAATAAGATTCTTAGGAGAAGAGCTTCCACATGAAACTTATGTTCAATTGCAAAAGCTTGAGGACAAAGAAAATATTATTAATATTGATGCTGAAATAATTGTAGCTAGAGAGTCACAGAAAGGAATTGTAGTCGGCAAAAATGGAGCTAAGCTAAAAAAAATTGGCGAGAAAGCTAGGATAGATCTTGAAAAATTCTTTAATAAGAAAGTTTTCCTAAAAACATGGGTAAAAACTAAAAAAAATTGGAATAATGATTCAGACTTTATCTCCAGCCTTGGTATAGGCAGTTTATATGACTGAATTATGGCATGATGCTTTTCTTTTACATCAAAGGCCATATGGCAATACGAGCGTTATAGCAGAGATGTTTACTTTGGAAAATGGTCGTATATCTGTAATTGCACGTGGCGCTAAAAAACCAAAATCTAAGTTTTTCGGTGTTTTATCTCCTTTTTCAAAATTAAGGATTACTTATCGAGGTAGGTCAGAGCTAAAAACTTTAACTAATGTGGACAAAGAAGATTTTTTTTCGGATAGTTTTTCAAAGCTTTCTTATACACTTCTATACATAAATGAGCTGTTAATAAAGATCCTTCCTCAAGGCGCTCCGCAAAGTGAGTTATTCAATCTCTATAATAAGTTCTTAATAGAAGTAAAATCTAGCGAAGAAATCGATATAGTCCTAAGGAAATTTGAATTAGATTTATTAGAAATGCTCGGTTATGGAATTAACTTTATGAATGAGGTTGATTCTGGACAAAGTATTGAATTGAATAAATCTTATGATTTTGTTCCTGAGCTTGGCTTCAAAGAGTCTCCTAATGGATTTTTTGAAGGTAATGAAATTATCTCAATATCAAAATTAAATTTTAAGGATATAAACAAAAAGAAATTTAAATCATTAACAACAATGGCCATAGGTTATAGTCTTGACGGCGGTGATTTAAAAAGCAGAGAAATTTTTAAGACTTTAAAAAAATGATAATAGGAACAGGCATAGATATTGTTGAAATTAATCGCTTTAAGAAAATTAAAGATCTTGAGGGAATAGCAAAAAAAATCCTTCATACCAATGAACTTGAAGAATTTAATAAAAAAACTAAAGATCAAACTATATTTCTTGCAAAAAAATTTGCGTTTAAAGAGGCTTTCGTCAAAGCGCTTGGAACTGGCTTTAGAGAGCCTTATTACTTAGATAGAATTGAGATTATTAAGGATAAATTAGGTAAACCCTCTGTTGTTACGCATGAAGCAGCAAAAAAAGAATTTAAGAATTTGGGGATAACAAAAGCGCATGTTAGTCTTTCAGATACAGAAAACTATGTTGTTGCATTTGTAGTATTAGAAACATGAATACCTTCATACTATTAGGACCACCTGGTGCAGGAAAGGGCACTCAAGCAGATCTTATTTCAGCTGATCTAGGTATCCCAAAAATAAGTACTGGCGATATGTTGCGATCTGCTGTGGCCTCTAAAAGTGATTTAGGTAATAGAGTTGAAGATATTCTTAACTCCGGCAAGCTCGTTTCAGATGATATTATCATTGAATTAATAAATGATCGCATCAATCAGTCAGATTGTAAGTCTGGTTACTTATTCGATGGAGTGCCAAGGACTCTAGGGCAAGCCAATCTTTTTTTACAGAATGATATAGAGGTAAACAAGGTTATAGATATATCACTTGATGATGAACTAATTATTAAAAGGATGTCTGGTAGAAGATTTCATATAGCATCTGGTAGAAGCTATCATATTGAATTTAATCCACCAAAAGCCGAAGGCTTAGATGACGAGACAGGAGAGCCATTAATTCAAAGAGAGGATGATTTTCCTGAGACCGTTAAAAAAAGGCTTGAGGTTTATCATTCTCAAACCAAACCACTAACAGATTTTTACAAATCAAAGGCTTCAGAGGGCATTATGAGTTTTATTTCTATAAACGGTAATCAATTAGTTGATGAAGTTTTTAGTGAAATTAAGTCTTATTTATAAAAATGAAAATAATTTCCTATGACGGCTCTATGCAAGAAAAATCTTCAATGTCAGTCCTCCTAGAAAATGATATTAAGACAGAAATAATAGAGCACGCGAAAAAAACTAGACCTTCTTGGGAAGCATTTTTTAAAAAATTACATCTTCGTCATGAAGATTTAGCAGACATTGATCTTTTTCTTGTTTGCACGGGTCCAGGATCTTCTTATACCGCCGTTCGATCATCAGTTAGTTTTTTTAAAGCTTTATGCACTGGGTTAAATAAGCCATTAGCTGGCATTAGCTGTGACGAACTAAGTGATTTTAGGCAAAAAAATAAAGGCACTGACAAAGCTAACTCGATTGAGATGATAAATCTCGTTAAGCTAAGCGTTGATGATTATTTAGACTCAGCTCCTTCTTCTGTGAATCCAATTCATGATGAGGAGCATAGCTTTAGAGAGATGAATGTCTGATATTTTTTTAAGCCTTATTCTCGGGCTTGTTCAAGGCCTTACAGAATTTCTTCCTATATCAAGCTCAGCTCATCTTCTTATCCCTTCTCTTTTATTTGGTGCAAATGATTTAGGATTAGAGTTTGATATTGCGGTTCATGCTGGAACTCTGTGTGCTGTAATCTATTTCTTTAAAAAAGATATAAAAGTTTATGCATTATCAATATTTAGTTCTTCCAGCAGTTATCAAAGTGAAAGAAGAGTTGCTATTAATTTATTGATTGCAACACTACCAATTGTCTTCGCAGGAATATTTTTAAATGATTTAATTTCACAAAGATTAGTAACTAAAGAGCTTATTGCATGGTCAAATATTTTCTTTGCTTCTCTGCTTCTGTTGAGTTTTTATTTATCTAAAAAAAATAAGGATATATTTCATTTATCTATATTAATGAGCTTATTTATTGGCTGCGTTCAAGTCTTTGCATTAATTCCCGGTGCCTCAAGGTCAGGAGTGGTAATCATGGCTTGTTTATTTTTAGGATTAAATTTAAAAGATTCCTCCAGATTTGCATTTCTTTTAGCTATCCCAACCATTTTGGGAGCATTAATCTTTTTGGTTGGTGATTCAATTGCTGCTAATTTGGATATTTTCAATGCACAACTTTTTGTTGGATTTATAACCTCAGCATTGGTTGCTTTCTTTACTATTAAGTATTTTCTTCAATTTGTTGAGCGAATTGGTATGACACCTTTTTTTATATATAGAATCTTTTTAGGCCTATTATTGATAATTCTGTGAAAGAAGAAAATTTCTTTTATATAGATAATATCCTTCACTATAAGATCAGTGATAAAGAAAGTTTAAGTTTTGATTTTCTTAAAGGTCGATTATTTAACCGATTGAAGAGAATTGAGCACGAATCACTATTTAAAAAAGCTATAGGTAAAAATAAAGCTCAACTAAAGATTTTTGATGCAACGGCAGGATCATTGATTGATACGATAATTTTTTTAAAACTAGGTCATGAAGTTGTTGCATGCGAGCAAAGTAAAATTCTTTATAGGCTTTTAGATGATGCTATATTCAGAGCAAAGAAGGAATATAATTTTTTTGAAAAGCTTTCATTAATAAATTCAGACTCAGCTAAAATTATAGATTCCTATTTAGATTCAGATATCTTCTATTTTGATCCGATGTTCAACAAATCGAATCAAAACCTCAAAAGATCAGGCTTGCTCCAAAAAATAAGTCATATCCTAAGACATGAAAGTTTAGATGACACTAGCAGGTTAATTTTTGAGGATTTATTAAAAAAGAAATATAGAAAAATCATCATTAAAAGACCAATAAAAAGTGATCCCTTAAGAAAAGAAAATATTAACTACCAAGTAAAAGGGAAAGCTGTTAGATATGATATTTATATCAATTCACAATCAAGTTAAACATTGTTAACATTTAGGTATGTCTTTAAAGAACACATTATTTTTTACAACCCTAACTTTTATTTTAGCTTCATGCGGAGGCGGGGGTGGAGGTGGCGGATCAACCCCAACCACCCCAACATCACCAGCGCCTAGTTTAAGTTTTTCAGCTAACCCAACTTCGGTATCTGTTGGTTCTAATTCAACACTAACGTGGTCATCCTCAAATGCCACCTCATGCTCTGCTTCAGGCGCTTGGTCTGGAACAAAAGGAACTTCGGGATCTGAAACAGTCACAATTTCAGCTGCTGGCAATATTAGCTTTACCTTGTCTTGCTCTGGTGATGGTGGAACTAGATCCTCAACTGTTACTGTTGAGGGTTACAGGTTGACTGATGGTGTTGTTGTAGATGGCTATATTTCTGGGGCTAATGTTTGGATTGATGAAAATAATAATTGGTCTGAGGATGGAGAAGAGTTAAGTAATACAAACTCTGATAACAGTGGAAAGTTTTCTATTAGATACACTGATGGGAATTTAGTCTCAGGTGAAGGGACTGACTTAGATACTCAAACACTATTGAATTTTAATGGGAGTTCTTTTCTTATGGTCCATAAGATGAATGGCCATAGTGATTTTAAAGTCATCACTCCGGTAACCTCAGTTGCTGCTTTTATGCAGGATAGCTCTTCAGTAAACACTATTCTTGGGATTGATCCAGGCATCGATATTTTCTCTTTTGATCCAGTTGCAAATAAAGGAGATGGTGGGATAAATGATTATGTTTATGAGAAAGGAAACCAACTCACTATTCTTGCTTTTGCTATCCAAAATATTATTAACAACCTTAATGCGTCATCTGAAACAACCGAGGATTACTTTAATTCTATTGCTGAAGAGTTAGAAATTGAATTTGCCTCGACTGCTACAAAGGTTGATATAGAAACACAAAATTTTATAACAAAAGTTATTGAAAATATTCTCACCTCAAAGTCTGTTTCAATGGAAGAGGCAAATAAGACCAATATCATTAAAGCTATGGCCGGGGTGTTGCCAATTATTCAAGTTCAGAGTAATGATGATCTAACAACTGCTTTAATTCGATTTAGTTTGAACACTTTTCAAACCGATATTGTCAATTTAGCTAATGGTTCTGCTTCAGAGGAAATCATTACAAGCTATACTTCGGATATTCTGAATTACATTGCTGATGATCAAGGCATTGATAGTAATGAAATCACACCCGATATAACTGCTTTTGCTGATAATGCAGAAGTTGAAGAGGATTCCAGCGTAACAATTAATGTAGTTGCAAACGATTCTTATATTACCACTGCACCAATTTCAGTTACTGCATCCAATGGAAGCAATGGAGTAACCTCAGTTACTGGATCTTCACCAGAGCAAGTTATTTATACTCCAAGCGATGACTTTAATGGGACAGATGCTTTTAGTTATACGATCACTCAAGGTAATAAGACCTCGAGCGCAGATGTAACAGTAAATATTGCTGCTTCAAATGATGCCCCTTCAATTGATATAGCATCTACCATTCAGGCTGAAGAAAATCAAACAACTGTGGCTACGGTGAGCATTTCTGATGTTGATGGTGATGACTTGACACTATCTATGGGGGGTGCAGATGCTAATAGCTTTAATCTCTCTACTGATAATGTGTTGACCTTTAAAGAACCTCCTGATTATGAGACCAAGAGTACATATCTCATTACATTTTCATTAACCGATGGGACTGAGACCGTAACTAAGGATGTAACCATAGTTATTACAAATACGAATGACAATGCACCTGAAATTACATCATCACCTTCGTTCAGTGTTGATGAAAACATAAGCACTATAGGAACTGTTTCTGCTACAGATATCGATGGAGACACACTAACTTTTATTGTGCGTGACGAATTTGGGAGTAACTGCTCATTAGGCGGCGGCAGGACTTGGCTTGAGATAAATCAGGATGGTTTATTAAGTTTTATCTATCCCGAAGGTGCAGACTATGAAGTGAAATCTTTATACGAAGGATGCGTAACTGTTAGTGACGGTACTAATTTCGCAGAGCAAGGGATTTCAATAAACATAAACAATATCAATGACAATACACCATCTATTACATCTTCAACATCTTTCACTGTTAATGAAAATCAAACTGCTATTGGAACTTTGACAGCAACTGATGCCGATGGGGACGTTGTTACTTTTTCAACCACAAGCACAGAGATAAATATTGCTCCATCTTCAGGGGTGCTAAGCTTTGTAACTGCACCGGATTACGAAGCTAAATCAAGTTACTCCGCTCCAATTACTGTTAGCGATGGGATTTATTCTTCTTCAAAAATCATTACAGTTGCAATTTCTGATCTAGATGAATATGCACCTGTTTTAACGTCACCAAGATCATATAGCATAGTTGAGAATCAATATTATATTGGAACCGTTACCGCAGAAGATCCTGATGGAAACCAAGTTAATTATGAAGTAGATGATAGTGACTATCCGGATACATTTGAAATTAATGATCAAGGTAGATTTTCCTTTAGATCTTCTAATTCATCAAATGCCACAAAAGATCCTCCTAATTTTGAAGGGGATTACTATACAACATATTCACCGTTGGTAACTTTTTATGATCCCACATATCAGAATAATGCAAGAATTCAGGTAAATATCATTGATACTCATGGAAAATTAATTGGAAATGAAATCTATGGAAAACAAGCTTCTCATGAATCTGGTTGGGCCAGTAGCTTAAATTCAGATGGCACTTTGATAGCAATTGGTTCTCATAAGGCTAATTCTAATTGTGGGAATGTCAGAGTTTTTCATCAAGAGGGAAATACTGCTACTACAACTGATGCTGATGATTGGTCTCAAGTGGGTAATGACATAACTTGTGATGAAGTTGGTGATAAATTTGGTTATAGAGTTGCGTTAAGCGGGCAATCAGACCCTACCCAGGTCAGATTAGCTGTATCATCACCGAGCTCTGATAACTTTGGAAGTTTTAGTGGCCATGTCAGCATTTTCGAATGGTCTAGCGGCGATTGGGAAAAACTTGGAAATAGTATATATGGAGAAAATATAGATGAAGCTGGTATAGGTCTCAGTATTAGTGAAGATGGAAATGTTGTTGCAATTGGATTCCCTAATTATCAGGAATCAGGAAGTCCAAACTATGCTGGTAAAGTTCAAGTCTATGAATACAACGGCTCTGAATGGGTTCAAAAAGGTGAAGATCTTTTAGGTGAGGGAACTTCAAGTTTGTTTGGAGTCTCTGTAAGTTTAAGTTCCGATGGAACAAGAATTGCGATTGGTGCTCCCAAAAATAATGATACCGGATTTAGACTAAGTACCGGTAGCGTAAGAGTTTTTGACTTTGTGTCACCAACAGCTTTCAAACCCAATGGATCTTGGGACCAAGTTGGACCCGATGTAGATGGAGATGAGAGAGATCAACAATTTGGCAGATCGGTTAGCTTAAGTGGTGATGGAGCTATGTTAGCAATTGGTTCTCCTGGAGATGATAACTTCAAAGGTAAGGTAGAAATTTATCAATATGGACTGAGTGGTGGGAGTTTCAAGTGGTATGGTCCATGGGGAGATATATTATATGGTGATGCAGATAATTCTTATTTTGGATGGTATTCTCAGCTCAGCAAAGAAGGAAACATTCTAGCCGCTGGAGGTTTTGGCACCAACTCAGAGGGCGTTCAAAAATATTATAAGAAAAAACCAATCAATAACTCAGATACTTATTTTGATATGAAAATTATTGAAAATATTGCAGGTGATTCATCTGAGGTAGATAAAATTGTTACTTCAAACCCAGCAATGAGTAGAGATGGAAAAAGGTATGCCATCGGTTATCCAAACAATAGCCAAAGTTCCAATAATATGGGGAAAGTATCAGTATATGAAATTGGAGGAATATATGGCGAAAATAACAACTATTCAGACACATCCAAATATTATTTATATGGATCATATCTAGGCGATGAAACATATTTAGGTTGTTACGGTTGCCTTAAAACAGGATCTGATTCCATCTGTAATGCTTCCGGAAATTATGGCAATACTTCGAGCTCAGTAAGTATTTGGAATTCCGCTAGTGACTGGGGCAACACTGTGAATAATTCTAGTCCGTGGAACTCATCAGGTGACAGCCCGCCTGAAATCTATAATCAAGACAAATCTACTAGCTATGGAAAATTTAGCGCTAACACATCCGCAAGTACCAGAACCACAGTAAAGAGCCTAACAGATATTCTCGATTATTTTGCTAGCTCTCAAAACGTAAGCGATACCAGAACCTATGCTTGTGGAGATGCAACAGTTTCCAACAATGCACCGGTATTTACATCGCCAACATCCTTTTATGTCGATGAAAATAGTACATTAATTTATTTAAGTATCCATAGTGGCAGTTCTAGTAATTATAGTGTCGCAGCAACTGATCCTGATGGAGACACTATTACCTATTCTATTTCAGGTTCAGAAATAACTATTAATCCGACAACAGGATATTTAGAGTTTGTTAATGCCCCAGATTATGAAACCAAATCTAGTTACTCAGCTACGGTTACGGCCAGCGATGGAACCAATTCAACTAATCAAAGTATAACTATTACTGTTAAAGATCTCCCAGAGGATTCTAATCCACCGGCATTTACTTCTTCCGCATCCTTTAGTGCTGATGAAAATCAAACGGCTATTGGCACTGTGACAGCAACTGATGCTGAT
>CACJKN010000010.1 GCA_902594005.1 uncultured SAR86 cluster bacterium | reverse complement strand
GACCAAAAATAGAAAGATCAGACTTAATAAAATCAATCATATCGTTAGCTATCATTGCTGGCCCACCCAAGAAAAGCACACCAAAATCTCTGTTGTTGCTTATTACAGATCTTATTTCTGCAACAATCCTTTTTTCTTTTTCTTGAATTAATGAATTTTGTTCATTAATTTTACGATTAACTTCAAATAAAATGCTTGGCTTATCTGAGTTAAGCAGATCATATCTTTGCTGAATTAAGCTCTCATAACTTTTATTCTTATCAAGTAAAATTTGAAAAGCTGTTGTTGAGCCATCCGTGCTTACAATTAATTCTTGATAAATAGGGTTACTTAATATTTCCTGTTTTGCTTTTTGCAGATCAATACTTTCATCAAGTAAATATTTTATATTGTCACCTATCTCCGATAGAGAGACTTTTGGCTGTTCAACTATTGGTGCATCAAGAATCGATAAAACTTGATTAACTCCATCTATTTTAAGAATCTCATTCTCGATCTTTTCAATTCTTTGTAGTGATTTGTTATTAAAAATACCCTCATTAGGGCGCAAAGTAACAATAAGAAAATCAGAATCAGAAAATAAGTTACCCATTTCTCTGTATGTCTTGAGGTCTGGATCATTTTCCAATACTAGTGAGTCAGAAGATGCATCAAGCTGGAAGTTAGAAATACCCGGATACAAGCTTACTAAAAATATAAAAAGTACAGAAAAGCTAATAAAAGATTTTTTTAGAATAATGTCGATATATTTTTCAACACAAAATTTCATTAATTTTCACAATCTGGAGTGTCTCGAAAGGACGGGTTTTCTTTAAATTCTGAAGTTGTCATAGCTGTGATCGAAAATGCATGAATCTCAGCAAGCAAACTTTCAACGGCTTTATAAACTATCTTATGTCTTTGAATCAGAGACAAGTCCTGAAAATCATCAGATACAATCTGAACATTAAAGTGTGATTCGCTATTTGATGGCACATTGTGCTTATTGCTATCATTTCTAATAATTAATTTAGAAACATTCAAGTTATCTCTTAACAATTTATCTATTTTGTTTTGAACGATCATAATATATGTGTATATTTTAATTAAAAATAAAAGATAATGTTGTTTTATGAAAATTTGTTGGTTTAAAGATTCAAAAATTGGTCATGAAAAGCAAGTTCATGCAATATTAGAGAATTTGGCGCTTACACAAGATCTTCTTATTGAGGAGAGATATATCAGCAATCCAGTATGGTTAGAGCTCTTTTTATACTTGCTAAAAATTAAACCAAAACAAGATTCAATCCCAGACATTATCATTGGTGCTGGTTCAAAAACTACAATTCCTATGTTGCGATATAAAATTGATAGAAAAACAAAAGTTATATCTGTTATGAAGCCTCAATTTTTCGAATCTAAATTTGATCTAATTGTTGCTCCGAGACATGATTATAAAGTGGTGCCTGATAATGTTTTTACATACCTTGGGTCAATTGCTAAAGTTAATATAAATCCAGATTTAGAAAATATTGGGTTGATTATTATTGGAGGAGTAAATAAACATTATAAGTTTGATGATGATTATCTAATCTCCCAAATTGATTTTATAATTTCATTATTTCCAGATATCAGCTGGATAGTTTTTAATTCAAGAAGAACTCCTAAAAGCTTTAATGAGAGAATTAAACAAAATACTTCAATTGGAAAATTTATAGATGTGAATGAGAGCTTTGAGCCCCTTAATGATTATTTATTTAAAGCAAAATTTAAATTTGTGACTCCTGATTCAGTAAATATGATATTTGAATCCTTGTCTTCAAGTGGGGAAACATATCTTTTTGATATGCATTCTCCTAGGGAAAATAAGATAACTAAACTAATAGATGAAGTTAAAAGTAATAAATATGCAGGTTTTCTTGAAGAGAAATATTTAGAAAATAGTGAAGTAAAAATAATATCCTTAAATAAACCTAATACCCATCATGAGACATTTAGAGAAGTAGAAAAGGTTGTATATGAAATAGAGAAGGGATTTAAAAAATGAGAATATGTCATTTCCTTTCAAGTGATGCTTTTGCTGGTATCGAACAGTATGTTGATGAAATCTCACATGAGCAATCCCTCAATAATCAGGTAATAATAATTACAAACAGATCTATTCTTAAAAAATTCAATAACAAAGTATCTAAAATTAGCTTTAGTTCCCTTGGAAGAAACTCCCCTATTGGACTTTTACGCTTATTTTTTCTCATAAAAGAAATTTCACCAGATATTGTTCATACTCATGCTGCTAAGCCAACTTATATGATTAATAAAATTAAAAGTTTCTTTAACGCAAAACATGTTGCAACAATTCATGGTGTAAAAAAGAACCTTGATGAGTTTGATAAAGCCGACTTTATTACTGTGGGAAATGCAACATATCTTGATAAGCTAAAAAATAAAAATAAATTAGTTATAAGTAATTGGGCGCTTGATCCCATTAGTTATGATCCAGGATCTCGCAAGGAGTATTTCTTAGCAATAGGGAGATTAGTAAAAGAAAAAGGTTTTGATATTTTAATCAATGCTTGGAAGGATATAGATGAAAAACTAATAATTTTAGGAAGTGGGCGTTTAAAAAAGAATCTTTTAAAGCAAATCAAGGATACATCTCAAGAAAGTAAGATTTTTATTGAGGAGAGTGTTACAAAAAATGAAATTGATGAGTTTTATTCAAGAGCAAAGATGTTGATAATCTCTTCCAGAAGAGAAGGTGGTCCCAGAGTTGCCTTAGAAGCTTTATTAAGAGGAATCAAAGTCATTTCTACCAAGGTTGGGCACATGACTGATATTCTTGATGAAAGGTATTTATGTAATCCAGACTCTCTTGATGACCTTAGGGAGCTCTTAAAGAATTCAATAAATCATATTACTACCATTGATCAAAGTCCTGCCTTTGAAAAAGTAAGAGCTGATTTTACATTTACAAAAGCAAATAATAGTCTGCTTACTATTTATAGTGACTTATTAGATTCTGATATAAGTTAATAGTAGAACTTGTCATCCTGTTGGCCGTAAAAATATTTTCTCTTGGTGCAGACTCCGATGTAGCTACTTTATTGGTATTATTTAAGAGCTCATTCATATCATTCAATGTTACAAGCCCTTTTGGGAATAATTCTGATAATATTTCTGAAGCTCCTCCATGATTCCATCCTATCACTTTGGCTCCGCATGCAATAGCTTCAATCATAGTCCTACCAAAAGGCTCTGGGGTTTGTGATAAGTTAAAAACTACATCTGATATTTTGTAGATATTAGCAATATCTCGTCTAGAGCCAGTGAAAGTAATCTTATCTTCTAAACCTAATGATGAAACCTTATTCTTTAGTTTATTAAGATACTTTTTTTTAGATTTTGCAGTTGGTCCAACAATGAGCCCATGATAATTGTCATCAAGCAATGACAATAACTCAATAAATTCTGCTACACCCTTCCATTTTGTAATCCTTCCAGGAATTGTTAATACTTTTTTTCCAAAAATTTGCGGAAACTCGTTAGTTATTTTGGCTTTATCATCAGGATTAATTTCATCATTATTGAACTCAATTGGATCACATCCCCTGGGAATCACTGTTATATCATTCTTTTCTAGTTTGTAATTTTCAAGAATATAGTTCTCAACAGTCTTGGATATTGCAATCGAGTGATCAACAAATGACATAACCTTGGAATAAATTGGAAAACTATAAAGACCATGAAAGGTAGATACAAGAATAGGTTTCTTTTTAAGAATCTTAAAAGCTCTAAAGTTAACCCAAGCTGGCATTCTTGATCTAACATGAACTATATCTGGATCTATGGAGGATATTGTTTCAGATAAACTCTTTGCAAGAGATAAGGTCCTCAGGCTCTTGATATGAACTGGGATTTCATAATGTTCCGCTCCACACTGAATTAGTTCATCAACTAAAATTCCTCCTCCAGAGATTACATAGGATTCATGCCCTTTCTTAATTAGTGCTTTTGATAGATCTAATGTTCCTCTTTCAACTCCACCTATGTTTAGCTGAGGGAGGATTTGCAAAACTTTCATTATTCATATCTTAAGGATACTGCTGGATCAAGTCTAGCCGCTCTTCTTGCAGGCCATATACCAAAAAATAGTCCAACCAAAGCTGAAAAGCTTAATGATCCAATAATTGCATAAATTGGTATGGAAAATGGAAAGTCAGTATCAAAAAATGATGCTCCTACTGTAAATCCATAAACAATTAAAACACCAAGAAGGATTCCCAATATTCCTCCTAATATACAGAGAACAATTGCTTCAATAATAAACTGCATCATAATTACTGAATTAGTAGCTCCAAGCGCCTTACGTAAGCCTATTTCCTTAGTTCTTTCAGTTACCGAAACAAGCATAATATTCATTACCCCTATTCCACCAACAAGCAAACTAATAGAAGCGATTCCTGTTAGTAATGCTGTAAATATAGCTGTTGCTTGTCTTTGTAAATCAGCATATTGACTCCAATCATTAATCCTAAAATCGTTTTGTTGTCCTGGACCTATATCATGCGCAACTCTCAATATCTGCTCAATGTATAGCATAGACTCCTCCACGCTTGAATCATTTGGTATTTTTACATTTATTGAACGAAGATTTCTGGTACCAAATATCCTTGTGCTAGCAGTCATGATTGGAACATAAACTTCATTATCAGGAGACTCCCAACCTCTCGAACCCTCTTTTTTTAAAATACCAATGACCTTGTATGGAACGCCATTTATTAAGAGTTCGTTGTTAAGGAGTGCTCTTGAAGAAGTTTTTAATTCTTTTGGAATGTCTGCTCCAATAACAGCAACCCTTCTTCTAGACAAATCCTCTTCCTCTGAAAAGAATCTGCCTTCATCAATCTCATAACCTCTTGCTGAATCATGATTTGACCAATAACCACCGATTTGGGCACTATAATTCTCATTCCCAAATTGAATCTGTCTGCGATCCTTCATTTCTGGCGCTATTTCCCAAGCAAACTCAGTAAATCTTCTTAAAGATTCTGCATCTTTGATCTCCAAAGGTGAATATGATCCTTTAACCCCTCCACGTCTAGTTTGACCCGGGTATACACTTAGAATCCTTCCGCCCAGTGCATCAATTTCATCCTCAAGAGCTTGTTGAGCTCCCGCACCAATGCTAAGCATAGCTATAACAGAGGCAATACCTATTATGATTGCAAGCGCTGTTAAAAAAGATCTAGTTGCATTTGATTTTATTGAATCGAGAGCAGTCTTGATTGATTCTGAGAATAACAAATTTACACCTTAACCAAAGCTATTTTTAACTCTTTCCTTAAATCTATTTTGATAGTCGACTAGGCCCTTGCTCGGTAAAACAAATACTTGATCTCCATTATTAAGGCCTTTTTTAATTTCCACATTAGCTAAATCAGAAAGACCTATCTCAACCCAAGAGAGAGTCGGGCCATTTGAGGAATTCTTAAAAACTATAAATTTTGTAAAGTTTTCACCATCAACTCTTTTTTCAAGAAAATTATCAACAGTCGTTTTACTGATTCCTAATATTTCTGCGGCAGAGTATGCATCATCTCTTGTTCTCAAAGCTCCTGTAGGTGCACTTACTGCAACTTCCGCATCTATAACCTGAATCACAACATCAGTATTCATACCAAGAAGAAGAAGGTTGTCTTTGTTCTCAATATCTATAAGGACTGGAAAAATTGTCACGCCCTGCTGCACTATGGCAAGCGGTTCAATCTTTGAAACTTTGCCAGAAAATATTTCCTCTCTAAAGGCGCTTACTCTAATGGATACTTCTTGTCCTACTGTTACTTTCCCAATATCAATTTCATCAACAAAAGCTCTAATTCTAACTTTTGATAGATCAGCCATTCTCATTAAGATTGTTCCACCCCCAACTGCGGAAGTTGGCGAAGAAATTACCTGGCCAACCTCAACAGGCCTAGAAATAATTGTTGCATCAAGTGGTGACTTAACCAATGTATCGTCTAAGGAAATTTTTGCATTTTCTACATTAACTATTGATCTAACATGTTGAGACTTAGCAGATGCAAAGCCTTCCTGAATTTCTTCAAAGTTCTTATCTGCGATGCTTCCCTCAGCATGTAAAGCCTCCCCTCTCACTAACTGTGCTTTAGCATTTTCTAATCTTACTTCAGCTAGTTTTAAATCTGCTTCCGCTTGATCTAAAACATTTTTTGGTGTCCTTTGATCAATCCTCGCAAGAATTGTTCCTTTTTTAACAAAGTCTCCAACTTCAGCAGGTAGCTCTAAAATTTCGCCAGAGGCTTTAGATTTTATTTCTACTGAGTAAATTGCTTCAATTTCACCTGAAGCCTCGATAGTTAAATCTAACTGTTTAGGCTCTACATCTTTCTTTTGATAGTAAGAATATGATTGAGACTCATTTGATCCACCACCACAACTAACTAAAATTAAAATAGGCATTAAATACAAATATCTCATTAAACTCTCCTCTCATCAGATTCTATTAATCCATCTTTTACTGTGATTATTCTGTCAGTTTGGTCAGCAATATCATTTTCATGCGTTATAACTATTATTGTTTGTCCGTTCTTGTGCAGCTCTTTAAAAAGGCTCATAATCTCTTCACCTGTTTTGGTATCAAGATTACCAGTAGGCTCATCTGCAAATACAATACTTGGGTCATTGACAAGCGCTCTTGCAATAGCAACTCTTTGTTGTTGGCCACCAGACAACTCATTTGGTTTGTGACTTACTCTATCCTCAAGACCCACTTTATCCAAAACGATTTTAGCCTTTTCTAACGCTTCATTCTTATCAAAGCCTGCATATGTAAGAGGTAGCATCACATTGTTAAGCGCAGTATTCCTTGATAACAAATGAAATGATTGAAATACAAAGCCAATTTTTTTATTTCTTATTGCAGCTAACTCATTATCATCAAGCAGACTTACCTCATTGTCATCTAGGTGATACTCTCCTGAAGTTGGTGTATCAAGACATCCTATAATATTCATTAAAGTTGTTTTTCCAGATCCAGAGGGACCCATAATTGAAATAAACTCACCAGCGTTTACATCAAAGCTTATATCTTTAATTGCATTAACTGTTTCACTTCCAATTTGAAACTGTTTTTTTAAATTTTTTACTTTAATCAAACTCATAAGTGTCAAGTTTACTTTACATATATAAAATGATCAAACTTTGTGTTTTATCTTGAGGCAGCCGCTCTCAAACCCTCTGTAGATTCTATGTAGGATAACCAAGGGTTTGCTTCTTTTTCTTTACCAAAATCAATTGCTTTTTTAAGCTCAAGTCGTGCATTTTTGAAGTCATCGATTTCTATATAACAAACCCCTAAAAGCATTTCGAGAGAACCTGGCTTTCTGTTCCAACCTTTGTCTCTCGCAATTTTAAAATATTTAATCGCTTGTTCGTATTTAGAGTTTTGTAGTTGTATTTGACCGATTCGATAATCATATTTTGGATCATCTGTAATCTTAGTTACTTTTATTAATGATCTTACTGCATTATCAAAATCTTTGGCAATTATGTATGCATTGCTTAAAAGTTCATTATTCTTAATGTTATTCTCTAGCACTTTCAGCTTAAGGCCTCTTTCTATTACTTTACTTGAATCAACAGGTAAGCCTTTATATAGATAGAAGTTTGCTAGGTTGATATATTCAGATGGTTTCTTTAAAAGGTCCTGTTGGAGCTTAAATTCAAGAGACGCAAGTGACTCTTGTTCAAATTTAATAATATTATAGATACCAGCCATCTGCTCAATATATTGTTTATTTTTTGGTTTATATCTAACTAAGTCTTGAGATATTTCCAGAGCATCAAGATATTCTTTTCTTTCAGTGTGAATTGCAAATTTAAGTTGCGCCCAGTCTTCTACAAACTTATATGAGTTATCTATTGCCAGTGTAATAAATTTGAGAGCATTGCCCCATTCTTCATCTTGTGCGTATATCGTTGCTAATATTGCATACCCCTCCGGCTTGAGATCAAGTTTATTTTTTTCGCCAATTTGAACCCACTTTAAAAGCGTCTTCTTTGCATTTGCTCTGTCTCCAGTAACATAGTAAACCTGACCGAGAGTGAAATGTAATTCAAAAATATCATAAGGTGGCATATCTCTCTTTAGACTAGCTTGCTTAAGATATCTCAAAGCTTCTTCATTCCTATCATTAGAAAGAAGAAAGTAGGCATAAGTTCTCAAAATTACAAAATGGTCATATGACCTTGAAGACCAAGTGTCATTAGCATAGTCATAATAGATCTTCTCGGCAGCCTCTATATTTCCTTTATCAAGATTTGCCTGAGCTCTTTCTAAGGTATTATAAACCCATTGGGTAATAGCTTGCTCAGCAGATGAAACATTAAAGCTAGCAACTAAAATTAAAAATAATAATTTCTTCATTATAAATTAAACTCTATAGTTGTAAGACCAACCTGTTTTACAGCAACGCCATCAATAACTCGAGGTTTAAACTTCCATTTAAGAACCGCCTGAATAGCAGCAGCATCAAAAATCCTAGGAGGTCTTGATTCTTGAATTGTAGCAGTTATTACTCTTCCTTTCTCATCAACCGTTAACCTAACTGTTACAAAACCTGTCTTACCTGCTTTCAGAGCCTCTCTAGGGTATTTAGGTTGAATCTTAACCAAGGGTATCAATCCACTATTAGCCGCTAATGAGTTTGAACCTCTTAAAAAAGCGCCCTTTAAATCAACAGGTGTATTTAAGGTAGGAAATTTTATATTTAAGTTTTGAACAGGCTGCACCACTTCAGGTGTTTCAAGTTTTGGAGGTGGTGGTTTCTTTGGAGGTGGTGGTTTTTCAGGAAGAGCTCTTTCCCTCTCATTTAAAAAATCATTTTTTCTTAGCCTGACAAAGTCAACAAGACTTGAATCCTTAACAGCATCGAAAGTTTTATCACTAGGTAAGATAATAATATAAATTGTTAAAAATATAGCAAAAGCAATAGAAAAACCGCCTACTATTGAAACGGTTAATCTATTCTCTAAATTAATCCTGCTCAGCAGCGATTGAAACATTTTGTACTCCTGCCAACCTTACTTGGTCCATTGTTTCAACTAAAAATCCAGTCTTGGATGCTTTGTCAGCTTGTATGATGACTGAACCTTCTGGGTTTTCAGCTTTTAATCTTTCTACATTTGCTCTTACCGATCTTAAATCAACTCTTCTTTTGTCAATCCATATTTCATCATTTGCGGTAATTGCAATTAGTATATTGCCTCTTTCATCCCTTACTGCAGTTGATGCATTAGGTCTGTTAACCTCAACTCCAGTTTCTTTAACAAATGAGGTGGTGACAATAAAAAATATAAGCATTATAAAAACAATATCTAACATTGGGGTTATATCAATTGTTGACTCGTCTCTTGCTCTGTTTCTTCTCTTAATCATGTTAGATTGTTTCTATTGTATGTTTGACTTCTAATGTAGCTTTTTCGATTGAGGACTTTATTGCAGTAAGAAGAAATAAACCTACAATCGATATAAAGAGCCCAGTCATAGTAGGCAAAGTAGCTCTTGCTATTCCTGATGCCATAGCCCTTGCATTTCCAGTTCCTGTAATAGCCATGATATCAAAAACTTCAATCATTCCAGTTACGGTGCCAAGCAAACCCAACAAAGGACACAAAGCTATTAAACCTTGAATCATGAGAAGATTTCTTGAAGATTCAGAATTTAAAATAGAAATATTCTTTAGTTTTATTTTATTTTTAATCCATTTATTGCTTGAAGGACATTCTTTAACTTCTGAGACTCTCTCATGACTTAATTTTTTTAAATCATTTACAAAAAAGATTAATCTTTCAACAAGAAGAGTAATCATTATTATTGCAACTATAAATAAAATAAAGATTACTGGTCCACCCCTATCAAAAAAATCCAACAATGAAACAAAAGGAAGAGACAAATAATAAAACATAATTATTTTTGTCTAGTAGAAAACGAAGCTATAAATCCAATAGCCTGCTCTTCATATACCTGAGTAATACTCCTACTTCTTGATTCAAGAATATTATGAATAAAAAGTAAAGGGACAGCAGCTATTAGCCCTAACATTGTTGTTACTAGTGCTTGAGAGATACCTCCAGCCATTAGTTTAGGATCACCAGTACCGAAGAGAGTGATAGACTGAAATGTTTCAATCATTCCAACAACAGTACCCAATAGTCCAAGGAGAGGTGCGACAGCCGCTAGGAGCTTTATGGTGCTTAAATTCTGCTCAAGAACTGGAACTGCTCTTGAAAGCACATCTTCAAGTTGTGCTTCAAGATCTTCAGGAGTTGAGCCATTATAATCTTTAAATATTTTATTAAGTTTTCCTAAAACAGAATTTTCTGAGAAGTTACCGCTCTTAAGCTCTGCATCAAGAGTCTTAGATTCTGAAGTTAAGAATCTGTACCTCATTACACCAAGAACAATGCCAATCGCAAAAAGTAAGATGATAATATAACCAACAAATCCACCCTGATTAATTCGTTCAAAAAAACCAGCTCTATCAATAAGCTTTGTTAATAATGAGCCTCTTGTTGGATCAATATATACTTCATGATATGTTCCGCTATCAGAACTTTGAAGCCTATTGGCTGATCTTCTTATCCCACCATCAGGCTGTTTAGGTAAATATTCAAGAACATTTTGCTCTGCAACTAAGTTTAAATACATGCCATTAGCAACTGAATTAAAAACTCCCATTCTTAATACATCTGCCTCAACAATCTCACCAGATTTAGAGAGGATTTCTGTTGAATATTCTTTTACTTTACCACTTTGATTTAACTCGTTGAGTATCTCAAACCAAAGTCTTTCAAGCTCCTCATTGGTAGGAAGATCTAAACTTTTTCTTTCAGCAATATCACCTAGGAATTCAATTCTATCTGGATATTCTATATTGGTTAAAGATAAAGAAAATTGACCTTTAGATTCACCGGCAGTTTGACGAACAATCCCAAAAAGCTCACCAAATGATCCAAGCTTAAGAGTTAGTTGTTCTTCAAGATCGGCAAGTCTTGCATCATTATCTTCATATTCTTTTGTAAGTCTGGTACTTCTATCTTCTTCAGTTCTTAAATTTGCCTTCATCTGATTAAGAAGATATTGCTGCCTATTCTTGTCGGATAAAAATTTCTGAAGTCTTGCATTGTCTTCTGCAGATCTAGATGAAGCAGTTTTCTTGACAGATTCAACAAGTCTATCAAGATCAGTAATTATTGGTTCTATAGCCTGCTCAGGATCTTCTTGAGCAAAAGCTAGCGAAGAAATAAGTAGAAAAGGTAAAAATCTTATGTTCATCTTATTTATCCTTATAAATTGGTATTTGTATCAAAGCTGGAGGTGCTTGTTTTGCAGCAATTTTTAAACCATCCTCTGTTGCTCGCTTTATGGAGCCAGATGCTTTTAAGAATGTTCTTTCACTAAGATCATAATATCCACCCTTGCTACCATCGGTTGTTAGGTATGTCAAAGCTATTCTCCCTACTCTCAAGAAGTCTGCACTGGTATCCACGCCATCAATATTTATAGTATCTCTATAAGTTTCAATAGTTCTTCCATACTCAAGTTCAGTTTTGTAGGCTTCGGTAATAAGCCTAAACTTCTCTGAAGTAGAGATATCGCCTCTATCCATGGTTGATCGTAAGTTAGCAAGTCGATCTTGCCTCTCTTTCATTAAAAAAGGAACATCAAGATTAATAAAATCCTCTAAACCATTGATCATCTTGATCATTAATGGAACTATCTTTTGATTTGTTTTATCCAGCTCATCGATCTGAAATAAAATATTATCAATCTCTTCAATTTGGGAATTAATAATCTTTTGAACTTGATCATTGTAAAGCTTTAGTGACTCGTACTCCTTGGAAGTAGATTGATAATCAGCCAGAAGGATTCTGGTTGTTTCATCAAGTTTATTTATTTGTTCTTGTGTTAGTGCAGAATTTTCTAAACTATCAGTAGAAATATTTATAGATTCAGTAAGTAAATCTACATTATTAACATCATTAATTTCTTGAGCATAAGATGCTATAGATGAAAATGAAAATAAGGAAATCACAAGAATATTTTTATTCATATTAAAACGCATTATTTGTCCCTTTAAGTGATTGCAAATTATACTCCAAAATACTAACTTTTTCTTATTATTAATATGCTTAAAGTGTTTTATTTTTTGACAAAAAAAAGGAGGCTAGAAGCCTCCTTTTAATTGAATCTAATCTTAGAATCTCATTTGATAAACAAGATAAGCCTCTGGGCCAAATCTTGGGTATCTGAATGAGTTAAATCCATATGGATAGAAACTACTTCCAGAATCATATGCATCATCAGAATCAGGAATTGCATCAAACAAGTTAGTAACTGTAAATGCAATGAATGAATCCTGAGTCAGGTCATAGTTAACTGTTAAGTTAGTATTGAAATATGGACTTGCTTTTCTTGAGTAAGTTTCCATATGACCAACTCTAAGTACTGACATTCCAGCACCCCAGTCACCTCTTGACCAGCCAAATCTTAATGATTGTCTTGATCTAGGAGTATAAACATTATTCATGTAACTTATTAGCGGATCGCCAACATCTTCAGCATATTTTAGGTCAATTTGATGTGAGCTAAATACGCTTACGTTGAAGTCACCAGCTTTATCAGTAACCCATGCATATGATACAGCTGTATCTATACCTAAGAATTCCTGTCCAGCAATGTTCACTGGAGTTTCATAAATTGCTGTGATACTACCTTCAGGAGCTGTAAAGTCTTTACCGCCTCTAATAATGTTGTTCTTAACTTGTGTACAGTAAGAAGCTGGATATGCTGGGAATGCATCAAGCACCGCACCAGTTTCTCTTGCTCTACAAACTGCTTCATCAAGAACCATTTGTGAAAGTGATTTAGTAGCAACAATGTCGCCTAACTGAATATGGAAAGCATCAACTGTTACAACCATTCTGTCCATTGGCTCCCAAACAACACCAACAGCATATGAGTCACCCTCTTCTTCTTTAAGACCAAGGTTACCCGTAGTAATACCGTCGATATTTATAATTCCGTATGTGCCTCCACAACCAGAACCAGTGTCACCAAACTGACCATCAACAAAACATGACCAATAGTCTGTTTGGCCAGTGTAGAATCTTCTTTCGCCTACAAATGAGTATGGAAGATCAGGCGCCTTAAATGACTCTGACCAGGAAGCTCTCACAAGAACATTGTCCTTTGGTCTCCACTCCATTGAAGCACCTGCAGTTCTTCTATCTACTTGAACAACAGCGTCATCATATTCATCCCATCTTGTAGAAATATTAATTAATAGATTTTCGGCAGCAGGAATATTTAGCTCGACACCAACAGCGGTTCTATCTCTTTCACCGCCACCATCGACACCACCAATACCCCAAAGCTCACCAGCTTTATTTAATGGGCTTAGATTAACTTCATAACCTTTTGTTTGTTGCTCAACTACAGCAGCAAAAGAAAGAGGACCATATGCCATTTGCATAAGGTCACCTGTTATAGATGCTACAAAGAACTCACTGAAAGCATCAGCAGGTTCTACGTTATCAACTCTTAATGCCTCGACTTCGTCCTGAGTCTGAGCTGATAAATACCAATCCCAGTCATAACAGTTAGCTTGGTTGTAGGATGCTCCATAACCGTAAATTCCATACCAGTCATCTACTTCACCATTTGATGGATCGCCATCAAGGAGAACTGATTGATCTAGAACACAAGGATTACCAAAACCATCAACACCACCGATGTTGTGTATTTTGTCAAACAATGCACTTCTAAGGAAGTTTCTTCCAGTTTGAACAACGTCGTATGTATTTTCTGTGTAGGACATATCCCACTCAAAACCATTGTTTAATACACCTCTTAATCCTACATCAACAGTTTGTGTTTCTTCTTCATATGATGAGCCTCTGTATACACCAGGGAAAATCTTTTGGAATCTTACGTCCATCATAGCTGAGTAACCAGGAGTAAAAGCATAACTTCCTGTATTTGGATCAGTTGTTATATTTCTTAACCAGACACTGTCAACAGAACCATATGGCTGAGGACCAGATACCCACTCAAAAGGTGTGAATAGGTTATCAAGAACACCGATAGTATCAGTTTCTAGCATTACAATTTTTGCATATGCTTCAACTCCATCAGTTAATTCATAAGTACCGGATAAGAATGCAGCTGTTCTTGTTCTTTCATTTGTTAAAGAACCATTTGAACTTGTATCAATTGCACACCAGTCACCGTTTGCATACCAAACATAGTTACCAATTTGCTCTTCAGTTGGTCTGAAGTATTCAGATCCAGCCATAGCACAAGTTTTTCCAGCAGTTGCAGTAGTGCCTAACGCTGGATTATCAACGGCATCCATACCGTAGATCAACTGATCAGGTGTGTAATGATTAAAACCAAAGCCTGGGAGGGATGGATTAAAGAACGAGTATGTATCTCTCATTAGAAGACCTCTTGATGGTAAACCTCCATCAGCAGCATCTAAATATGAATCATGCTCACTTCTTGAACTTATAGGAACTTGTTGCTCATCATAGTATTCAAGAGCGTAGGTATATGAATATCTTTCACCAAATCCACCGCCAGCAAATTCTAAGTTGAGTGTTTCACCACCAGAACCTTTGTTTACTCCAGCTCCAGCAACAACTCTTGCAGTTTGTCTTTCTAATCCATCAACTAATATAACGTTAACAACACCTGCAACAGCGTCTGATCCATAAATGGAAGAAGCACCTGAAGTTAAAACTTCAATTCTTTCAACAGCTGCAAGTGGAATTGCACCCCAGTTAAAAGAAGCTGATTCACCATTATAAGGAAACGGATAGTCTGCAGTTCTCTTACCGTTAACAAGCACGAGTGTTCTACCTGGGCCGAAATCTCTAAGGTTGATTGGTTGCAATGAAGCATTAAAACCAGCCTGGAAGTTTTCACCATTTACACTACCTGTGTTTTGAGTAAGGTTGCTAACCGCGTCATATACAGTTTGGAAACCTGCGTTATCGATATCAGCTCTAGTAATTGTTATTAATGGTGAAGCACCCTCAATATCAACTCTTTTAATTCTAGAACCAGTTACGCTTACTCTTCCAAGCTCCTGAACGTCCTCATCTTCGGACGCATCAGATGTATCTTCAGACATTGTTGCCTCTGTAACAACTTCAACATCTTCATCTACAGGCTCATCTGCAACGACGAAACCAATGCTTAAAAAAGCAAACAAAGTTAAAAAACTTAAATTTTTCATAATATTTTCCCCATCTTTATGCATAAAATTCTACTAAAAACATGTCTTAGTTCACTGAATATACATATTTATGAGTATGATGTAAACATTTTTTTAAAATTAAAAAATGTT
The DNA here is from genome assembly GCA_902594005.1 of uncultured SAR86 cluster bacterium. GTDB lineage: Bacteria > Pseudomonadota > Gammaproteobacteria > Magnimaribacterales > D2472 > CACNXK01. The sequence continues at coordinate 25,861 of CACJKN010000010.1, read as the reverse complement.
TTAAATTAAGGTTTTTTTTGGTATTTTGAGCGATAAGTCTTTTAATTTTTTTATATGTAAAGTAGACTTTACACAATCTTAATAATTTCTTTTTGGAGACACTCAAAAAATGCAGCACAAAATACAAGCAAATAAGACTAATAAAGCCAGTTCAGATATTTGTCTAAAAGCCATATCTTTATCTTTATTACTTACATTCTCAGCGGTTTCATTTGCTGACGAATACGTTCCTATACCCCTTGATAAGCTAGTTTGCTATGGTCAGGGTACCCAACAACAGCTTTCGCCCTCAGGTGAATTTCTTGCGGCTATGGTGCCTGTAGATGACAATGTTTGCGATATCGAAGATGAATCTGATCAAGAAATGATGGCAACTGATAGAGTTTTAGTGGTTACAAACCTTGAGACTATGGAACCCAAGGTTATCTCAGGAACTACTGCTGGAAGTGCTGTTACAAGTTTTAGGTGGTTAAATGATGAAAAACTTTTAGTTTCTAGAGATTCAAGATCAGGTATAGATTCTGCAAGTATGTATACAGTTGACAGAGACGGCAAAAATACAACTTTGTTAATAAAGGCAAAAAGATTCAAAAATAAGCCTGGTTTTCAGGTTCCCAGCCTATACGGAGTTTACCCAAGAGTTCCTGGGAAAGTAATGATAAGCCTATTTAATACTGGTAGCAGATCTAGGGACCTTTATTGGCTTGATCTTAAAACTAAAAGAACTGAATTAGTTGCCAGAGAGCCTTCAGTTCCAGGGGAACTTGTTATGAGTTGGCTCCTTGATTGGGAAGGAGTTCCTTATGGATTTTCAACCTTTATGGAAGAAGGCCCAAATAAAGGTATAGAAACAACATTCTATAAGTTCACTGACAATGGAGGTTATGAAAAAATTATATCCTGCATGCACCAAGCTGCATGCTTCTATGCAGAAAGTTTTGATATAGATAACAAAACTCTTCTTGGAATTGGGCAAGCCGTTCAACCTGACGGGACTATTATTAATGAAACTGATACAAATGCTTTATGGGCAGTTGATGCTGAAACTGGTGAATTTCTAGAAATGATCTACCACGATCCAGACTATGATCTATCTAGCCCAATGCATGGAATGAACTCAATGAATATGTGGTTCTCATCTGGTGGTTATGAGCTATATGGATTTTCTTATGAAGGAGCAAAAACTGAAAAAGTTTATTTTGATGAATATTTTGCTTCCATTGATAAATCACTAGAAGCTATATTCCCAGATCATGAAGTAAGCATCAGAGACTGGAGCGATGATTTAACTAGATTTTTATTCACTGCTTCAAGCGACAAAGATCCTGGTAGTTCTTATTTATTTGATTTATCTAAAGGAAAGGTTTCCTTGATATCTACTGCGGCACCTTGGATCAAAGATTATCAACTAGCAGATATTGAACCATTTACGTACACAAGCAGAGATGGTCTTAAGCTTCATGGATATATAACACTTCCTCCGAATTATGAGGAAGGAACTCAAATTCCTTTTATTGTTCATCCTCATGGAGGCCCTAATGCTAGAGATTATTGGGGTTACAACCCAGAAGTTCAATTTTATGCAACTAGAGGGTACGGAGTAATACAAATGGATTACCGTGGCTCTACTGGATATGGAAGAAAAGAAATGATTTTAGCCAATCACCAAATGGGCAAGAAAATGCAAGAAGATAAGTATGATGCCTTGATGTGGGCCAATGAACAAGGTTATGTTGACATGGATAATGTATGCATATCAGGGGCATCATATGGTGGTTACGCTGCTATGCATGCTGCAACTAAAGCACCTGATTTGTTCAAATGCATTATCACTTATGTGGGCACTTTTGACTTAACTAGTATGGACTTAAGAGGCTTGCAGTGGAGTGACTTAGGGATGCCAATGGAATATATTGAAAAAGGTAATCCACGAGATCCAGAAGATTATAAGAATCTCTATGACAATAGTCCGATATTTTTTGTAGAAAATGTTGAAGATCCTGTTTTAATTATTACAGGTAGAAGAGATACCCAAGTAAGGTTCCAAGAAACCGTTGATATGGTTAATGAATTAAAAAAATATAACAAAGATTATAAATACATTATCAAGGGCGAAGAAGGACATGGGTTTAGACGAGAGACTGCCCGACTTGAATTATTTCAAGATTATGAAGAATTTTTAGGGAAGTACCTTAACTAGGATTAAAAGCTAGAAATATTTGTTTGTTTTTGACCAAGAATGAGGGCATGAATATCACTAGTGCCCTCGTAAGTATTAACTGCCTCTAAATTCATTGAATGCCTCACTACATGATACTCATCACTGATGCCATTACCGCCATGGATGTCTCTAGCTGATCTGGCAATATCTAAAGCTTTTTGACAATTATTCCTTTTAATTAAAGATATCATCTCAGGCACAAAATTTTTCTCATCTATTAATCTTCCAACTCTCAATGCTGCTTGCATACCCAATGAAATTTCTGTCTGCATATCAGCAAGTTTTTTTTGAATGAGCTGTTTTGATGCTAAGGGAGCATTAAATTGGTTTCTATCAAGAGTATATTCAAGTGATTTCTCCCAACAGAATTCAGCCGCACCCATTACTCCCCATGCAATTCCATATCTTGCAGAATTTAAACAAGTAAATGGGCCTTTAAAGCTCTGTACTTCTGGAAGAACTCTATCATCAGAAACAAATACTTGATCCATAAAAATCATTCCAGTTGCTGATGCACGTAATGCAAATTTACCATCCAAATATGGAGTCTCTAATCCCTTGGCATCCTCTCTTTCCAAAATGAATCCTCTTAAGACGCCCTGCTCATCCTTGGCCCATATGATAAATAAGTCAGCAATTGGTGAATTTGTTATCCAAGTTTTAGATCCAGTTAATTCGAATCCTCCATCTACTTTTTTTGCAACTGATTTCATACCAGCAGGATCTGAGCCGGCATCTGGCTCAGTAAGGCCAAAACATCCAATAATATTTCCTTTGGCCATTTCAGGGAGATAGTGCTCTTTCTGTTCTTCTGAGCCAAATTTGTAAATTGCATACATGGCTAATGAAGACTGAACACTAAAAGCTGATCTATAACTAGAATCAACTCTTTCGATTTCTCTGGCAATTAATCCATAGGCAACATTACTCACTCCAGCACAGCCATATCCTTTTATATGAGGCCCAAGTAAGCCAAGGTCTGCAAGCTCCTTATAAATTTCTTTATCAAAAAGCTCTTCTCTGTTAGCTTTTTGAATTCTTGGCATTAGAGAATTGTCACAATAATCTCTTACAGTTTTTTGAATAGCTAGCTCCTCTTCGGTTAGTTGTTGATCAAAGAGAAGTAAGTCTGGTAGTTTGCTCATGCGAATATTATAAATTAAATTTTCTCAACTCTGATTAATCCAAACCTAATATCTTGATATTTTATTTCATTAGAATCTAGACAGGATTTTGCGAGGGAAATCATCTTAACACTATTGCCACAAATTATTACTAAAGGAATTAATTCTTGATTTCTTAAAACAAAATCAAGAACAAGTTCATTTACTTCATGATGCCTAACTCCATGAAGGTCTAAATGAGTAATTCCATTCTCAACAAAAGTTTTCATAAAACCATTATAATTTGCTAATGGCTAAGGTTCACTTTTTTTACTCAACTATGAATGCTGGTAAATCAACTGCACTACTCCAGTCAGCTCACAATTACCATGAGACTGGAAATGAAACAATTTTATTTATTCCAAGAGAAGATGCTGATAAGAATTTAGGTCTTATAAAATCTAGAATTGGTTTAAGCGCTTCAGCGGTTGTAATTGATTCAAAATTAAAGATTTATAATTACGTAAAAAAAGAGCTTTCTCAAAGAAAGGTTGATGCAATACTTGTTGATGAAGCTCAATTTTTGAAGAAGCATCATGTTCTGCAGATGTGTAAAGTATGTGATGAGTTGCAAATCCCCGTAATGTGTTATGGCATAAGAACTGATTTTAGGGGAGAGTTGTTTGAAGGAAGTGCGGCTCTTTTGGCATTAGCAGACAATTTAATAGAGCTTAAAACGGTATGCAATGTATGCAGTAGAAAAGCAACTATGGTTGTTAGACTTGATGAGAGTGGAAAGGTTATTACTGAAGGTTCAAAAGTCCAAATCGGCGGAAATGATGTATACAGAGTATTGTGTAGAAAACACTTTAACGAGGCCACAAAGCTATTAGATTAGATTATCTCTTATAAACTTTTCCTTCTTTCATTACAAAAGCAACCTCTTCCAAGGCTCTAATATTGGCAAGAGGGTTTTCGATCACTCCAACGATATCAGCATCGAATCCTTCCTTAATTTGACCTGTATTTTCAATACCAAATAATGTTGCAGTTTTGATAGTTGAAGCCTGAATTGCTTCAAGCGGTGTCATTCCCCACTCAACCATGTATGCAAACTGTTTTGCATTATCTCCATGATCAAATATACCTGCATCTGTTCCAAATGTAATGATTGCTCCTCTTCTATGAGCATTCATAAAGTTTTCTCTTTGTTTTTTCCCAACTAATCTCTCTTTGTTTAAAGATTCTTCTCTTATCCCAGCTTTAGCGCCCTCTCCTAAAATATAATCTGAAACAAAGATATCCATCGAAAGAACTGTATTATTTTCTATTGCCATATCTATGGCTTCATCATCAATAAAGCTTGCATGTTCAACAGAGTCAACTCCTGCTTTTATCGCTGCTTTGATTCCTATTAATCCATGGGCATGCGCTGCCACTTTCATGCCATGATTGTGAGCTTCATCAACTATTGCTTTCATCTCCTCTAAAGTAAACTGCTTTGCATTAACGTCAGTGTTTCTTGACATTACTCCGCCAGTTGCACAGAACTTAATTAAGTCAGCACCATACTTCCTATTTTTTCTTACCATCTTTCTTGCTTCCCAAGGGCTGTCGACAACTCCTTCACTTGAATAGTTAAATTCTGGTGGTAATAAGTTATGGTCACAATGTCCGCCGGTTATTCCAAGTGCTGGTCCAGAAACAAGCATTGTTGGTCCGCTTATGACTCCTCTTTCTATTGCATCTCTGACTGACACATCTGCATAGTTAGCTGCCCCAACATTTCTTACAGTTGTAAAACCAGCCATTAAAGTCTTCTCTGCATTCACTACACCCCACACTGTGCCCATATGAGATGAATCAGCAATTGATTCTTCACCTTTTGAGTCATTCCCAACAATATGAACATGGCTGTCCATTAAACCGGGAATCAAAATAAGATCTGGTATAGAAATTACTGTCGCATCTTTAGAGTTTATTTTTCCAATATCAGCAATCTTTCCATCACGGATTAATAAATCTGCTTTAATAATATTTCCAGTTTGAACATCTAAATAACCTTTTGATTTAATTAAAAAATCTTCTGAAATCAAAAGATTTGAACAGAGTATAAATATACAAAATATTAATTTTTTCATGACCACATGCTTGCGCCGCCACAAATTGTTAAAGCTTGCCCTGTCATAAAGGAGCTCTCATCAGAAGTAAGGAAAACTGCAACACCTTTAAAATCATCAGCTTCGCCAAGTCTTCTTAACGGCATTCTCTGACTTGAAGCTTTTTCAGCTTCAGGGTTTTCCCAAAGCAGTTTTGAAAAATCTGTTTTCACAAGTCCTGGGCAAATTGCATTTACCCTTATATTCGATGGACCTAATTCAGAAGCATAGTTTCTAACTAAACCCAAAACAGCTAGCTTTGAAATACTATAAGTACCTAAAGTTTCAGAAGCATGAAAGGCAGCAATACTTGAAGTAATCATTATCGATCCGCCTCCAGATTCTTTCATTGAAGGCGTTACCATATTTATTAGCCAATGATTAGACTTAACATTTGTATCCATTGTCTTATCGTATGATTCATCATCAATTTCGGACATAGAACCAAAAAAAGAATTTACTCCAGCATTACATATGAGAGTTGATATTGATCCAAGCTTAGATATTGAAAAGTCTACAAGGTCTTGTAATTGATCTTTGCTTGATGCGTTGCATGCGAAAGCAAATGCTTTTTCATTGCCAATGGATTCATTTATAGCGTCTGCAGCTTCTTTGCATTGATCAAGCTTTCTGCTGGATATAACAACATTAGCTCCATGACTTACTAACCCTTGGGCCATGGCCAGACCCATCCCTTTAGAGGCGCCCGTAAGCAAAACATTCTTATTTTGGAGGTCAAATAGCTTAGACATTCACTAAGTATAAATAAAAAAAAGGGAGCGGGCTCCCTTTTTTAAAGTAGTCTGTTTTAAGAAGACGGTTGAACTATAGGATATCCCTCAAATGTTAGAGTTTCACATGATTCAATTTCATCGAATCTTGATTGGAAATCTGTCTCGCCATAGTTGCTATAGCCAACTTCTCTTTCTGCACTATTTTGCCAATAAAAGCCAATTGCATAATCATAGCCATCTTCAACAGAGCCACTTGCATTTGAAGTATCAAATAATGGATCATGCCACACATACCACATGCTATCCTCATCTGTTCCTTGAACCCATGCATCATAGTCTGCCATTATAGGCATAAGCTCATCCATTCCATTTTCACCTGTGAAGGTACAAAAATAAAAGTCGGCATTAAATGGTGGCTCAGCACTCCACTCAACTCTTGGTGTCATTCCAGCAGTACCTGTAAATTGAAAAATCCTATCTTCACGACAATTGAGAGTATCGTTATGCTTAGCTTCAAAATCTTCTTGGCTGTCTGCTGCCCAATCCTTCCAGCCAGCATTTCTTTGATCTTCATCAGACCATACATTCAACCAAATAGCATCATATGCATCCGTATCAAATGTTGGAAAATATCCCCAAGCACTTTCTACTGGATGATCTGAATTTTTTGTTACCTCATCAAAATCTGCAACCAGTTCATCTAAACTTTCCTCAGATGTATTGGGTCCAAAGTCGCACCACATATACTCTAGTAAGACGGTTTCAACTTCTGCTTCCATTACATCAGGCTCAGAACTTTGGTTTGAGCAACCGAAAACAAACAATAAGGCAGTTAAGTAAAAAATATTTTTATTCATAAAATTTCCTCCAGAAAAAATAATACAACATTTTTTATTAAAAATTAGTTCTGACAGCTATTTTCTTGGTAGTAATTTTCGATTGAATTCTTTTCGTCAGAGTCGATACCAAGTCTAAATTCAGATTTTATATTCAGCCATTTATCTAAGTATTCGCAATAATAAGAGGAATTATCTGGCATCCAGTCAGACGGATCTGACGAGCCCTTGCTTGCATTTGATGAACCTCCAACTGCAATTAAAAGATCGTCAAAATCAATATTATTTGCAAATTTAAGTTTTCTTGAAGCTGGAAAGCTCCAAGCTCCACTTTTATGTGCTTCAAATAATGCAACAACATGATCTATTTGGACTTCAGAAGAAGAAAAGTAATAAAGATTATCATATGGATCAAACCATTTGCCAGAATTAACGAAACATCCGTCTGATGAAAAAACTAAGGGATGATTAGAATCATCATCAATATGTTCAGATTCAAGCACTTCATGTCTATTATTCTGACAATCGCCATCCCAATCTTGCCATGTTGGATAATCATTTGCTCTATCATATTCAACAGTTGTATTTTCCTCTTCAAAACAAACTGTTTTTCCTAAAAAACTATCTGAACAAACTCTCAAAAGAAAAACTGTAAGTGTTTGAGTAATTGAAACAATATTATCAGTAACATTAATTAAAATTGAGAACTCATTCTTATCAAAATAGCTGGGGGGCTGATTAAATGTGATTACTCCTTCATTGGTTATAGAAAAATAGGAAGGATCATTCCCTGAGAGACTATATTGAAGTATATCTCCATCATTATCACTAGCAGAAATGGTAGCAACAGATAATTGCATTTCATCAACTTCAATCTCACCAATATTATTTACAAAAAAGGGAGAGGTATTTGATATCTGAGGTATCGGATCAGTTCCTCCACCACCGCCACCGCAAGAGTTGATAAAAGTGATCGCAACAATCAATGAAAATATTGATCTCAAGCCAAAATGTTTCATAAAAAAGATTATAATCCCAATTAAAAAAATAAAGATGAAAAAAGCATTAATCACAGGAGCTTCTTCAGGAATTGGTTTTGAGTACGCAAAGTATTTAAACCAAAATGGCTGGTCTTTAGATTTAGTTTCTCATAGTGAAGAAAGATCAAAAAAAGCAAGAGAGTCCTTTCAAAATAATAATAATAATAACTATTATCATTTGGATCTCTCAAAGAAAGATTCTATTTTAGAGCTGCTTGATAAACTAGATTGTCCAGATCTTATTGTTGCTAATGCTGGTATAACTATGATGAGCAAAGCTGGTGAGAGTTCTGCATTGCAAAGAGACGAATTATATTATCTTTTGTGTGGAGGAGTAATTGATTTAATTGAGGGATTGGTTCCAAGATTAAAAGATAAAGATGCTTCAAGGATTGTAATCATTTCAAGTATAGGAGCAGTAACACCAATGCCTAAATCTTCACTTTATGCATCTGCAAAGTCTGGTATTTACTCTTACGGAAGATCAATTGGCGAGGAGTTAGCAAATGAGAATATTTCGGTCACCATCTCACTTCCAGGATATGTAAAAACAAATGCTCACAAAAGAGCTGGTCTTGATCATCTCGAGAAGAAAATTCCTTTTTGGATGTGGGTATCTGCTGAAAAAGTTGTAAAGATGACTGAGAAGGCTTCTATAGCTGGAAAGAGTACAGTTATTCCTGGCTTAGCCTACAAGTTAGTTAAGCCATTTCTAGGAATGGAAATAACATCTAAAGCATGGAAAATGCTAAACAAGAGAAACTAAGATAAGTTTTAAATAACACTAAGAATTTTATTAAAACAAGATTCTAAACCTTCGTTGTTTGTAACGATATGATCAGCAAACTCTCTATATATACTTTCTCTTTCATTAAAAGCATGTTCCATTGTTTGGTCAGCATCTTTAATAAAGCCTCGGTTTGAGAAATCAGGAATTCGATCCATTATATCTTCGAAGGACACTTCTAAATAAATTACTGATGAGTTACTTTTAATAAAATTCATTGCTTTTTTACTAAAGATTGCACTGCCTCCTGTTGCTAATACAGTTTGATTGAACTCAACCGATAAAATTACCTCTTCTTCAATTTTTTTAAATTCTTGAATACCATTCTCAACCAGAACTTCCTGAAGTGATTTATTCTGATTTGCCTCAATTAATTGATCGCTATCAATTAGCTCAAATTTAAGATAATTTGCTAGCTTCTTCCCGATGGACGATTTGCCTGCCCCAGCCATGCCTATTAATGATATTGATTTTTTCATTTTTAAAACTATTGGTGGAGCCAAGGGGGATCGAACCCCTGACCTCAACGCTGCCAGCGTTGCGCTCTCCCAGCTGAGCTATGGCCCCTAGAAGTTCTTGATGTTACCTAAGTATATTTTTGAAGTAAATCTTTATTCAATCTAAATTTATAACCGAACCTGGGCTAGGAGCAATGAAATTATCCTTATTTATATTACTGATTGCTTTATCTAACCTTTCTTTTGGCTCCAACGTATCCTCATCAGTGAGCTTAAAAGTTGCCCAGTGCATTCCAAAACTATTTTCAGCACCCAAATCAAGCATTATTTGAACAGCATCTTCTGGATTAACATGACTTTCCGCCATAAACCATTCAGGATCGTATGCACCTATTGGAATAAAAGCATACTTCGGTGAGCCCAGTCTAGATTTTGTTTCCTTGAAGTCATTTGAATAGCCTGTGTCACCTGCATGGAAAATAGAATAGTCTTCAAATTTAAAAAACCATCCGCCCCACAAGCTTTTATTTCTATCGAAGAGTCCTCTTTTTGACCAATGCTGAACTGGAGTAAAAGTTATTTCAAGATTGTTTACCTTATATCCATTCCACCATTCATACTCAAAGATATTTTTTATTCCCTTTCTTTGTAACAGTTTCTTATCTCCGGCTGGAACCAAAAAAATAGCATTAGGATTATTTATATAAATCTCTTTAAGACTCGCCGTATCTAAATGATCATAGTGATTATGACTTACGGTTACATAGTCAATGTTTGGAAGGCTATCAATAGGTATTGCTGGTGGTATTAATCTTTTTGGCCCTATATTCTTGAATGGTGACGCCCTTTCAGAGAAAACGGGATCAGTTAAAATTGTGTAACCATTTTTTTTAATTAGGAATGTTGAATGGCCAATCCAAATTGCGTAATTATTATCTGCTTCTAAATTAAGATCTTTCCAGTCATCAGATAATTCAATGAAATCAATCTTTGTATCAACATCACTAGTTGACCACTCCAATAAATCCTTAAAAGACTTTTCAATTGGTTTGCCATTAGTATTTTCATATTCCGCAAAGATTTGTGATGTATTAAAAAATAGAGCAGGAAATAACATCCAAAATGTAGTTAATTTCATTGAAATATTATATTGAATTAAGTTGATTCGATCAGGCTTTACTCAGCGAAGTGTTTTTCCTGATCATCATTTATATACTTGATATCTGCACAGAATTCAGCGGTAGGTCTAATTATTAACCTTTCAATTCCAATGGGTTCACCTGTTTCCATGCAATAGCCGTATTCGCCAGTTTTAATTCGTCTCAGTGCGAAATCAATTTTCTTAACGAGTTTTGATTTTCTATCAACAATTCTTAAGTAAAGTTGTGAATCCATTTCAAATGATGCTCTGTCAGCTTCATCTTTACACTCAGGCGGAACTCTTAATCTTTGTCTTGCGTCCTCAATTTCACTAATGGCTTCAGCTTTTTGTTCAGTGAGTTGAGCAGTAAAAAACTCAAGTTGTTCTTTGGCCATATATTTCTTAGCTGGCATCCTTAAAAGTTTGGCTTTAGTTAACATATATTCATAATTTGATAAAAAAGAAGGTTGGTATTAGACATGAATATGTAAGATTTTTCAATATAAAAATTAAAAAAAAGGGGGCTATAAAGCCCCCTATTTTAATATTGCTTAAATATTAATATGAGTAATTAATAGATAAGTGAATATGTCTACCAAATGCATCGAAATAGCCTGGGAATGTATTACCATTACCTGGAGCTGTTCCAGCATCTGATGTGTAACCTGGCTCTTTATCAAGCAAGTTACTTACACCAAGTGTTAATGACATGTTGTCATTTACAGAATAGATTGCAGTAGCATCCAAATATGTAAACGCATCAAAATCAATATCGTTAGCGTTAAGGTCATCAGTTTTACCTAAGTATCTAACACCAAGAATAACATCGGTATCAAATTCTGTTGTTAAACCAACAGTATATGAACCCATGACTTCAGGCATAGGATTCTTACCACAAGAACCACCCCAGTTTCCAGAACAGCCAATCGCTGCCTCACCAGGTAGTTCAATAATGTCGTATGAATCTAATAGTGTTGTTACACCAGAAACAACTAATGGACCCCAGTTTGTGTCAACTGAATAATCAAAGATGACATCAATACCGCTTGTTTGCTCTTCAGAAATATTAGTTATTTGAGCACTAATATATCCACCTGTTAACCACAATGATCCATTAACTGGGTTACGGTTAATTAGGTTACAAAAAGCAGCAGCACCGGTTTCAATACACTTATCAAGTGCTGTTTTTGGTGAAACAGTTCCAATACCATCTTCAACAGTGATATCGAAGTAGTCAACTGTTAGAGTTAATCCATCCATTGGATTAAGCACAACACCAATTGTCATAGACTCTGATTCCTCAGGAGCAACATTTGGGTTACCACCAGTTTGGATATTGTATTGGTCTGCAGGCGACTTAAGGTCAGTTCCATACAAGTTTGCTGGAAGACCTGTAGCTAAACATTGCTCTTGTGTAGCAATTGGAGCTGCGCCAGTATCAGGATCAATACCACAAGGATCATAGTCTAAATCAACAAGACCTTGTCCAATACCTTGATAAAGCTCAGCCAAGTTAGCATGTCTCTGAGAAGTCTGGAAAGATCCCCTTACGGATACCTTGTCATTAACTGTCCAGAAAGCACCTAATTTCATAGCTGAGGTGTCATTTCCTGTTGAATATTCTGCAGATCTAAATCCAGCATCCATACTTACTGAATCAGTAACTGGGATACCTAGCTCTACAAAGAATTCATCAACATCATAACTACCGCCTAATGGAAGTGTTGCACCACCAGAACCCGATCTATCTCCGGTTCTACTTGGTAAGTCAGGTCTGAAATCAGAGCTTAATTCTCTGGACTCAAAACCAGCAACCATTGAAATGTTTCCAGGAGCACCAGGTATTGAATAACCTAGATCACCGGTAACATATGCAGTAAATGAAGTTTGTTCACCATCACCGTTAATGTATGTAGCATTAGCAATATAGCTTTGGAGTTCCTGTCCGCCATCTATTACCCCTTGGATTCCTCCATCACCTGGAAGGCCACCTTGGAATAGGTTGTAAGGCACACATGATGAGTCAGTTCCGTTAAGAGCTGCTACACATGTAGGAACACCATTAACTGAAACAACATCAACAGCTCTGTTGATTGCAGTAACAGATAAGTCATTTCTATATTCGTTGTTGTACACAACATTTGATGTTTGATAGTAAGCATCATATGACCAGTTGTCATTGATATCACCTCTTACACCAACAGTTTGCGTAAAGCTTTTATAAGCAAAGATGGATTGTCTTGGATTACCCTCAACGTTTCTCTTAAGAGAATATAGAGGTGCTTTATAACCAAGGATTGAACCATCACCAACAGCTAAATCTAGATTAGCAAGATAAGCAAGAGCTGCAGCACCAGATGCAAAATCAGGAGCATGATCTCCGCCCATTCCAGCCCAATCACCACAAGCTGCATTATATTGCTGCTCTGATAAGAACGCGTTATAACACGGTAATGCTGTAATGTTTCCAAAAGTTCCTGAATATGCAATCTGGGCATTAGACTCAGATTTCATATATGTCATATCGACATATACTTCAGCATTATCAGACACTTCATACTTACCAAAGAATCCTGAATTAAATCTATCATCAGGTCTTTGGAAGAAGTTTGTTGGATTATAGTTATAAGCCTGTCCAGCTCTAGGAACAAAATCATTCCCCTGAACTTTAAAGTCAACACCAGTAATTGTTGGATCAGCATTAACAAATCCGCCAGCAGTGTAGCCACCAAAGTCGGCCCATCTACCTGGAGGAATTGTTGAAGAACCACCACAACCACTAAAACCAGATCTTAAAGCACAAGCACTTATGTCGTACTCACCCTGAAGAATAGGTTTTGTATCAGTGTGTTCCATAAAAGCTGTTATATGACCTCTACCACCATCAATTTCCCCACCGAAAGCTACTGAAACTTTTTCAGTATCTCCTGTAGTTACATCTTTTGGTGCTAATGCATAATCATATGAAGCAACTAAGTCTCTAAGACTCTTGTTGTCATTCTTATGCTGATAAAAGCCATGATAAAAGCTAGACTTCATTCCTACAAACTCATCATCTAAGATGAAGTTAACAACACCAGCAACCGCATCAGAACCGTAAACGGATGACGCACCACCAGTAAGAACTTCTACCTTGTCCAATAAGAGTGTTGGAACAGTGTTCAAGTCAGCACAGTTTCCACCACCAGTCGTACCAGAAACCATTCTTCGACCATTCATAAGAACAAGAGTTCTTGAACAACCTAAGTTTCTTAAGTTCGCAGTAGCAGTACCAGAAGCACCATTGGAGTTGGTAATTGATTGCCCAGGTGAGATTTGCGGAAGATCATTAAGATAATCCTCAACCCTCGTAATACCTCTGACTAACAATTCCTCACCATCGATACTTGTGATCTGCGATGAACTTGTCACATTTGGATCAGCAATCCTTGTACCAGTAACCACAACTTCTTCAACATCATCTTGCGCAAGTGCTGAAAAAGGAATGGCGGCAAAAGAAAATACTAAACCAAATAACAAAGTTAGTTTATTAATTTTCATATACTTCCCCTTTTAAAGTTATATATAAACGTTTATATATGCGGCATTTCTGCCACGTAATATGCCAATTCAAACAGAATTTATAATTTATGTAAACAATTGTGTAATTAGCTTATAATTCTGACTTGACATATTGAAAAATGCTAAAAAATAAAAAAATCTTAATCACTGGAATTGCAAATAAATTTTCGATTGCTAATGGTATTGCGCAAAGTATGAGCAAAAATGGGGCTGAACTTGCTTTTGCATACCAAAATGAACGTTTGTTGAAGAAAATTAAGCCAATTGCAGATGATTTAGGTGTAAAAACACTTATTGAATGTGATGTTGCATGTGATAAATCGATAGAGCAAACCTTTTCACAGTTAGCAGATGAATGGGGAACTTTAGATGGAATTGTGCATTCAATAGGTTTTGCGCCATCAGATCAGCTTGATGGAGATTTTACCGAAGTTACAACCAGAGAAGGCTTTCAAATAGCTCATGATATAAGTTCATATAGTTTTACTGCTCTTGCAAAAGGAGCATTACCTATTCTCAGTGAAAAGGCTGCCCTTCTTACCTTAACTTACTTAGGATCTATTCAATCGCTCCCAAACTATAATGTTATGGGTCTTGCAAAGGCCAGCCTTGAGGCTAATACAAGGTTTCTTGCTGCGTCGTTGGGGAAAAAAGGAATTAGAGTTAATGCAATCTCTGCAGGTCCAATAAAGACTCTTGCTGCATCTGGTGTTAAGAATTTTAGAAGTATGCTCAAAGAATATGCGGATAGAGCTCCTTTAGGAAGAGCGGTCACTACAGAGGAAGTCGGGAATGTAGCTGCTTTTTTATGCTCAGATCTAGCAAGCGGTATTACTGGTGAGATTACATACGTTGATGCAGGCTTTAATACTTCTGCAATGTCCTTAGTTCCTTCAAAAGAATAAAACAAATGAAGCATAGATCGGTAGCGATTGGTGTCTCTGCCATTCAACAAAAAGGTGACTTTGAAAATCTTGATGAGGCACTTCATCTCATGAATCAAGCAATAAAAGAGGCTCTATGCGATTCAGGAAACAAATCAATTAAAGATCATATTGATGAAATAAGGATTCCCAAGGGTTTTTGGAGATATAGAGATCCTGGAAAATGGATTGCAAAGAATAATGATTTCAAGAATATTCCAACTACTTACGTAACTAAAATAGGGGTTTTGCAACAAAATCTAATAAATGAGGCTTGTTTAAAAATTGAGAATGGTGAAATTAATGCATCGATTATCCTTGGGGGTGAGGCGCGATACAAGCAACTGAGGTCTGTAATTGAGAAAAAAGAATACTTCGAAACTAAGCTTAATGAAAATCCTGATTTTTATATTAAGGCAAAAGAAGATCTTTATGGTGATGAAGAACTTGAAGAGTTAGGAGCCATGGCGGTTGGTTATTATGCAACGATAGAGACAGCTATAAGAAAAAATGATCATGAAAAAATTGAAGAACATCAAAACAATATTGCTTCAATGTATGAAGACTTCTCAAAAGTTGCATCAAATAATGATGATGCCTGGCTAGATCATTCATATTCAAAAAAAGAAATTTTAGAGACAAGCAAAAAAAATAAAATGCTTGCATATCCTTATAACAAACTCCATTGCACAAGCTGGAACGTCAATCAATCTGCCGCTTTAATAATTTGCAGTGAAGAGTTAGCTGATAAATTAAAAATAGATAATAAAAAAAGAGTTTATCCAATTTCATCGTCTGAGAATAATCACATGATAGCTATTCAGCAAAGGCCAAAACTCTATGAGTCTCTTGGAATGGTCTATGCTGCGAACTCTATAAATAAAATGATGAAGAAACTTGATATCAGATTAGATGCATATGATTTATATAGCTGCTTCCCTGCTGCAGTAAAGATGTTCTCAAAATCTCTAGAACTTGGGAGTGAAATACCCAAGACAATAACGGGATCTATGCCATATGCAGGAGGACCGCTCAATAGCTATGTAATTCACTCAACTGTAAAAATGATTCAAAAAATTAGAGCCATGGAAGTGAATCATGGGCTTGTAACCGGAGTATCAGGAATGATGACAAAGCAATCTTTTTGCGTTTGGGGGAAAGAATATCAAGAGCAATTTATTTTTGATGATGTAACTGAGAGAGCAAAGCTTGATGAAAATCCTGTTGAACTGTCGAATATTACAGAGGGCGAAGGTGAGATAATTGGTTATACTATAATTGAAGGAAATCAAAATGCGCCTAAAGCAGTTTTATATCTAGAAGATGAAAAGAAACATCGTAAAGTTGTTTCTTCTTTAGATAAAAACTTTTTAAATTTATTAATGGAGGAAGAATGGGTAGGAAAAAGAGTAAAATTCAAAGATGGACAAGCCGTTCCTTAGGAATAATATTTTTTGCCTTAAGCTCACAATACTTAATTTCGTCACCTATTGACCACCATCAAGAAAGATTTGAGGATGTAGCTCTCAAAATATGGGAATATGCCGAGCTTGGCTACTTAGAGGAAAAGAGTTCAAGCCTTTTACAACAAGAGCTCAAAGATAGTGGCTTTACAATTCAATCTGGTGTTGCTGGAATACCAACTGCTTTTATTGCTGAATATAATAATGGTGGCCCGGTATTAGGTATTTTAGGAGAATTTGATGCTTTGCCAGGGTTATCTCAACAAAACGTTCCTTTTAAAACAGCTGAAGGTTTGAGTTCTGATAATGGTCATGCGTGCGGTCATCATCTTTTTGGAGCTGCTTCAGCCTGGGCAGTGGTTGCTATTAAAGAGTGGCTAGAAGAATCAGGAACATCTGGGACTATTAGATTCTATGGAACTCCTGCTGAGGAAGGAGGATCCGGAAAGGTTTACATAGCTAGGGATGGTTATTTTGATGATGTTGATATAGTTTTACATTGGCATCCAGCAAGTGGCAATTCAGCGGATGCGCAATCAAGTAATTCAAATAAATCAGGAAAATTTACATTCACTGGTATTTCTGCTCATGCAGCAAGCGCTCCTGAAAAAGGTAGGTCTGCGTTAGATGGCGTTGAAGCAATGAATATGATGGTAAATATGATGAGGGAACATGTTCCTCAAGAATCTAGAATCCATTATGTAATTACAAAAGGAGGTCTTGCTCCAAACGTTGTTCCAGATGTTGCAGAAGTTTACTACTATGTTCGCCATCCTAGGATGAATGTAGTTGATGAGCTTTTTCAAAGGGTTGTAAAAGCTGCTCAGGGAGCTGCTATGGGAACAGAAACATCGATGACATATGAAGTAATGCATGGTAACTATGCGGTATTACCAAACGAAACTCTCCAAAAAATGATACATAAGAATCTTTCCGAATTAGGAGGAATAAGCTACAACAAAGAAGAAGAAAAATTTGCAGAGGAAATATATCAAACTCTAGTTTCTCCTTCCCTTAAGCTTGGATCTCAAAATAAGATCAAAGAATATGCTGTTACTCACACCTATGGGTCAACCGATGTCGGAGATTTAACGTGGCTGGTTCCAACAGGTGGTTTTAGGACTGCTACGTGGGTTCCAGGAACACCTGCGCATTCTTGGCAAGCGGTTGCATCTGGAGGAACTTCAATAGGATTGAAAGGTGCAAAGCTGGCTGCAGAAGTTTTAACAAATTCTGCAAAAGATATTTTTTTAGACCCCAAAATTATTGAAGATTCAAAAAAAGAATTAAAAATGAAACAAGGTGAAGATTTCTCTTACTACCCTCTTCTGGGTGATAGAAGCCCGCCCTTGGAATATCGATTAAATAAGTAATTTTAGATATATCTTCTGAAGGTACATCTTATTTGATTTAAGCCACATTTTAAGTTATAAAATAAGGGATTTTTAAATAAATTAATGGGGGAAATATGAAGTTACTTAAACTTTTTTCAATTTTACTTTTATTACCTGTAACTCTTCTTTTTGCGCAAGACGAATCTGAGTCAGATGTCGAGGAAGTAGTTGTAGTTGGATCACAAATTAAAGGGGCTAAGATCACTGGCGCCCTTCCTGTTACTGTCATCACAGCTGATGATATTGAAAGCTTGGCTATTGAGTCAGGTGAGGAACTATTTGCTGATTTGGCTGAGAATGGTAGTAATAACTTTAACCAAACTGATTTCAGTGGTGGATATAACGCCTCAAGAGGTGATGTTGGATCGCTGGATTTAAGAAATATTGGAACAGGAAACACTGTTACGCTTCTTAATGGAAGAAGATTAGTTCAATCACCAGGTTATGCAACTGAGTGGGTTGGCGGTAGTTATGTTCCAGTTTCATCAGTTAACTCAAACTTAATTCCTGTCTATGGTGCTGAGAGAGTAGAAATTCTTCGTGATGGTGCTTCTGCTATTTACGGTGCTGATGCTGTTGCTGGGGTTATCAATACAGTTCTCAAGGATGACTTTGATGGGTTAACCATGCGAGTTAGGCAAAATTGGTATGACGGCTTTGATGCGAAAGATAATAAAGTTAGCATCCAATGGGGTAAAACCATGGATGATGGTTCTAACTTATCAATATATTTCGATAGATATGATAGAGAGAGAATCAGAGGTATCGAAGATCCGAAATGGGCTGCAGGAGATCTAAGAGGATTTCTTCCAAGTCCAGATAGCGATGATCCAAGAGGTGCTTTTAATGACACTACATGGAGGAATATGAGTACAAGTTCTGTTTGGGCACAATTTTACGAAGGCAGTAATATCTTCACTATATTTGAGCCAAATGATTCAAACTGTACAAGTAACTCTTCTTCAAATCTATATAACATACCTGGACTTGACCACATGTGCTTATATGACTCAAGTTCAATTAGAGATTATGCAAGGCTTGCATATGGAACTACTTACGACAAAAGAGGACCATTACTAAGAAACAATCTTGTAATGTTCTATAACACTACGCTTGATAGCGGTGTTGAGGCTTATTCAGAAGTAAGCTATTACAAATCTGACTCTAGTAAACAGCTTTATGGTGGTGCGCCTTTAGGTATGGGTTCTAGCGCGAAGAACGGTGGAAATACACAACCTATACTAGTACCTTCAACTAACTACTGGTTAAATCAGCTTCAAAGACCAAATGGTGACCTATTTGTTGATAAAGAAGGTGATGAGCTATGGTTTAGACGTTTTAGATTTTCCACTCCACGAAGCTGGGATTCTACAAGAGAAACATGGAGAATTGTTCAAGGCTTTAGAGGTGAGTGGAATAACTGGGACTGGGATTCTGGTATTGTTGTATCTAAAGCTACTTCAGAAATGGATAACCATGGAAGACAAAGCATGACTTTGTTAAATGAAGCTTTAGCTGACTCATCTCCAAATGCTTACAACCCTTTCTGTGCCGGAGTTGGCTGTAACGAGGAAGCTTTTACAGTTTCAATTTTTAGAAACAACACTACAGAATTATTTTCAGCTGACTTAAAAATGACAAATGATTCTGTTTTTTCAATGCCTGCTGGAGATGTTGGAATGTTAGTTGGAGCAGAAATAAGACAGGAGTCAATGGATGATGCGAGAGATCCAAGAATAAATGGAACACTTGTGTATTCAACTCCTCCGCAAGCTTCTAACCAAGCTACCTTCCCATATATATCTGACATCGTAAATAGTAGTCCTTCTCCTAACACCTATGGTGAAAGAGTTGTATCTTCTCTATTTACTGAACTTCAAATTCCTTTGGCTAATAATCTTGATTCTCAGTTAGCTGTAAGAGCAGAGAATTCAGATGACTATGGAAGTAATGTTGTTGGTAAATTTGCATTGGGTTGGGAACCTACCTCATGGGGTAAATTTAGAGCATCGACCTCTACTTCATTTAGAGCTCCTAACCTTATTACTGTTAATGAAGGTCTTGTAGTTAGAAATAACTCGCAAGAGGATGCATTATTAACCGCTGCTCTTGGTGAGGAATATGACAGTGCATACTCTATACAAAGGGTAGCTCAAGGTAATGAAAATCTTGAAGCTGAAGAAGCTACCAACACATCAGTTGGTTTTGTTTTAACGCCAGGAGATAATCTTGTTGTAACTGTTGATAAGTGGGAAATTGCTACTGAAAACACAATCGGTTTATTTGGTGAAAGAAACCATATACTTCTTGATACTTTAATTAGATCTCGTGGTGGAGCTAATGAATGTACAGGTAACCCAAATGTTATAAGAGGAGAATTTATACCAGATAATGACCCAGATTCTGATACATATAATGCAAATTGGGATCCAAACCTTTGTAAGGCTGGAAATGTAATCAGAGTTAATGATACATATCTAAACCTTGATAATAGAACTTTAAAAGGTACTGACTACGCTATTGAGTACAGTGTTGATACTGATGCTGGTTCATTTAGTGCAAAGTTCATGAGAGTGCAATTTGATGAGTTCTTGCAAGAGGCTTCTGGACCAATGGCTGAGCTAGTAGCAGCATCTGGAGCTGGTGGTCCGCTTGAAGGACTTATCTCAGCATCTGGTTTTGGTGACTTGCTGGGTACTTTTGATAAGAGGGCTTATCCTGAGGTAAAAGACTCAGTTAGGCTTGCATGGAAACATAAGCGTTTTGATGCATACCTTTCTGGAACAAAAGTAGGAAGTTTTGAAGAACTTGGCGTTACAAATAATGCTAAGCGTTCAGATGGAACTTATGCATGTTCTGGAACAACAAGTTACTCAGGTGGAACTTGTGGTCAATACTGGACTGTTGAGTCTATGCTCACATTAAATCTAACACTTGGATACAAATTCAAGAATGGTTTAAGAGTAAGAGGTCAAATTAGAAACCTTGAAGATCAAAGAGCACCTTTAGCTGATGAATACACATGGGGATTTGTCGGTGATGTGCACAGTGATTATGGTAGAAGTTACTCGCTAGAGTTCTATCAAAAATTCTAATATCTCATTAATTTAAAAAGGGAGCTTTATGCTCCCTTTTTTTATCCTATAATTAATTTATGGCTTTAAGAAAAAGAGGTTTTTGGGTAGGAGTATTTCTTTTTTTTGCAATAATCTTATTGCCCTCTCCTGCTGGTTTAACGGAAAGTGCTTGGTTAGTTGCAGCCGTTGCGATATTGATGGTCACTTGGTGGTCAACAGAAGCAATACCTATTCCTGTTACATCTTTATTACCTTTAGCCCTCTTTCCAATTCTTGGAGTTACCTCAATAGAAACAGCTGCACTTCCATACGCAAATAAAAACATATACCTCTTTTTAGGTGGTTTTCTAATTGCTTTATCAATCGAAAGATCCGGCCTTCATAAACGTCTTGCCTTGATTATGATAAAAAGACTTGGCTCTGATGGGCCTAAGCTAATAGGTGGATTCATGCTTGTTTCTGCTTTAATTAGTATGTGGGTAATGAATACATCAACAACTCTTATGCTGTTACCTATTGGCCTAGCAATATGTTCGGTTGTTGCAAAAACTGTCCCAAATATGTCTGAAAAAGATAAGAGTAATTTTGACAAAGCTCTTTTACTTTCTATCGCATATGCAGCTACCATTGGAGGGATGTCAACATTAGTAGGCACGGCTCCAAATATTGTTTTTAGCTCTTTTATGCAGGAAGTTTATGGTTTAGAAATTTCTATGATTGATTGGATGAAGTTAGGTGTTCCAGTTTCAATTTGTATGCTTATATTAGCTTGGTTGATTCTTACAAAAGTTGTTTATCCTGTAAATTTTGCTTCATCGGCTGAAACAAAGAATACTCTTTCAAAAATGTTGACTGATATGGGTCCTATGTCTAAAGATGAGTTTAGAGTTGGGATTGTTTTCTTCATCGCAGCAGGTTTGTGGATGTTTAGAAGTCTAATTGATAACTATGTAATTGGTCTTACTGATGCTGGTATAGCAATTCTGGTGGCGATTGCCTTATTTATAATTCCTTCTAGTGGAAGAAATGGAGAGTTACTCTCATGGGAACAATCAAGCAAGCTTCCATGGGGATTATTACTCCTCTTTGGTGGAGGTTTATCGCTTGGTGTTCAAATTAATGATACTGGTCTTGGTCTTTGGATTGGTCAAAGCCTTGTAAGCCTTAAAACAGTTCCATTAATAATTCTTATTATGGCTGTTGCTGCACTAATAATATTTTTAACAGAAGTTACTAGCAATGTTGCAACAACATCAACTTTCTTACCAGTTTTTGGAGCAGTTGCAGTTGCTGTTGGTGTTGCGCCAGAAGTTCTAACTGTTCCTGTTGTGCTTGCAGCAAGCTGTGCGTTCATGTTGCCAGTAGCAACGCCTCCAAATGCAATTGTTTATGGAGCTAACAAATTTAAAATAATTGATATGATGCGTGCTGGATTCTTTATAAACATTGCTGGTATTTTTATAGTGACAGTTTTTGCATATTACTTTGCGAAAGTTATTTTCGGATGAAATTTTTAAAAATAGTTCTTTTTCTTTTTCTTTTTCAGGTACATGATGCTCATCTAGATGCATACTTAGACTATAAATCACCCTTCCATCCAACAATTTCAGAAAATGGCATGGTGGTCTCTCAAAATCTTGAATCATCAGAAATCGGAGCAATGATCTTGGAATCTGGAGGTAACGCAGTGGATGCTGCGGTAGCTGTTGGGTTCTCATTAACAACAACTCTTCCAAGAGCAGGGAATATTGGTGGTGGCGGATTTATGCTAGTTTATATGAATGAAACTAAAGAGTTGTTTTCAATTGACTATAGAAGTAGGTCTTCTTTAAATTCAAACTTAGAAGATTTATTTGGCTCTAAATCACCAGCACAAATTCAAGATGATGATTACGATCTAACTAAGTATGATTATAAAGCTTCTGCTGTTCCTGGAACTGTATATGGTCTATTGGAGGCTCATGAAAGATTTGGAAATCTTCCTCTTGAAAAAGTACTTCAACCAGTTATTGATCAAGCAAGAAATGGAATTATTGTCTCGTATGACTTGCATAATGCAATTGGGAGTTCCTATCAACTAAAGAAAGATCCAGAATCAAGAAAGATTTATTTTCAAAATAACGAACCAGTTGCCATTGGCTCTTTAATGAAAAGACCAGATTTAGCAAAAACTTTTGAAGCAATATCTAAAGAAGGGAAAGATGGATTTTATGGTGGATGGGTTGCTGAAAAAATTCAATCCTCTATGAAAGATAATGGCGGATTTATAGACAATAATGATCTAAAGCAATATAGGTCAAAGTTTAGAGATCCAATTGGAGTGAATTACCGTGGATATAGTGTATACACTCAAGGACCCCCATCAGGAGGAGGAATAACATTTCTCACTGCTCTAAATGTCCTTAGCTATTATAATCTTGGAAAATATAGAAAAGATTCATCTCTTACTTACCATCTGCTAGCTGAAGCATTGAGACGAGGACATAATAATAGATCACATCACGTTGGTGACCCTGATTATTATGATGTTCCTACTGAGGGACTTATATCAAAAGGCAGAGCAAAATTGTTAGCTAAAAATATTAGTTTTGATAAAGCTTCAAAGGCTTCTTCAATCCAAAAGTATAGCCATGTTGAGGAAAGTAAAGATACCACTCACTATTCTGTGGTAGATCGAAATGGAAATGCTGTTTCAAATACATATACCTTAGGATATTCGTTTGGTTCAGGAGTAACAATTCCCGGAACAGGAATTTTAATGAACAATCAAATGAGAAATTTTGCATACAAGTATGGTGATAAATCCTCTACAAGCAGAGCTTCAAGTCCGGGGAATAGGTTTGAACCTGGTAAAAGACCAATGAGTACAATGCATCCTGTAATGGTATTCAATAAAAAAGGAGAGTTGTCTTTAATTACTGGATCACCTGGTGGATCTCAAATACCTGCTGCAAATCTGAGAGTTGTGACAGGTGTAATAGATTTTGATTTACATGTAGGTGATGCGACTATGCTTCCCAGAATACACAAAGATTGGCCTTATGCTGACCTTGATTTTGAATCAACAGTTAGTCAAGATAATTTAAATCTTTTAGATAGGATTGGTCATCAACTAGAATTATCAGATACCATCGGCAGCACACAATCAATTCAGATCATTAATGGAATCAATTATGGTTTTGCTGATCTAAGAAGACCTAATGCTGGAGTTTCAATAGAAAAGTCTAAGTAATAAAGTCTATTGCTTTCTGTATCCTTTCTAATGACTTTTCTTTGCCAAATAGCTCTAACGTTAACCCCAGAGATGGCGAGACAGTCGAGCCAACAAGAGAAATTCTCATTGGTTGATTTACTTTAGGAATAGGAAGATTAAAATAATCTCGAACTTTTATTAATGCCATATCTAGTTCTGTTTCATTCCATTCAGTCACTTTTGAAAGTACTTCTAATGCAAAGGTAAGTGTTTCAAGGGATTCATTAAGAAACTTCTTAACTCCCTTCTCGTCATAACCATCTAATTCAAAAAAGAATGGTCTTGTTGCATGAGCTATATCTTTTAAATTTGTTTTTGAAGTTCTCATTGCAAGAAGAATCTTCTTATAGTTTGGATAATCTTCATTGACGCCATCGTTTTCCATGAACGGTTTAATTACTTCAAAAAAACTATTTTCATCTAGTTTTGCTAATTGCTGGGAACTAACCCAGTTAAATCTTTTTAGATCAAATACCGCTGAGGCTTTTTGAACATTTTCTAGCTTGAATGATTCAATCAATTCATCAATTGAAAAAATTTCATTTTCAGTTGACCAACCAAGCAATGCTAAGGCATTTATAATTGTTTCTTTTGTAAATCCCATTTCTTTATAGGCATTTAAACTAGTTGCAGCATGCCTTTTTGAAAGCCTTTTTTTGTCTTCACCCAGCACCAAAGGTAAGTGTGCATACTCAAGATCTGGATAGCCAAGTGCTTTCTGGATATGGATTTGTCTCGGTGTATTGCTAATATGATCCTCCCCTCGGATTACTGTGGTTACGCACTGATCAAAATCATCGACAACATTGCAGAAATGGTATGTGGGAGTACCATCACTTCTCAATAGAATTAGATCATCTAATTCACTATTGTTGAAAGTTATCTCACCACGTATTAAATCATTTACTACCGTTTCTCCTTCAAGTGGCGTTGCTAATCTAAGAACAGTTTTGTCTGATCTTTCAAGGCCAAGGTCTCTACTTCTTCCATCATACATTGGCTTTTTACCAGCGGCGGCTTGCTGTTCACGCATTTCTTCTAAATCTTCTGGAGAACAATCGCACCAATAGGCATTTCCAGAATCAATGAGCTTTTCAGCAGCTTTTTGATACATATCTGATCTTTCTGATTGTCTTATCGGTGATTTATCGGGAGATATACCAAGCCATTCTAATCCAGATATTATGTCTTCTTCATATTCCTTCTTTGATCTTTCTCTGTCAGTATCCTCGACTCTTATTAAGAATAATCCACCGTTTTGCTTTGAAAAAACATAATTAAATAAAGCAGTTCTAACTCCTCCTATATGTAGATTCCCTGTAGGGCTTGGAGCAAATCTAGTTACCTTCATTTAAGAATTCCATAATGTTTTCTTGCCTGTCTTTTTCTCAATCTCTTCAAGTCTTTTAGAGTGCAAGAGTTGGTCCTCTTCAGAAGTAATAATCTTAGTAATTCCGAAATCATTTGAAAAATCTCTTGTTTGTTTTTTATTTTCCTCCTGAAAATCAGCATCAAAGTTATTCGCAAAATTAATTTTACTTTGACCGCCTGTAAGGTTTGAATAAACATCAGCTAATATGTTGGCATCGAGTAAAGCTCCATGATAACTTCTATCATAGCCATTGATATCAAAACGTTTTGAAAGTGCATCGAGGGAATTCCTCTGTCCTGGAAATTTGTTTCTTGCAATTGCAAGTGTGTCTTTAACTTC
>CACJKN010000009.1 GCA_902594005.1 uncultured SAR86 cluster bacterium | reverse complement strand
AATTCCAGTGATAATAAATCCTTTTGACAATATTCCTGACTCATTCGATGAACTTGCATCAAATATTCGAATATCAGCCTCTCTTGAAGAGGCTGGAATCAAAGTAATGTTTAGCGAGTCTAGAACTCATAATTATCATTTAATAAGGCAGGGAGCTGGAAATGCTGTTGCTAACGGCATGTCATACACTGGAGCAATAATGGCTCTAACATCAAATGTTGCTAAGAGTTTTAACATCACTGATAGGGGAATTCTTAAAAAGGGCATGAAGGCTGACATAGTTGTATGGGAAGATGACCCACTAGAGCCATCAACTTTCCCAATGAAAGTTTTTATTGATGGTAATGATATGGACCTAACGACTAGGTCGTCTCGTCTAACGGAGAGATATGTTGATAAAAGAGATCTCCCAAATACCTATAAGTAATTATGAAAAATAAATATTTATTTCTCATTGGTCTTTTTTTATTTCTTCCAGCTAAATCAGAAATAAAAGAGCTTAATTTTTTATATACCAATGATCTTCATGCTCACCTTCAACCTCATATAGAACAATGGGTAAGTAAAACAAGGCCAGTTGGCGGATTTGCAAATCTTGCTACTCTGATAAAAGAAGAAAAATCTGCAAATCCAAATACCTTATATATTGATGCAGGAGATTATTTTTCTGGGCCATATATAAGTACTCTCACTGAAGGCGAAGCTGTAATAGATACTATGAATTTACTTGGAGTTGATGCTGCTTGTATTGGTAATCATGAATTTGATCATGGATGGGAAAGCATGCTTGATAAATTAGAGATGGCAACTTTTCCAATTGTTAATGGGAATATCTTCTATGAAGGAACCGATGAACTTATTTGGGATAATCCATATGTCATTCTTGAAAGTAATGGATTGAAAATAGGGGTCATTGGACTGCATGGCAAGTTCGCATTTTATGACACAACGAACTTTAAAATGGTTGATGGATTAGAGGCTCGTGATGAAGAATATTATTTAAGAAAATATATTGAAGAGCTTGAACCAATAACCGATTTAATAGTCCTAAGTGTTCATGAGGGTGTCCC
Source organism: uncultured SAR86 cluster bacterium (assembly GCA_902594005.1). Taxonomy (GTDB): domain Bacteria; phylum Pseudomonadota; class Gammaproteobacteria; order Magnimaribacterales; family D2472; genus CACNXK01. The sequence goes on along the minus strand of CACJKN010000009.1, from coordinate 41,786 downwards.
TGGAAGGCAATCAACCAAAGGTTTATCAGATGTTGAAAGAACTCTAAGCAAAGATATTGATTTAGCAAAAAATGTTCCGGGTGTAGATATTATGATCACAGGGCATGCACACAAAGGGACACCTGAAGCACTTCTTTCTGACGAAACAATAATAGTCTCAACTAATGCGTATTCGATTGAGTTAGGCAAGCTTGTTGTTAGTTATGATACTGAGAAAAATAAGATCGTTGATTACTCTAATGAGCTTATAACTATCTTCGATGATGAAATTGAGGATGACCCTGAAATGTCAAAAGTTATTGATTATTGGGAGAGTCAGGTCCAAAAGATCGCACTAAAAGAAGTTTCATTCACTACAGATAAAATGGTAAGAGCATATGGTGAAGAGTCAAACATGGGTAATCTTTTTGCTGATGCTGCAGAAGAATATGATGAAAAAATTGATTTCGCAGTTATTAATAGTGGCGCACTCAGACAAGACTTAGATCCAGGAGTCTTAACAAAGGGCGACTTAATATCCGCTTTCCCTTTTCCAAACACACTCGTGATGACCAAAATAACAGGAGCACAAATAGAAGGTCTTTTTAATCATGCTGCGGGCATGACAAATGGAGTCTTACAAGTTTCCAAAAGCTTTAAATATGTCATTAATTCTGATGGTGAGATTAAAGAGCTTAGACTTAAAGGCAAACCAATTAGTAGAGAAAAGACTTATTGGGTAGCTTCAACAAACTTTGTAACTCTCGGAGGCGATGGGTACTGGGAATTTACTGAATCAATTGAGTATGAAGATACAAACATTTTCATAGTAGATGTAGTAGAGGAGTATTTAAAAGATAAGCCAACTTATATTCCAAAATATGAGGAAAGAATAAGAATCGAATAACCTGTGACAAAATAAAGCAATTCCATGAAAAGTGTGCTATTTTTGAACATATGATTTTTAAAAGATTTTCTTTTTTAATTCCAGCCCTTTTTGTTATTTCATGCGGAGGTGGCGGCGGAGGAGGCTCATCAGCAGCACCGGTAATTCCTCTTGCTAGCATAAGCTTTTCAACAACATTCGGAAGCGAGGTCGATGTTGGCACTAATTTCTCATTTAGTTGGAGTACCACAAATGCTTCAAGCTGTAACGCAAGCGGAGATTGGTCTGGCTCAGTCGCAACATCAGGCAGTCATCAAAAGAACTTAGAAAGTGCTGGACAATACTCATTTACCCTATCATGTACCAATAGTGAAGGTACTCAGACATCAAAGACTCTTTCTGTAGTTGCCAACTATGTAATCATTAGAGGAACTATCTTCGACTCAGATAATAGTAATAAAACTGTTTATATTGATGAAAACTTTAACGATATCAATGATCAATTAGAGCCATCTGCTGTCTCAGACAGTAATGGAATTTATGAAATCCGATATATTGATGATTCAACTTGTTTAAAAAACTTTCCTGTTAAAGTAGAGAATTCAGCTTTAGGATCTTTTAATCCTCCAGGCTATTCAGAAGTCAATATTTCTGCAGCAACATCTCTATTTAGGGAGCTTTATAATTATTTCGTAAAAAATGAATTTAGCTCCGAGATTTGTAACAGTGATAAAGTGCGCCAAAAAAATAGGATGGACACATTCTTTAATGAGTTCATGGCAGGTATAACCTACAGTGAGGGTTATACCTATGCAGAAATCCAAGCTGATCCTTCAAGCTCATCAAGATCGTCTATTTCATATAGTAGATTCGATGATATAAATCTATTTCAGAATTCGCTTGATACAGTTACTTCTGCACTCATTGATGCAATTAAGAGTAAAATGGATTCAACTTTAGTTGGTATTGGCAGCAATGACTTTGAGTTTAGATACAACTCTGAATTTGATGATGCAAATGTCAGGATTTTTTTGAATGATAATACCTACCCTAATCCAATAACAAATTTAGATCCAGTCGCAAATGGAGCAGATGCAGTATCTATTCAAGCAAATTTTGGAATATACATTGATAATATTGGTAGCTTACCTGACTACGATGTGAATGGCTGGGATGAAAAGTTATATTTACAAATACCTGATATTTTAATTAACAATAATAATCAAGTTGTTTCCGACACATCGACTTGTTGGATAAATTTTACAAGCTTATGTATCCAAGAAATAAATTTTGATTTAATAAATTTAAATAATACTACTATTTATACTACAACTGAAATGAGTAAATCCACATCTAGAGGTCTTGAAAAATATGAATGGGATGAGTACTTTCTTGAATTCATTGATTATTGTGATGTTTATGCTTCAACTTCAATATCTGAGGATATAGGGGGAGGACTAAAAAAAGTAACTGATTATACCAATAATTATTGGCCAGCCTCATACACAGATTTTGGCGATGGATCACCCAACTATTGCTTGTATTATTCAGGAACTCTTTATAAATATATGAGTCATTTTGTTCCCTTTGAGGATGGCACTTATGTCAATTTCCAATGGGACTCAAATGCTATTGATAATTTAGAGGATCTTCAAGAGTCAGGATGGTATGATGACGAAGATCCGCCTCCGAATACTATCCCCCAAGATCAAGTAAATTTAATGGCAGATAGACCTGATCTCTTTGACTTACACCCTAATTTTGATGTTGCTAGTGGTCAGCCTGGTACTGAAGAATTTGCAATTATTTGGGATTGGTATGTAGAAATGCTTATTAATAAGATTGATACTTCTGAGTTTTATTGGTTCTCAATGTTTATTGAAAATATTTCTGGAGGTAATGCTAGAGTTTTGGTGACCAATGAGAATGGATATCCATATGCCAGATGTGATGTAAATGGTGATACGCTGCTTGATAGTACACAGATTGGTTATGATATTAATGCTGCAGCTGGCGCTATTCAAACATGTATAATTCTTCAAGACGATAATGGCAATTCTTTGTTATCTAGAAAAAGCATAATTACTGACCAACAAAGATATTGTTCTCCCTATGGAGGATGTTTTGATGTTACTCAATCTTCTTCGTCCAGTTCATCGGGTAGCAAAGCACTAGATAACGAATTTAAATCTTTTAATGGCGATGGATCTAGTTCAACCTTTTTTAGAAGCAAGCCTTATAGGAGCCCTGATCGAGTAAGGGATTGGAGCCACCTGTCAGATTCGAACTGACGACCTGATGATTACAAATCAACTGCTCTAGCCAACTGAGCTAAGGTGGCAAAGATTGCTATTATATACAAATTAATTATTTGGGAAAGAGCAACCTGTTCCACCAAGCCCACAGTAGCCATTTGGATTTTTAGCTAAATACTGTTGATGATATTCCTCAGCTAAAAAGTAATTCTGCATCATTGATATTTCAGTGGTAATAGGGCCATAGCCATTAAGCTCAAGTTCATCCTGATAAGCTTCTAAAGAAGATAAAGATTCATCTTTGTGAAGCTCTGAATTTAGAAAAATTACTGATCGATACTGTGATCCGATATCATTACCTTGTCTCATTCCTTGAGTTGGATCATGACACTCCCAAAATACTTTAAGAAGATCTGCTAATGATATAACTTCTGGATTAAATACAACTCTTACAGCCTCTACATGATTAGTTGTTCCTGAACATACAATTTCGTATGAAGGATCTTCAAGTTCACCACCAGAATACCCAACTGAAGTTAACCAAACACCATCGAGTTGCCAAAACTTTCTTTCAACCCCCCAAAAGCATCCAGCTCCAAAAACAATTGATTCAAAATTTTCAGGAGTTTCACTGTGAAGATCTAGATTTGATAGAAAATGTTTCATTTATTTATTATAGATTCCTTTTATTGACACTTCACCAGATGAAAAAGAAATAATATTACCTTTTTCATTTTCTAGCAGAAGCTCACCATCATCACTTACTCCTAGATATTTTCCTTTAACAATCTCATCATTCCTAGCAACAGAAATGATGGCATCGTTATGTATGCAAGACTGATTCCAAAGATTCTTCCAATCATTAAGACCATCCCTGAAGAGAATTTCAAATTTCATTAATATCTTATTAATGATTTTATCTCTCAAGTTTTTGCCATTGAGATCTTTGAAATCTCCCCACCAAGATTCTTTTTTATCTAACTCAAGATTTATTCCAATACCAACTATGGCCTTTGTATAGTTAGAAAAAACTTCCTTTTCAACTAATATTCCTCCTATTTTCTTTTTTTCAAACACAAGATCATTTGGCCACTTAAGCTTGATTGAGTCTAGATTAAAAACTTCTGTGAGGACATCTTTAACCAAAATACCTGTAGCAATACTTATTGGTGCATCGAATTCTCTATCCGCAAAGGCTATGGAAAGAGAAATATTGCCCTCAGGACTGTGCCATTTCTTTCCTTTTCGGCCTCTCCCCTTAGTTTGCTTATCTGCCGTTACTACTAGAATATCTTTTTTTGAACTTATTCTTTTACATTCATCATTAGTTGAGTCTATTAATTGATGAGTTTTGAGCTCAAAATTAACCAAATTTAGGCCTTTTAGGATAATTTCTTCATTAAATTGCATGAAAATAAAAAATTAGTTGACTTAATGCTATTCTAGATCAAAAATACACTCCTTTAAATGGAGGGGTTGGGGAGCGGTCAAACCCAGCAGACTGTAAATCTGCCGCCTCGTGCTTCGAAGGTTCGAATCCTTCCCCTTCCACCATTTCTTACCTTTTTTTTAGTATATTTTTTTATTAAAAAAAGGTTGAGTTTATCGACTTTTAGAGGGATAATACGCCACCTTAAATTTTGGAACTGTAATTCGGGCTCATATAGCTCAGCGGTAGAGCACTTCCTTGGTAAGGAAGAGGTCACCGGTTCAAGTCCGGTTATGAGCTCCATTATTGGCAATTTTTTTAGAGAGGCAAAAAATGGCAAGAGAAAAGTTTGAAAGAAATTTACCACACGTCAATGTGGGAACAATTGGTCACGTTGACCACGGAAAAACTACTTTAACAGCAGCATTAACTAAGGTTTGTGCTGAAGTTTATGGTGGTGAAGCAGTTGCATTTGATGGAATTGATAATGCTCCTGAAGAAAGAGAAAGAGGTATAACAATTGCTACATCTCACGTTGAGTATGTATCAAATGCTAGACACTATGCACACGTTGACTGTCCAGGTCACGCAGACTATGTAAAAAATATGATTACTGGTGCTGCACAAATGGATGGAGCAATTCTTGTTGTAAGTGCAGCTGATGGTCCAATGCCTCAAACAAGAGAGCACATTCTTTTAGCAAGACAAGTTGGTGTTCCAAAGATTGTAGTATTTCTAAATAAAGCTGACCAAGTTGATGATCCTGAACTTCAGGAATTGGTTGAAATGGAAATAAGAGAGCTATTAAATGAGTATGAATTCCCAGGTGATGACACACCTATCATTACTGGAAGTGCATTAAAAGCTCTAGAAGGAGACACTTCAGATATTGGTGTCCCAGCTGTTCAAAAATTAGTTGAAGAACTTGATGTTTCAATACCTGAACCAGCAAGAGATACAGACAAGCCTTTCTTAATGCCTGTTGAAGATGTTTTCACTATTTCAGGAAGAGGAACAGTTGTAACAGGAAGAATAGAAACTGGTATTGTTAAAACTGGAGATGCTCTTGAAATAGTTGGTATTAATGATACGACTGAAACAACATGTACTGGTGTTGAGATGTTTAGAAAATCTCTTGACGAAGGAAGAGCCGGTGAGAACTGTGGCGTTCTTCTTAGAGGTATAGACAGAGAAGCAGTTGAAAGAGGGCAAGTTTTATCTGCTCCTAAATCAATTACACCGCACACAGAATTCGAAGCTGAAATTTATGTACTTTCAAAGGATGAAGGTGGAAGACACACTCCATTCTTTAAAGGTTATAGACCTCAGTTTTATTTTAGAACTACTGATGTTACAGGCGCTTGTGAATTACCAGATGGGGTTGAGATGGTAATGCCAGGTGATAACGTCAAAATGACAGTAACACTGATTGCTCCTATTGCTATGGACGAAGGTCTTAAGTTTGCGATACGTGAAGGTGGGCGAACAGTTGGTGCTGGAGTTGTTGCTAAGATCATTAAGTAAAAGAATTTAAGCGATTGCCAAGACATGCAAGTCTTGGCGCGCCTTTTTTTTAATGGGGAAAGTAAATAACGTTTTTAGGCCAGTAGCTCAATTGGTAGAGCACCGGTCTCCAAAACCGGGGGTTGGGGGTTCAATTCCCTCCTGGCCTGCCAATGAGGAAGAGTTTAGGAAGAATTATGAGTAAACAAGAGTCATTTAAATTCTTAGACAAAGCAAAGTGGTTAATTTCATTATCCTTCTTTGTAGTTGCTGTTGTTGGCAATAGTTATTACACAGAAGTTGCATTCCTTTACAGAGTTTTGGGCGTTGTTGGTCTTATTGGCCTCGGCATACTTTTCATGGCACTGACTGATTTTGGAAAATCGTCAATAAAACTTATGGCAGAATCAAGAACTGAGTTAAGAAGAGTTGTTTGGCCTACAAGGGTTGAAACAACTCAGACATTTTTAATTGTTTTTATCTCTATCCTTGTTCTTGCATTACTTTTATGGGGATTAGAGTCTTTATTAAGCTGGTTAACAAAACTAATTTTAGGATAAGAGATGGAGTGGTTTGTAGTTCAAGCATATTCAGGATACGAACAGAAAGTTAAAGCTGCTATGGAAGAAAGAATTATGTTGGCAGATCTAAAAGAGAAGTTTGGAGAAATTCTTGTACCTACTGAGCAGGTTGTTGAGCTAAAAAGCGGTGAACAGAAAAAAACAGAAAGAAAATTCTTCCCAGGATATATCCTCATTCAAATGGAACTTGATGATGACACTTGGCAGTTAGTCAAACAAACTCCAAGAGTTTCAGGGTTTGTTGGAGGAACTAGAGAAAAACCAAGCCCAATCACTGATGCTGAAGTTAATAGCATTATTAATAGGATTGAAGTAGGCGAAGAAGCTCCTAGACCTAAAACTATGTTTGAACCAGGTGAAGTTATCAGAGTCTGTGATGGACCCTTTAACGATTTCAATGGCGTTGTAGAGGAAGTTGATTATGAAAGGAACTCAGTAAAAGTTTCTGTTCAGATTTTAGGGAGATCAACTTCTGTGCAATTAAATTTCATGCAAATAGAGAAAACTTAAATGGCTAAAAAGAAAAAAGTTGCAAATATTTTGAAATTACAAATACCCGCGGGAGCAGCTAATCCAAGCCCACCTGTTGGCCCTGCTTTAGGACAAGCGGGACTTAACATTATGGATTTTTGTAATGCATTCAATGATAAAACTAAAGATTCAGAGAAGGGCGTTCCTCTTCCAGTTGTAATAAGTGTTTATGAAGATAAATCCTTTGATTTTGTTGTTAAAACGCCACCAGCAGCTGTGTTAATTAGAAAGGCTTTGAACATTCCTAAAGGAAGTGGAGAACCTAACAGAGAAAAGGTTGGAAAAATTTCAAGAAAACAACTAGAAGAAATTGCAAAAGCAAAAGAGCCAGATTTAAATGCCAATGATCTGGATAATGCGGTAAGAATTATTGCAGGTACAGCAAGAAGTATGGGAGTAGATGTAGAAATATAATTATGGTTACAAAAAAACAAAAAAGTATTCTAGAAAGCGTTGATAGCATGACTGATTACTCATTAAGCGATGCTGTGAAGATTCTACAAGAACATAAATCACCAAAATTTGATGAGTCTCTAGATGTAGCTATCAAGCTTGGAGTTGATGGGAATAAATCTGATCAAAATGTTCGAGGAGCTTTAACACTTCCAAACTCTCTCGGCAAAGAAGTTGTAGTAGCTGTATTTGCGGATGGTGATGCAGCTGAAGATGCAAAATCAGCAGGTGCTGATTTTATAGGTATGGATGATTTGAGCGAGAAGTTTACAAAAAATGAGATCGCTGTTGATGTTGTAATTTCAACACAGGCAGCTATGAAAGTTGTTGGTAAGCTTGGACAGGTTTTAGGGCCGAAAGGGCTTATGCCAAATCCAAAAACTGGAACTGTTACTGATAATGTTGCCGATGCAATAAAGAATGCAAAATCTGGACAAGTTAGGTTCAGAACTGATAAAAGCGGTATTGTTCATGGCTGCATAGGAAAAGTTTCATTTGATGATGGCAAGGTAAATCAGAATTTAACTGCACTTGTTGAAGAATTAAAAAGATTAAAACCAGCATCTGCCAAGGGTGTATATATAAAAGGTATTTCAATTAGCAGCACAATGGGGCCAGGATTGAAATTAAATATATCGGAGCTGGCATAAGTTTTTAGAGTTTTTTAAAACTCTAGATTGTTGCGTTTATTCGCAGCCGTCGAAGACCGTAGGTGCTTATTAGCTTAATTTCCTACGCAGGTGGTGACTCAATTGCATTAGCAGTTTGTCGCCAAAAATGACCGAAAGGTCTAAATAGGAGAATTGTATGGCATTAGCCAAGAATGAAAAAGAAAGGATTGTTGAAGAAGTAAAAGCTGTTGTTGCAGATGCATCTACATTGGTGATATCTGATGCAAGAGGATTAAAAGTTTCTGAACTATCTGAAATAAGAAAGGAAGCAAACGAAAAAGGTGTGCATATTCAAGTGATAAAAAACTCACTTGCAAAGCTTGCATTTAAAGATACCGATTTTGGTTGCACAGAAGAGGCTCTCAAGGGTCCTTCATTATTTGCTTTTTCTTTTGCTGAGCCAGGAGCTGCTGCAAAGTTACTCAAAACATATGCTAAAAACTTCGAAGCTCTCGAAATTAAAGCATTATGTGTTGAGGGCCAACTGCTAGATGGAAGCCAAATTGATTTATTGGCAACACTTCCATCAAGAGAAGAGGCTATTACTTTAATTGCATCAGTTCTTCAAGCACCTATGGGTAAGTTTGCTACTTTATTAAATGAAGTTCCAAGTAAGCTTGCAAGGGTTCTTGCTGCAGTTCGTGACAATAAACAGGCTAGTGCCTAAATCGGAGAATTATTATGGCAACAATAAAATCTGAAGACATTCTTAAAGCAATTGAAGAAATGTCAGTTATGGAGTTAGTAGAGCTTATTTCTGCTATCGAAGAAAAATTTGGTGTTACTGCAGCTGCTGCAGTCGCTGCTGCACCTGCTGCAGCTGCCGGCGATGCTGCTGGTGGTGATGCTGCTGAAGAGAAAGACGAATTTGATGTTGTTCTTTCTGCAGCTGGCGACCAAAAAGTCCAAGTTATTAAAGCTGTTAGAGCTATAACAGGTCTTGGTCTTAAGGAAGCTAAAGACTTAGTCGATGGCGCTCCAAATACTCTTAAAGAGGGTGTTAAAAAAGAAGAAGCTGAAGAAATGCTTAAACAGCTTTCAGAAGCTGGAGCTACAGCAGAACTTAAATAATTTTACTAATACTTAAAGGGCAACATATATGTCATATAGCTACACTGAAAAAAAGAGAATAAGAAAAAACTTTGGAAGATTCCCAAAAGTCATGGATCTACCAACCCTGACAGAAACACAGCTGAATTCATATGCTGAGTTTCTTCAAGCTGACGTCGATCCCGATAAAAGGGAAAATAAAGGTCTAGAAGAAGTTTTTCAGTCTCTTTTTCCTATAACAAGTGTTTCTGGCAATGCTGCCCTTGAGTACGTCTCATATGAGCTTGGTAAAAATAGTTTTGATGTTCAAGAATGCCTCATTCAAGGATTAAGTTACTCAGCACCACTAAGAATTAAAGTAAGGCTTGTAATTTATGACAAAGAGTCTAATTTTGAAGAAGTTAAAGATGTAAAAGAAGGTGAAGTTTTTATGGGAGAAGTTCCTTTAATGACTTCAACAGGATCCTTTATCATTAATGGAACAGAGAGAGTTGTTGTTTCACAGCTCCACAGATCTCCTGGTGTTTTCTTTGATCATGACAAAGGAAAAACTCATAGTTCTGGAAAAGTTCTATATTCTGCAAGAATTATTCCTTATAGAGGTTCTTGGCTAGATTTCGAATTTGATCCAAAAGACAGTCTTTTTTGTAGGATAGATAGAAAGAGAAAGATACCCGCAACTATTCTTCTAAAAGCATTGGAAATGACTACTGAAGAAATTCTGCAGTCATTCTTTGAAACGGAAACTTACACACTTGATAAATCTAGAGTAAAAACTGAATTAAGGCCAGAGAGATTAAGAGGCGAAGTCCTTAGTGAGGACATAAAAGTTAAGAGCAAAGTTATTGTCGAAGCAGGTAAAAGAGTTACCGCAAGACATGTTAAATTGCTCAGAGATTCAGGAGAGAAAGAAATTTCTTTTTCAAATGAATACCTTTTAGGAAAAGTTACTTCTAAAGATATATTTGATGAGGAAACTGGAGAGGTTACTTTAGCGTGTAACAGTGAAATAGACGAAGCAGTGTTATCACTTCTTTCGGAAAAAAGCATAACAACAATTGATACTCTCTATATTAATGAGTTAGAGAAGGGGCCATATATAGCAAATACGCTCAGAATTGATCCAACATCAAATAGGCTAGAAGCCCTTGTTGAAATATATAGAATGATGAGGCCTGGCGAACCGCCAACTAAAGACTCAGCAGAAACTTTATTTAGAAATCTATTCTTTAACCCTGAAAGATATGATTTATCTGAAGTTGGAAGAATGAAATTTAATAGAAGGCTAAAAATAGAAGATGAAAGAGAGAATCCAAATGTGCTTGATCTCCAAGATATTATCTCTGTTATGAAAGGCATATTAGATATTAGAGATGGTCATGATTTTGTTGATGATATTGATCATCTTGGAAATAGACGAGTAAGGTCTGTCGGAGAAATGACTGCTAACCAATTCAGAGTTGGACTTATCAGAGTTGAGAGAGCTGTAAGAGAAAGATTAAGCATGGCCGAAGCAGATGAGCTTGGCCCGCAAGATCTTATTAACGCCAAACCAGTTACTGCAGCAATAAAAGAATTTTTTGGGTCAAGTCAGTTATCACAGTTTATGGATCAAAATAATCCATTGTCTGAAATAACTCATAAGAGAAGAGTTTCAGCATTAGGTCCTGGCGGACTTACTAGAGAAAGAGCGGGCTTTGAGGTCAGAGATGTTCATCCAACCCATTATGGAAGAGTTTGCCCAATCGAAACACCGGAGGGACCAAATATTGGTCTTATAAATTCCTTTGCCTCTTATGCAAGGACTAATTCTTATGGATTTATAGAAACTCCTTATAGAAAGGTTGTGAAGGGAACAGTTACTGATGAGATTGTTTATTTGTCAGCCATTGATGAAGGCGAGCATATAATCGCTCAGGCCAATGCTACATTGGATAAAAAGAATAAATTCGTCGATGATCTAGTCCCTGTTAGACACGCTAACGAGTTCGAATTGATGTCGTCAGATATGGTTGACTTAATGGATGTTTCGCCTCAGCAAGTAGTTTCTGTTGCTGCATCATTAATTCCGTTTTTGGAGCATGATGACGCAAATAGAGCTTTAATGGGTTCAAATATGCAACGTCAAGCAGTTCCTGTCTTAAGACCAGAGAAGCCTCTTGTCGGAACTGGTCTTGAAACAGTTGTTGCAAGAGATTCGGGAGTCTGTGTAGTTGCTAAGAATAAAGGTGTCGTTGAAAGCGTTGATGCAGGGAGAATCGTTGTTAGAGTTACAGATGCAAAAAATAAAACTGCTGAAGTTGATATTTACAATCTCGTTAAATATACAAGATCAAATCAAAATACCTGTATCAACCAAAGACCACTTGTAAAGGTTGGCGATAAAGTTGTAGAAGGTGATATTCTTGCTGATGGACCATCTGTAGATAATGGAGAGCTTGCATTAGGACAAAACATTAGAATTGCCTTTATGCCATGGAATGGTTATAACTTTGAGGATTCAATTCTTATTTCTGAAAAAGTTGCAAGAGAGGATAGGTTTACATCAATTCATATCCAAGAACTAACTTGTGTTGCCAGAGATACAAAACTTGGTTCTGAAGAAATTACTGCTGATATTCCTAATGTTGGAGAAGGATCATTATCAAAACTTGATGAGTGTGGAATTGTCTATAAAGGTGCAGAAGTTAACCCCGGAGATATCCTTGTTGGTAAGATTACTCCAAAAGGAGAAAATCAATTATCTCCTGAGGAAAAACTTCTAAGAGCGATATTTGGAGAAAAAGCTTCTGATGTTAAAGATACATCATTGAGAGTTCCAACAAGCACAAAGGGAACTGTTATCGGTGTAGAAGTCTTTACAAGAGATGGACTAGAAAAAGATGACAGAACCGTCTCTATTGAAGAAGAGCATTTAGCGCAAGCAAAAAAAGATGCTGATGATGAAACTAGGATTGTTCAGGAAGCAACAAAAATTAAAGTTTCTGGATTCCTTAATGGTGAAACAGTTACTAAGGCTCCTGGTTTAAAAAGAGGATCTAAGATCTCATTGGATGACCTTAAAGAAATGTCTTTAAACGATATTTTTTCAATAAGAACAAAAAAAGCTGATGCAAATACAAGGCTAGAGGAATCAGAACAGGCTCTTAAAAAGGTTCTAAGTGAAATCAAAGAAAGATTTAATGACAAAAAATCAAAGATTATAAGAGGTCATGATCTTGCTCCGGGCGTTATTAAAATAGTTAAAGTATTTTTAGCTATTAAGAGAAGAATACAGCCTGGCGATAAAATGGCTGGAAGACATGGAAACAAAGGTGTTATCTCAGAAATAATGCCAATTGAGGATATGCCTTATGATGAGGATGGTAATCCGGTAGATATTGTTTTAAATCCGCTAGGTGTTCCATCCAGGATGAATGTGGGTCAGATTCTTGAAACGCATATGGGATGTGCAGCAAAAGGTGTTGGCAAAATCATCGATAACATGATAAAAAATAAAGAATCAAACGCAGACATCAGAAAATATCTTGAAACTTTGTATAACAAAGATGCTGCAAATCTTGAGGATCTTGGCTCTTTGACTAATGGAGATATTGATCAGTTAGCTAACAACCTCAGAGCTGGTGTTCCAATTGCATCACCAGTTTTTGATGGGGCTGCAGAATCTGAAGTTAAAAATATGTTAAAGCTTGCTGGTCTTCCTTCCTCTGGACAATTTACTTTGTTTGACGGAAGAACAGGTAGAAAATTTGATCGTCCAATTACTGTTGGTTATATGTACATGATTAAACTTAATCATTTAGTTGACGATAAAATGCATGCAAGATCAACTGGATCATATTCTCTGGTTACACAACAACCATTGGGTGGAAAAGCTCAGTTTGGAGGCCAAAGATTTGGTGAAATGGAAGTTTGGGCACTAGAGGCATATGGAGCAGCTTACACTCTTCAAGAAATGTTAACAGTTAAGTCTGACGATGTTTCTGGTAGAACTAAGATGTACAAAAATATTGTTGATGGTTCATTGCAGATGGATGCAAATATCCCTGAATCCTTTAATGTTCTTACAAAAGAGATTAGATCATTGGGAATTAATATTGATTTAGATACAGAAGAATAGGAGAAATATTTTGAAAGAATTACTTAACTTATTGCAATCAAACCAAGACGATTTTTCATCTATTTCTGCTGGCTTGGCATCTCCACAAATGGTTAGATCATGGTCATTTGGCGAAGTAAAAAAACCTGAGACTATTAACTATAGAACCTTTAAACCAGAAAGAGATGGTCTCTTCTGCGCAAAGATTTTTGGACCAATTAAAGACTACGAGTGCGTATGCGGTAAATATAAAAGAATGAAGCACAGAGGAGTAGTATGTGAAAAATGTGGCGTAGAAGTCACTCTTGCAAAGGTAAGAAGAGATAGAATGGGTCATATTGAGCTAGCAGCTCCTGTTGCTCATATATGGTTCTTAAAATCATTGCCTTCAAGAATAGGTCTTCTTCTTGATGTAACTTTAAGAGAAATTGAGAGAGTTCTATATTTTGAGAGTTTTATAGTAACTGATCCAGGAATGACTGATTTAGAAACCGGAGACATTCTTACTGAAGAAGAATACATTGAAGCTTATGACCAATATGGAGATGAGTTCAAAGCTGGAATGGGTGCAGAAGCAGTTAAATTATTACTCGAAGAACTCGATATAGAAGAAGAGATAAGAATTCTTAGAGAAGAAATTCCTCAAACAAACTCTGAAACAAAACTAAAAAAGATCTCAAAAAGATTAAAGTTACTTGAGGCATTTAAGGCTTCTGGTAACAAGCCAGAGTGGATGATAATGGATGTTCTTCCAGTATTACCTCCAGACTTAAGACCGCTTGTGCCTCTTGAAGGAGGAAGGTTTGCTACTTCTGATCTAAATGATCTATATAGAAGAGTAATAAACAGAAATAACAGATTAAAAAGATTATTGGAGCTAAATGCACCTGACATCATTGTAAGAAATGAAAAAAGAATGCTGCAAGAATCAGTTGATGCTCTTCTTGATAATGGAAGAAGAGGAAGAGTTATAACTGGCACCAATAAAAGACCTCTTAAGTCTCTTGCTGACATGATCAAAGGTAAGGGTGGAAGGTTTAGACAAAATCTTCTTGGTAAGCGAGTTGATTACTCTGGAAGATCTGTAATTGTGTCTGGACCAAATCTAAAGCTTCATCAATGCGGATTACCAAAAAAAATGGCATTAGAGCTATTCAAACCATTTGTCTACGGAAGGTTGGAGCATAAAGAGCTCGCAACAACAATTAAAGCTGCTAAGAGGCTTGTCGAAAGAGAGACCCCAGAGGTTTGGGAAGCTCTAGAAGAAGTTATCAGAGAGCATCCAGTTCTATTAAATAGGGCTCCAACATTGCATCGTCTTGGTATTCAGGCATTTGAACCTCTATTAATTGAGGGTAAGGCTATACAACTTCATCCATTGGTATGTGTTGCCTATAATGCAGACTTTGATGGCGATCAGATGGCTGTCCATGTTCCATTAACAGTTGAAGCTCAACTTGAGGCTAGAGCGTTAATGATGTCGACTAATAATATTCTTTCTCCTGCTGATGGAGCTCCGATTATTAATCCAACTCAGGATGTTGTTCTTGGTCTTTATTACATGACAAGAGAGAAAGTAAATTCTCATGGAGAAGGAAGAGTATTTTCAAACCCTGATGAGGTTCAAAGAGCTTTTGAGTCTGAACAAATAGATCTTCATGCAAAAATAAAAGTAAGAATAGAAAATGCTGAGAAAGGTGTTTTTATAGAAGATACTACCGTTGGAAGAACCCTTATCTGGAGAATCACACCAATTGAAGTTGGATTCGACAATGTAAACAAAACACTAGACAAAAAAGCAGTTTCGTCGCTTATTGATCTTTCTTACAGAAAAGCTGGTTTGAAGAAGACTGTTATTTTTGCCGATCAATTAATGTACCTTGGCTTTGACTTCTCAACTAGATCAGGCTCATCGATTGGTGTCGATGATTTTGTTATTCCTGAAGAGAAATATGAAATTGTAGACAAGGCAGAGGATGAGGTTAAGGAAATTGAGAACCAATTCTCATCTGGGCTGGTCACTAGAGGTGAAAGATATAACAAGGTAGTTGATATATGGTCTAGAGCAAATGAAAGAGTTGCTAAGGCAATGATGGAAAAAATCAGCAAAGACAGTGTTGAGGATTCTGATGGCAATGAAGTTGAACAAGCTTCTTTTAATTCAGTATATATATATGCTGATTCAGGAGCTAGAGGATCACCGGCTCAAATTAGGCAGCTATCAGGTATGAGAGGACTAATGTCAAAACCAGATGGCTCAATTATTGAGACTCCTATTACTGCAAACTTCAGAGAAGGTCTTTCTGTTCTTCAGTACTTTATCTCAACTCACGGAGCAAGGAAGGGTCTGGCAGATACAGCATTAAAAACTGCAAACTCAGGCTATTTAACAAGAAGACTATGTGACGTATCAATGGATTCAGTTATTACTGAAGAGGATTGTGGTACAGAGGACTCAATAGAAATGAATGCAATTATTGATGGTGGTGAAATCATTCAAGATCTCACTGACAGAATTCTTGGAAGAGTAATTGCTGAACCTATTCTTGATAATGATGGAAATGAACTTTTCCCTAAAGATACTCTAATTGATGAAGATGCATTGCTGAAGATCGAACCATTAAATCTTTCAACGCTAAAAGTTAGATCGCCGATGACATGCGAATCCAGTTTTGGTGTTTGTGCTAAATGTTACGGAAGAGACTTAGCAAGAGGACATCTTGTTCACAGAGGTGAAGCTGTAGGTGTGGTTGCTGCGCAATCAATTGGAGAGCCAGGTACGCAGTTAACTATGAGAACCTTCCATATTGGGGGAGCTGCTTCAAGCTCATCCGAGGATGATTCAATAATTAGCAGAAACGATGGATCTGTAATTTTTTCAGATGATATTAAAAGCGTTAAGAATAAAGATAAGCTAGAAGTTGTTATTTCAAGAAATTCAACTTTATCAATTTCTGATAATCAAGGAAAGATCGTTGAGCAGTACAAGATACCTTATGGTTCTACTTTATTAGTTGCTAACAATGCTAAAGTAGAGCTTGGTCAAAAAATTGCTACATGGGATCCATATACACGTCCAATAATTTCAGAAGCTTCTGGAAAGGTAAAATTTGCTGATATAGAAGAAGGTGTATCAGTTAGAGCTTCAACTGATGAATTAACTGGACTAAGTAGTATCGAAGTTATTGATGGTTCTGAAAGGCCTTCAGCTGGTAAGGATTTAGTTCCATCAGTCAGCCTTACAGATGGTAGAGGGAAACAATTAACACATCCTGAAAATAATCAACCATTTACATATGCTTTGCCTGCTTCAGCATTATTAAATCTTGAAGATGGTCAAAAAATAACCGCTGGTGAAGTTATTGCAAGGATTCCACTCGAAGGGTCTAAAACTAAAGATATTACAGGTGGACTTCCAAGAGTAGCTGACTTATTTGAAGCTAGAACGCCAAAAGATGCGGCTGTTCTCGCAGAAGAGTCAGGAATGGTTTCCTTTGGTAAAGAAACTAAAGGAAAAGTTAGACTTGTTATTACTCCAGATGGGGCCTCTAAAAAGTCTCAAAATGTAGAAATGCTAATACCTAAACATAGAACGCTCTCAGTGTTTGAAGGTGAGAGAGTAGAAAAGGGTGACATTGTTAGTGATGGTCCTTACAGTCCTCATGATATTTTAAGACTTAAAGGCATACCTTCTCTTACAAATTTCATTGTAAATGAAATTCAACAAGTCTATAGACTTCAAGGAGTTTCTATAAATGATAAGCACATTGAAACTATTCTTAGACAAATGCTCAGAAAAGCATTAATTGTTGATGGCGGTGATACAAAATTCATTCAAGGCGATCAAGTGGAATATGCTGAGTTAGTTGAAGCTAATAAAATGGCAGAATCTAATGATCAACAGCTAGCAACATATGAAAGAGTTTTATTAGGAATTACAAAAGCGTCCCTTGCAACAAATTCATTTATATCTGCAGCATCTTTCCAAGAGACAACAAGAGTCCTTACAGAAGCAGCTGTTACTGGAAAGAAAGATGGTTTAAGAGGCCTAAAAGAGAATGTTGTTGTTGGAAGACTTATCCCTGCTGGGACTGGCATGGATTTCCATGACAAGCTAAAAACTAAATCACCTGATTCAGATGAATATACTCTCTCTTCAGATGATCTTGAAGCAGCTCTTAGACAGGAGATTCAAGATACAAATACTGAGGCTGAAGAACAATCTGAGCCTGAATCTGAAAAACCAGTTGACGATAACGAATGAGCTATATAGAATCACGGCTTTTAGATAATTAATATGGCAACAGTAAACCAATTGGTAAGGAAATCACGAAAGCCTAAAACTAGGAAGACTGATGTTCCTGCATTAAAAGGATGTCCTCAAAGAAGAGGCGTTTGCACTAGGGTTTATACAACTACTCCAAAAAAACCAAATTCTGCACTTAGAAAAGTTTGCAGAGTTAGATTAACAAGTGGTTTTGAAGTTACTTCTTATATTGGTGGTGAAGGCCATAACCTGCAAGAGCACTCTCTTGTTTTAATCAGAGGCGGTAGAGTTAAAGATCTTCCAGGGGTTAGATATCATACTGTAAGAGGAACTCTTGATACTTCTGGTGTTGCTAACAGAAAGCAGAGAAGATCAAAGTATGGAGCTAAGAAGGGTAAATAATAATGCCAAGAAGAAGAAGTCCTGAAAAAAGAAAAGTCTTACCAGATCCAAAATACAAAGATATTATCGTTGCGAAATTTATGAATAATCTTATGAAAGATGGTAAAAAATCTATAGCTGAAAAAATTGTTTATGGTGCTTTTGACAGAATCACTTCTCAGTCAAAAGAAGAACCTCTTGAGGTTTTTATGAAAGCTTTATCTGAAGTAGGCCCAGTGGTTGAAGTAAAATCAAGACGTGTTGGTGGTGCTACTTATCAGGTACCAATTGAGGTTAGACCATCAAGAAAACAAGCATTAGCTATGAGATGGATTGTTGAAGCCGCAAGAAAAAGATCTGAAAAGTCTATGTCTTTGAGACTTGCTGGCGAACTTCAAGATGCTTCTCAAGGAAAGGGAGCTGCCGTAAAGAAAAGAGAAGACGTTCATAAAATGGCAGAAGCTAACAAAGCATTTTCACATTTTAGATTTTAAGAAATGGCTAGAGAAACTGAATTAAGTAAATATAGAAATATCGGTATTTGTGCTCACGTTGATGCAGGTAAGACTACGACAACGGAAAGAGTGCTTTTCTACACAGGTCTATCTCATAAGATAGGAGAAGTTCATGATGGTGCAGCTACTATGGACTGGATGGAGCAAGAGCAAGAGAGAGGTATAACAATTACCTCTGCTGCAACTACTTGTTTTTGGAGCGGAATGGAGCAACAGTTTCCAAAGCATAGAATAAATATTATTGATACACCGGGACACGTTGATTTCACAATTGAAGTTGAAAGATCCTTACGAGTTTTAGATGGTGCAGTAGTTGTGTTTTGTGGTACATCTGGTGTCGAGCCTCAATCAGAAACTGTTTGGCGTCAATGTAATAGATATGAAGTGCCTAGAATTGTTTTTGTTAACAAAATGGATAGAGCTGGCGCTGACTTTGAAAGAGTCGTCGATCAAGTAAGAGAAAGACTTGGATCAACAGTGGTTCCCATACAATTGAATATAGGCGCTGAGGACGATTTTAAAGGCGTTGTAGATTTAATTAGGATGAAAGCAATTTACTGGAATGAAGATGACCAAGGCCTTACTTTTGACCTTGAAGAAATTCCAGAGGATCTTAAAGGTAGATGTGATGATCTAAGAGAGCAGATGTTAGAGACAGCTGCTGAGGCAAATGAAGAATTGATGGAAGCTTATCTTGAGAGTGGAGAGCTTACAGAAGATCAAATAAGAGAAGGACTAAGATTGAGGACTCTCAACAATGAAATAGTTCTTGCTATGTGCGGTTCTGCATTTAAAAACAAAGGTGTTCAAGCAGTGCTTGACGCGGTGATTGAGTTTTTGCCGGCTCCAAATGAAGTTGCAGCAATTCAGGGTGTCCTTCCAGGCGAGGAAGAAAAAACTGACTCTAGGTCTTCTTCAGATGAAGAGCCATTCTCAGCTTTAGCTTTTAAAATAGCTACAGATCCATTTGTAGGAACATTAACATTTATCAGAGTTTACTCTGGTGTTCTAAGCGTTGGTGATGGAGTGGTCAATTCAACACGAAGCAAAAAAGAGCGTGTTGGAAGAATGGTGCAAATGCATTCTAACAGCAGAAATGAAATCAAAGAGATCCGAGCTGGAGATATTGCTGCCTGTATTGGCCTTAAAGATATTACTACTGGTGATACCCTATGTGACACGAAAGATCAGATAATTCTAGAAAAAATGGACTTCCCAGAGCCAGTTATTTCTGTAGCTGTGGAACCAAAATCTAAGCCAGACCAAGAGAAAATGTCGTTAGCTCTTCAAAAACTGGCTAAAGAGGATCCTTCTTTTAGAGTTCATACAGACGAAGAATCGGGCCAAACAATTATTTCTGGAATGGGAGAACTTCATTTAGATGTTCTAGTCGATAGAATGAAAAGAGAGTTTTCTGTTGAAGCTAATATTGGTAAACCACAAGTTGCCTACAGAGAGACTATTAAGGAAACAATAGATATTGAAGGTAAATTTGTTCGTCAGAGTGGTGGTAAAGGGCAATATGGCCATGTTTGGCTTAAGTTAGAGCCATTGGGTCTTGATGATGACTACGAATTTGTCGATGAAATAGTTGGTGGAGTTGTACCAAAAGAGTACATTCCTGCTGTCGATAAGGGAATTCAAGAACAAATGCAAAATGGTGTAGTTGCCGGTTATCCATTACTAGCTTTAAAAGCAACACTATATGATGGCTCTTATCATGATGTCGACTCAAGTGAGATGGCTTTTAAAATCGCCGGGTCTATGGCTTTAAAAGAAGGTGCACTTAAAGCAAAACCAGTTATTCTTGAGCCAATTATGAAAGTTGAAGTAGTAACTCCTGAAGAGCATATGGGAGATGTAGTTGGTGATTTAAACAGAAGAAGAGGAATAATTTTAGGAATGGATGAGATTCCTTCAGGTAAAACTGTTCAATCAGAGGTTCCCTTATCAGAGATGTTTGGTTATGCAACAGATTTAAGGTCTCAAACTCAAGGAAGAGCGAGTTTTTCAATGGAATTTCTTAAATATGCAGACGTTCCATCAAGCATTGCAGAAGAGCTAAAAACGGCTTAATTTTTTTATTAAAATAAATATTGTTTTTTTGTTGACATATTAGGCTCTAGAGACCTAAAATACGCCACATTTTGCATTTTGCGAGATATTTTTAATAGAGGAATTTTAGTTTAAATAATGGAAAATCAGGCTATAAGAATAAGACTAAAAGCTTTTGACTATAGACTTATTGATGCCTCTACTAGACAAATCGTAGAAACCGCAAAAAAGACAGGCGCAGTGGTAAAAGGTCCGATTCCACTGCCTGTTAAAAAAGAGAGGACCACTATATTGATTTCGCCGCATAAAGATAAAGATGCTAGAGATCAATATGAAATAAGAACTTATAAAAGGCTCTTAGATATTATTAAGCCAACAGATAAAACTGTTGATGCATTAATGAAACTAGATTTATCTGCAGGTGTTGATGTGCAGATAAGCATTAGCTAAGAGTAAACGCGTAAGCGGCCATAGAGGGTTTTAAGCCCCGTAATAAGGAGAATAAATTGAGTTTAGGCTTAATTGGAAAAAAATCGGGAATGTCTAGGGTCTTCCAAGAAGATGGAGACTCAATTCCAGTATCTATTGTTTCTGTATTTGGTAACTATGTCGCAGGTATCAAAACGAAAGAATCTGACGGTTACGACGCTGTTCTTGTCTCAAAAACTGAAAACAAAAAAAATCGCTCTAAATCACAAAAAGAATTTTTCGCTAAAGTAAATGTTACTCCAGGAACACTCAATGAATTTAAGCTAAGTGAGAATTCTGATCGAAACATTGGTGATCATCTTACAGCAGACCTATTTGAAGTGGGACAACATGTTGATGTAACTGGAACATCTAAGGGTAAAGGATATGCCGGAGTTATAAAAAGGCATAACTTTAAGATGCAAGATGCTACTCATGGTAATTCACTATCCCACAGAGCACATGGATCTATAGGGCAATGTCAGACTCCTGGAAGAGTATGGAAGGGTAAAAAAATGTCTGGTCACATGGGAAATGAAAGAAAAACTGTTCAAAACTTAGAAATCATCAATGTTGATGTTGAAAATAATCTTCTATTTATTAAGGGAGCTATACCAGGCTTTAATGGCTCAAAAGTAACAATCAAACCATCGATTAAGAAATGAAGTTAAGCGTATTGTCCACATCAAAAAGTAAGAAAGAAGATATTGTTCTTTCCGATGCTTTTGTTAAAGACTATAACGAATCTTTAGTTCATCAAGCAGTTGTAACCTATCTTGCTGGCATGAGACAGGGCTCTCATAAGCAGAAGAACAGATCTGAAGTAAGAGGTGGTGGGAAGAAGCCATATAGACAAAAAGGAACTGGTAGAGCAAGAGCTGGAACCATTAGGAGTCCAATTTGGAGAGGTGGAGGAGTTACATTTGCTTCAAGACCAAGAGATTATTCAAAAAAAATAAATAAGAAAATGTATAAAGCTGCATTGAGGTCAATTTTTTCTGAGCTTCTCAGACAAGAAAAGCTTATTGCAATAGAGCATCCAAAAATAAAGAATCCAAAAACAAAGGAAATGGTAAGTTTCTTATCTAAACTATCGTTAGAGAATGTACTAATTATCACTGATGAAATTGATAAGAATTTACATTTAGCATCTCGAAACATTCCTCATGTGAATGTCGTTACAACCGCTGAAATTAATCCGGTTATGTTGCTTAAGCCACATAAGGTTGCAATTACACCTGCAGCTTTTAAGAAGATAGAGGAGCTTATCTAATGGATATGAAATTATATAAAGTTCTTAAAGCCCCTCACATAACTGAACAATCTTCTCAACTCAGCCAAGATTTAAAGCAAATTGTTTTTAAGGTCGATAAAGGAGCTAACAAAAGAGAAATTAAGAAAGCTGTAGAAAATCTTTTCAATGTAACGGTTGTCAAAGTAACGACTTCAGTTGTTAAAGGTAAGACTAAAAGAAATAGATTTGGAGTTTATAAAAGATCTGATTACAAAAAGGCCTTTGTGTCTTTGAGTCCTGATTCTGATATTCAATTCGAGGGAGTGAACTAAGATGCCTGTTCAAAAAGCAAAACCAACTAGCCCAGGCAGAAGATTTGTTGTATCTCTTAAGAAAAACAATTTGCATAGAGGTAAGCCTTTCAAAGGCCTTATAGAGCCAAAATCTAAGAAAGGTGGAAGAAATAATAACGGAAGGATAACCGTAAGACATCAAGGTGGAGGTCATAAGCGTCATTACAGAGTAATTGACTTTAAGAGGAATAAGCTTGATATACCAGCTATTGTCGAAAGAATTGAATACGATCCAAACAGATCAGCTAATATTGCTCTTCTTAAATATGCTGATGGAGAGAGAAGGTATATTTTATGTCCCAGTAAAATGGAAATAGGTACGGAAATTATTTCCTCTGATAAAGCCGATATTAAGGATGGTAACTCGCTTAAATTAAAGGACATTCCTCTTGGCACAAATATTCATTGTGTAGAAATGAAACCTGGTAAAGGTGGACAGATAGCAAGAAGTGCTGGGACTTCTGCAAGACTTGTAGCAAAAGAAGGAATCTACTCAACCTTAAGATTACAATCAGGAGAGATGAGAAAAGTTCTTTCTGATTGCAGAGCTACTCTTGGAACAGTATCAAATCAAGAGAATAATCTTAAGTCTATTGGAAAAGCTGGAGCAAACAGATGGAGAGGAAAGAGACCAACTGTAAGAGGTGTAGCTATGAACCCTATTGACCATCCACATGGTGGAGGTGAGGGAAGAACATCAGGTGGAAGACATCCTTCTACTCCATGGGGTGTTCCAACTAAGGGATACAAAACTAGAAAGAATACGAGATCTGATAACTTAATTGTCAGAAGAAGAGGTAAGAGGAACTAATAATGCCAAGATCACTTAAAAAGGGACCATTTATAGACTTATCTTTGCAGAAAAAGGTAGATGCTGCGATAGCTAATAATGATAAGAAGCCTATAAAGACTTGGTCAAGAAGATCTATGATCTCGCCTACAATGGTTGGTCTTACGATCGCAGTTCATAATGGAAGACAACATGTTCCCGTTTACATAAATGAAGACATGGTTGGTCATAAACTCGGTGAATTTGCATTAACTAGAACTTTCAAAATGCATTCAGGAGATAGAAAGGCAAAATAATGGAAACTAGAGCATATTTAAAAGGAACCAGATTATCGCCACAAAAGGCTGGTCTTGTTGCGGATGTTATCAGAGGTAAAACCATTCAAGAAGCAATGGACTTCCTTTCGTTCAGCAAAAAGAAAGGCTCAGAAGTTATGAAAAAATTACTTGAGTCTGCAATTGCGAACGCTGAGCATAATGAGAATGCAGACATAGACAAACTTTTTGTTAAGTCAGTAATAGTTAATCAAGGATTGAGATTGAAGAGAATGAAACCAAGGGCAAGGGGAAGAGCAGACAGAATTATAAAGCCAACTTGCCATATAGAAATTATTTTAGCGGACGGAGAAGCTTAATGGGTCAGAAAGTACATCCAACAGGAATGAGACTTGGAATTATCAAGAAGCATAATGCTAATTGGTATGCAAAAGGTAAAGATTATCCAAAATTTTTAAATGAAGATCTTAAGGTAAGAGAGTTCATTGGTACTAAGCTTAAATTCTCATCAATCAGCAAAGTTGAATTAGATAGATCTGCTCAAGCTTATGTTGTGAATATCCATTCATCGAGACCCGGAATAATTATCGGTAAAAAGGGTGAGGAAATAGAAAATCTTAAAAAACAAATTAAAAAAATTGTTAATCTTCCGACGCAAGTAAATATAAAGGAAGTAAGAAAGCCTGATTTAGATGCAACAATACTTGCTGAATCAGTTGCCCAACAACTTGAGAGAAGAGTCCAATTTAGGAGAGCTATGAAAAGAGCTGTCCAAAGCGCATTAAGACAAAGTGCTAAAGGCGTAAGGGTGGAAATCTCTGGAAGGTTAAATGGTGCTGAGATTGCCAGAACTGAATGGTACAGAGAGGGCAGAGTTCCTCTTCATACTTTAAGAGCTGATGTGGATTATGGAACTGCTGAAGCCTTAACTACATATGGGATTATTGGAATAAAAGTTTGGGTCTATAAGGGCGAAATTATTGGAGATCCAATTAAAGAGGGAGTGAGCAGTTAAGTATTATGTTACAGCCAAAACAAACAAAATATAGAAAAATGCATAAAGGCAGGAACAGAGGCCTTGCTCAAAATGGTAATACTGTTGCATTTGGAAGATTTGGACTAGTTGCACAAACTAGGGGAAGAATTACATCTCGTCAAATTGAGTCTGCAAGAAGAGCCATGACAAGATATGTAAAGAGGGGTGGAAACATTTGGATACGAATATTTCCTGATAAACCAATAACAAAGAAACCACTTGAAACCAGAATGGGTAAGGGTAAAGGAAATGTTGAGTATTGGGTTGCTCTTGTTCAGCCAGGAAAGGTTTTGTATGAAATGTCTGGTGTTAGTGAGGAAGTTGCAAGAGAGGCATTTAGATTGGCTAGTGCAAAGCTTCCAGTTAAGACTGTGTTTAAGGAAAAAGAGAATTAAAAATGGCTAATAAAGAATTAGATAAGTTAAGAGGTATGTCAGTTTCTGATCTCAATAAGAGTCTTGAAACTATATATAAAGAACAGTTTGAGGATAACTTAAAACTTAAGACTGGCCAGCTAAATGAAACACATAAAATTAGTCTAAACAGAAAACAGGTGGCAAGAATTAAAACGGTTATATCTGAGAAAAATAATGCAGGTGATGAAAATGGAAAATAAAAATCCAAGAATATTATCAGGAGTTGTTGTAAGCAATAAAGCTGATAAAACTATCACCGTTAAAGTGGAAAGAAAAGTTAAACATCCTTTGTATGGAAAGATAATGAGAAGATCTACTAAAGTTCATGCTCATGACGAAAACAATGTTGCAAATATAGGGGATTTCGTATCAGTAAAAGAATGTAAGCCTTTTTCCAAAACAAAGACTTGGATTTTAGAGGAATCAGATTCAAGTGGAGGCGATTCCTAATGATACAAATGCAATCAATACTTAATATTGCTGACAATAGCGGAGCTAGATCTGTGATGTGCATAAAGGTCCTTGGAGGTTCCAAGAGACGCTATGCAAACGTCGGGGACATTATTAAGGTTGCTGTTAGAGAAGCTATACCTACTGGCAAAGTAAAAAAAGGACAAGTGGTAAATGCTCTTGTGGTCAGAACAAAGAAAGGAGTAAGAAGAAGAGATGGATCATTAATAAAGTTTGATGAAAATGCTGCAGTTCTTCTTAACCAGCAAAACGCACCTATTGGTACAAGAGTTTTTGGACCAGTTACTAGAGAGTTACGGTCTGGTAATTTTATGAAAATCTTATCGCTTGCACCGGAGGTTCTTTAAATGAAAAGTAATGTAAGAACAAGACTTAAAACTGGTGATGAGGTTGTAGTTATTGCAGGTAGAGATGTGGGTAAGACTGGAACGATTACAAGTATCAAGAAAAATAAAGCTTTTGTTACAGGTATTAATATTGTGAAAAAGCATACCAAGCCAAATCCCCAGTTAGGGATTACCGGCGGGATTGTTGAACAAGAATCACCAATTGATTTATCAAATATACAAATATGGGACTCAAAAACAAAAAAAGGCTCTAGGATCTCAATGAAAATAGATGAGAAGACAGGGAAGAAAGAAAGACTTAACAAAAAAACAGGAAAAGTAGTATAAAAAATGGCTAGTTTGCATCAAAAATATAAAGACGAAATTGTGCCTATACTCAAGGAAAGGCTTGGGGAAAGCAATGTTATGGCTTTGCCAAAACTTACAAAAATAGTTATCAACATGGGTCTTGGACAAGCTGTAAATGATAAGAAGCATCTTACAAATGCTGTTGATGATCTTCAATCAATCTCCGGTCAAAAACCACTTGTAACCAATGCAAGAAAATCAGTTGCAAGTTTTAAAATCAGAGAGGGTTGGCCTATGGGATGTAAAGTTACTCTAAGAGGTAAAAGAATGTATGACTTCGTTGAAAGGCTTATCAATGTTGCTATTCCTAGGGAAAGAGACTTTAGAGGACTAAATCCAAAATCATTTGATAAACAAGGAAATTATAGTTTTGGGATTAAGGAACAAATAATATTCCCAGAAATAAACTATGACAATATAGATCAAATTAGAGGTATGGATATTTGTGTTAATACATCAGCAAATAACCCTGCTGATGCAAAAGTTTTATTGGAAGAATTGAACTTCCCATTTAAGAAGTAGGAATTATGACTAGAAAATCACTTATAGCGAGAGAAAACAAAAGAATGAAAACGGTTGCTAAATATGCAACTAAAAGAGCTGAACTCAAAAAAACTTTCTTAGATATGAGTAAGACAGATGAGGAAAGATTTGAAGCATATAGAAAATTACAAAAGCTTCCTAGAAATGCTAGCCCATCAAGAGTTCAAAGAAGATGTTCGATAACTGGGAGACCACATGCTGTTTATAGAAAGTTTGGTCTGAGTAGAATTAAATTAAGGGAAGCCGCTATGCGTGGCGATATTCCTGGATTAGTTAAATCAAGTTGGTAAATATATTATGAGTTTTCAAGATCCTATATCAGATTGCCTTAACAGAATAAGGAATGGCCTCATGAGAGGTAAAGATTCTGTTATCGTTCCTTATTCTAAAATAAAGCATGACTTAGTTAATGTATTAATTGAGGAAGGGTATTTAAATTCTTGTGAAAAGATTGATAACGGCGGCAAGGATGAGATTAGTGTCAACCTCAAATACTTTAATGGAAAACCTGCTATTAAAGATCTAAAGAGAATTTCTAGACCAGGTCTAAGAAAATACTCAGGCACTAAAGATCTATCTAATGTTAAAGCTGGTTTAGGTATTTACGTTTTATCTACGAATCAAGGCTTAATGACTGACAGAGCTGCAAAAAGCAAGAATGTTGGTGGTGAGATTTTGGTGGAGGTTTTTTAAATGTCTAGAGTTGCTAAACAACCTATTCCTATTCCAGAAGGCGTCAAGATTGAGCTGAATGATAATTTAGTTTCAGTCTCAGGCAAAAACGGTTCTCTGGAATTTGAGCTAGTTAAAGATGTGACAGTAGATATTTCTGAAAATGAAGTCTTAGTTTCATATGGAGGCTATCAAGAATCAGTTGCTATGGGTGGAACTACAAGAGCTATCTTAAACAATATGGTTGTGGGAGTTTCGCAAGGCTTTGAAAAGAAATTAGAGTTAGTTGGAGTTGGTTACAGGGCAAAAGCATCAGGGAAGACTTTAGATTTAACTTTAGGTTTCTCTCATCCAATTAAATATGAGCTTCCTGAAAGTGTTAGCGCAGAAACTCCGTCACAAACAGAAATAGTCCTTAAAAGTCATGATAAGCAAGTCTTAGGACAAGTTGCCTCAGAAATTAGGGCATTTAGACCACCTGAACCTTATAAAGGAAAAGGTGTTAAATATTCAGATGAGAGAATTAAGAGAAAAGAAGCCAAAAAAGCTGCAGGTGGTGCCTAATGAGTATTAAGAATGAATCAAGGCTAAGAAGAGCTAAAAAAACAAGAATGAGAATAAAATCTCAGGATCTTCCAAGGCTTACTGTATTTAAATCCTCTCAGCACATTTATGCACAAATCATTGATTCGAGTGGGGCAAAAGTCTTAGCTGCAACCTCAACGCTTGATAAGAGTATTAAATCAAAAGGCAGAAGCGTGCAATCTGCTAAGGAAGTTGGAGAAAAGATTGCTGATTTATCTATCAAGAATGGTATTAAGAAAGTTATTTTTGATAGATCAGGATATAGATATCACGGAAGGATAAAAATGATTGCTGAGGCAGCAAGAGAAAAAGGTTTGGAGATATAGCAATATGGCAAAGGAAATGGCAAATATGAACCAACAAGGAGATTTACTTGAAGAAAAGCTAGTTCAAGTAAATAGGGTTGCTAAAGTTGTAAAAGGTGGAAGAATTTTTGGCTTCACTGCACTTACTGTTGTTGGTGACGGCAAAGGTAAGGTTGGTTTTGGAAGAGGTAAAGCTAAAGAAGTTCCAATAGCAATCCAAAAAGCTATGGAAAATGCCAGAAGAAGTATGGTAGATGTTGAGTTAAATGGATCTACGATTTGGTATCCAGTGAAAGCTAAACATGGGTCTGCAAATGTTTATATGCAGCCTGCTGCAGAAGGTACAGGTATTATTGCAGGTGGTGCTATGAGAGCAGTTCTTGAACTCGTTGGAGTCCAAAATGTTCTAGCTAAATGTTACGGTTCAACTAATCCTATTAATGTTGTTATGGCTACGATAAATGGCCTCAAATCAATGGAATCTCCTGAAACGGTTGCCGAAAGAAGAGGTAAGAAAGTAGAGGAAGTGCTATGACTGCAAGCAAAACAATCCAAGTAAAACTTATAAAGAGTGGCATTGGCAGAATAAAGAAACATAAGCTATGTATTCAAGGGCTAGGATTTAAAAAATTGAATCAAGTTGTAACTGTTGAAGATACACCAAGTAACAGAGGAATGATTAATAAGATTTCAGATATGGTTGAGGTAGTTGGATAAGATGACTAAAGAAAATAATACACTTTCCCTAAACTCTCTTGCTAATGATGGCACTAAATCAAATAGAAAACGTGTAGGAAGAGGTATTGGTTCAGGTAATGGGAAAACAGCTGGAAGAGGCCACAAGGGTCAAAAATCTAGGTCTGGAGGATCTATACCTAGATGGTTTGAAGGTGGACAAATGCCACTCCAGCAAAGACTACCAAAATTTGGTTTTTCTTCTAGAGTGAACAATCTATCGACAGATATCAATTTAAGAATGCTTGATGGAATGAAGGAAGTAAGTTTAGAGATTCTCAAAGAGAAAAAACTTGTTAATAAAAAGATTAATAAAGTAAAAATCTATGGTGATCATAAGCTTTCAAAAGCATTAAATGTAAATGGGTTAAGTGTTACAAAGGGTGCACTTAAATCAATTGAGGAATCCGGAGGCAAAGTTAGCTAATAATGGCAAATAGTAGCATGTCAGATTTATGGAAAAGGATTAGGTTTGTAATCCTAGCGATAGTTATATATCGAATTGGTACCCATATTCCAATTCCCGGTATTGATCCTCAAAGATTAGAAGACTTATTTACTCAAAATCAAGGAACCATTCTTGAGATGTTTAATTTGTTCTCCGGTGGAGCTTTAGAGAGAATGAGTGTTTTTGCCTTAAATGTAATACCTTATATTTCTTCTGCAATTATCATGCAGCTATTTTCTAACTCAATACCATATTTGCAGGAGCTTAAAAAGGATGGCCAGGCAGGAAGAAACGCTATAACTCAATTTACTAGATATGGAACAGTTTTACTTGCTCTTATTCAAGCATCTGCACTTGCATTCACTCTAAATGCATCTGGTCTTAAATACTTAGATATACCTTTCATATCTTTCTACATATCTACTGTAGCTTCTGTAGTCGCTGGAACAATATTCCTAATGTGGTTAGGAGAACAGGTTTCGGAAAGAGGAATTGGAAATGGTATATCCATAATTATTGCTATAAGTATTTTGTCAGGAATGCCTGGAGCTATTGGTCAAGCTCTTGAGCAATCAAGACAGGGTGATCTAAACATATTACTTCTTATCGGTATTGGTGTATTAGCTATGGCAGTTATTGCGGCAGTAGTGTTTATAGAAAGAGGCCAAAGAAGAATTACTGTTAACTATGCACAAAGACAACAAGGCAGAAAGATGATGCAAGCACAAGCAAGCCACTTACCTTTTAAGGTAAATATGGCTGGTGTTATACCAGCTATATTTGCAAGTACTTTCTTGTTGTTCCCTCAATCATTAACTCAATGGTTTGGCCAAGGTGATCCATCTGGATTTTTACAATCACTAACCCTTGCGCTTAATCCTGGTCAGCCGTTATATGTATTAGTATTTTCGGCACTAATTATATCGTTCTGCTTTATTTGGCTTGCACTTACATTTAATACTCGAGAAGTGGCAGATAATCTGAAAAGATCAGGAGCTTACATACCAGGCATAAGACCTGGTGAGCAAACCTCAAACTACATTGATAGTGTATTAGCTCGATTAACAGTTTTTGGAAGTATCTATCTAACACTAATATGTTTAATGCCACTTGCTTTAATTAACTTTGCTGGAGTTTCTTTTTATCTAGGTGGAACTTCAATCTTAATTATTGTAGTGGTTTTAATGGATTTTATGTCTCAAGTTCAATCTCATATGATGTCTAGTCAATATGCATCTGTTATGAAGAAAGCAAATTTAAAGAATTATAGAAGGTAACTATGAAAGTAAGAGCATCAGTTAAGAAAATTTGTAGAGATTGCAAAATAGTCAGAAGGAAAGGTGTTTTATTTGTAATTTGTAAAACTGACCCAAAACATAAGCAAAAACAAGGTTAAATATTATGGCAAGAATAGCAGGTGTAAATATTCCAGAAAATAAGCACATAGAGATTTCTCTTACTCATATTTTCGGCATTGGTAGAAAGAGGGCGCAAGATATCTGCGATGCCTTAGGCCTTGAATATTCTAAAAAGGTTTCTGATCTTTCTGAAGATGAACTAGAAAAAGTAAGAGGAGAGGTTGCAAAATATACATTAGAGGGAGACTTAAGAAGAGAAGTCAGCGTAAACATTAAAAGACTAATGGATTTAGGAACCAACAGAGGAATTAGACATAGAAGAAAGCTTCCAACTAGAGGCCAAAGAACTAAGACTAATGCAAGAACAAGAAAAGGCCCTAAAAAGCCTATGAGAGGATAAAGAATGGCTAAAAGTAAAAAGACAAAAAGGGTAATAAGTGAAGGAGTGGCACATATTCACTCTTCATTTAATAACACTATCATTACTATTACTGACAAGCAGGGTAATGCTGTATGTTGGGCTACTTCTGGTGGCTCTGGTTTTAGAGGCTCAAGAAAGAGCACGCCTTTTGCAGCTCAAATTGCTGCCGAAAAAGTTGGAACTGTTGCTAAAGAAGATTTCGGTATGACAAGTTTAGATGTAAAAGTTAAAGGCCCTGGAGCTGGAAGAGAGTCTGCAGTTAGATCATTAAATGCATGTGGTCTTAAGATAAAGAGCATAACTGACGTTACACCTCTTCCTCATAATGGATGCAGGCCACCAAAAAAGAGAAGAGTTTAGGAGAGAATAATGGCTAGATATAGAGGACCATCATTAAGGCTTTCGAGAAGAGAAGGTACAGATCTTTATTTGAAGAGCGGTGTTAGAGCTGTTGAATCTAAATGTAATATGGAAACTGCGCCGGGAGTTCATGGGCTCAGAAGAGGTAGGTTGTCAGATTATGGATTACAGCTTAGAGAAAAACAAAAAGTAAGAAGGATGTATGGAGTTTTAGAGAAACAGTTTAGAAATTATTATAAGAAAGCTGCAAAGTCTAAAGGTAATACAGGTGAAAACCTCTTATCTTACTTAGAACAAAGATTAGATAATGTTGTTTATAGAATGGGATTTGGATGTACTCGTGCAGAGTCAAGACAACTTGTTTCTCATAAAGCAATACTCGTTAATGGCAGTACAGTAAATATACCTTCATACCAAGTTCAGTCTGAAGATGTGATTGAAGTTAGAGAAAATAAGAAGGGCCAATTAAGAATCCAATCAGCTTTAGATCTAGCAGCACAAAGAGAAGAGTGCAATTGGCTTGAAGTAGATGCAAAGAATTTTAGGGGCGTATTTAAATCAGTACCAGATAGAACTGATCTAAGTACAGAAATAAATGAAAATCTTATAGTTGAGCTTTATTCAAAATAAGAGGGTTAGAGGTAATTATGCAAATATCAGTAATAGATTTATTAGTACCAACCGAGATACAAGTCGACAATGTTTCAGATACTGTATCGAAGGTAACGCTAGAGCCGCTTGAGAGAGGCTTTGGTCATACGCTAGGTAATGCCTTAAGAAGGATTCTTCTTTCATCAATGCCTGGTGCTGCTGTAACAGATGTTGTGATCGATGGTATTTCTCATGAGTATTCAACAATTGAGGGAGTTAGAGAGGACGTAATAGATATTCTATTGAATCTTAAAGATATGCCAGTGAAACTAATTGAAGGAAATGAAGCAGAACTTAAACTATCTGTTGATGGACCATGCGAAGTAACATCTTCTTCATTTGAGGCTCCTGGAAATGTTGAGTTAACAGATGCCGATCATCATGTTGTTTCACTTGTAGATAAAGTTAAATTAAATATGTCAGTTTTTGTAAGAACTGGAAGAGGTTATGAGCCTGCAGATATTAGAGATGATGAAAATAATACTGTAGGAGGTTTAAAAGTAGACGCTTCATTTAGTCCAGTAAAAAGAGTTTCTTACTCTGTGGAGAATGCAAGATTTGAGAAAAGAACAGACTTAGATAAATTAATACTTGAGTTAGAAACTGATGGGACTATCGATGCAAAAATGGCTATAGAACATTCTGCAACTATAATGCAGCAACAACTTGCAGCCTTTGTTGATTTAGAAGCAATTGCAGAACAAGAAGCTAAAAAAGAGCAAAATGACTTTGACCCACTACTCCTTAGGTCTATAGAAGAACTTGAGCTAACTGTAAGGTCAACTAATTGTTTAAAAGCAGAAAGTATTTTCTTAATTGGTGATTTAATTCAAAGATCTGAATTTGATCTTCTAAAAACACCTAATCTTGGTAAAAAGTCTCTTAATGAGATTAAAGATGTCCTAGCTTCAAAAGGACTTTCTTTAGGTATGGTGTTAGATAACTGGCCACCGATGGGTTAAAAAATGAGACATCAGAAATCAGGCAGAAAATTAAATAGAAACTCAGCACATAGAAAAGCTTTGTTTAAGAACTTATCTCTTGCTCTTATAGAACATGAGATTATAAAAACAACTGTTCCAAAAGCGAAAGAGCTAAAAAAATATCTTGAGCCCCTAATTACTGTCTCTAAAAACGACTCAGTAGCGAACAGAAGAAGAGTTTTTGATAAGCTTAGATGTAAAAAATCAGTCGGTAAATTATTTGAAGAGATTGGCCCAAAATCATCTTCTAGACCCGGGGGCTATCTTAGAATAATTAAAGCTGGCTTCAGGCCTGGTGATAAGGCTGATATGGCTTTTGTTGAGTGGGTCGATAGATCGACTGAAGATGCTGAAACTGAAGTACCTGAGCTTAAGGAATCTGAAGTTAGCTAAGCATCCCTTTAAGGTATTTCCCTGTAAAAGATTTCTTATTTTTTGATACTTTTTCTGGTGTACCACTAGCAACCAACTCTCCGCCCTGACTTCCTCCTTCAGGACCTAAATCTATAATCCAATCTGCGGTTTTAATCACATCTAAATTGTGCTCAATAACAATGATAGTATTTCCTTGCTCTTTTAACCTATGTAAAACTTTTAATAGTAGTTCAATATCATGAAAGTGAAGTCCAGTTGTTGGTTCATCAAGAATAAATAAAGTTTTACCTGTACTTCTCTTTGATAGTTCCTTAGCAAGCTTTATTCTCTGAGCTTCTCCGCCCGAAAGGGTGGTAGCAGATTGTCCAAGAGTAATATAGCCAAGACCTACATCATTTAAAGTTTTGAGTTTATTCTTAATTGCTGGGATTTGATCAAAGAAAGACAAAGCATCCTCGACTGTCATATTTAAAACATCGCTTATATTTTTATCTTTATATTTTACTTCCAGAGTTTGATCGTTATACCTTGAACCATGACAAACATCACATGTGACATAAACGTCGGCTAGAAAGTGCATTTCCACTTTGATAAGACCATCTCCTTGGCATGACTCACATCTTCCACCTTTAACATTAAAGCTAAATCTTCCAGGCTTATATCCTCTTGCTCGCGCTTCAATAGTTTGAGCAAAAAGATCTCTAATATTTGAAAATAATCCAATGTAAGTTGCAGGATTGGAGCGTGGAGTCCTTCCTATCGGCGATTGGTCAATATCAATAACTTTATCCAGATGCTCAAGACCTCTTATTTCTTTACATTTAACTTCTTTTTTAAGGTTTGCTCTATTAAGCATAAAAGAACTCATTGGAAGAAGAGTTTGATTAATTAGTGATGATTTTCCGGAGCCAGATACTCCTGTAACTGCAGTAAATAGCCCAATAGGTATCTCAATATCTATATTATTTAAGTTGTTAGCAAATGCAGACTTAATTTCAATAAATTTGTCTTGATGTTTTGACCTCTTTTTTGGGACTTTGATCTCTCTTTTTTTAGATAAAAATTTTGCAGTTATAGATTTTTTATCTTTAATAATTTTTTCAAAGTCTCCTTCAGCACATACTTTTCCACCATGAACTCCTGCGCCAGGGCCCATATCGATAATATAGTCAGCCTCACGCATTGCATCCTCATCATGTTCTACAACTATTACGGTATTACCAAGGTCTCTTAAATTTTTAAGCGTTTCTATTAATTTCCCATTATCTCTTTGATGAAGTCCTATGCTTGGCTCATCTAGAATATATGTAACTCCCACCAAGCCGGAGCCAATTTGACTAGCCAGTCTAATTCTTTGAGCTTCTCCACCTGATAAAGATTCTGCACTTCTATCTAGAGCAAGATATCCAAGACCAACATTCTCAAGAAACGATAGCCTATCATTAATTTCTTTAAGTATTTTCTCAGAAATCTTTTTTTTGTTACCAATAAGATTTAACTCTGATACGAATTTGAGACTTTCATTTATCCTCATTTCAGTTATTTGATTAATGGGAGTATTTTCGATGAAGATATTTCTAGATTCTTTTCTTAGTCTAGAACCATCACATGCATCACAATTTTTATCAGAAAGAAGTTTAGATAGCTCATTCCTCATAAATTCTGAATCTGTGTCTCTAAATCGTCTTTGCGTATTTACAATTACACCTTCGAACTTGTGTTTCCTAACTAACCTACTCCCACTTCGCCATCTTTTTGAAAAATCTATGACATCATCACTTCCCCAAAGAATAATATCTTTATATTTTTCATCTAGATCTGACCACTTAGTTGTAAGCGAGAAATCATAATGCTTTGCAAGACACTTTAGTTGATAAAAATAAAATCTATTTCTTCTTGTCCATCCCTTAATGGCTCCATTATTTATTGAGACATCCTCATCTGGAATAAGTTTTGAGGGATCAATATATTGAATTATGCCAAGTCCATCACACGCATCGCATGCTCCAAAAGGGCTATTAAAAGAAAACATTCTTGGCTCAAGCTCAGGAATAGAATAACCACACTCTGGACAAGAAAAATTTGTTGAAAATAGAATAGATTCATTCTTTCCATCAATAAAGTCTATTTCAATTATTCCATCGGAAAAGTTTGAGGCTGTCTCAACTGACTCTGCTACACGTTGCCTAAATTCTTCATTATTTTTTATTACAAGCCTATCTACAACTGCTGAAATATTATGTTTTTTATTTTTTTCTAACTCTGGAAATTCATCTAATGAATAAATCTTTTCATTAACTTTAGCTCTCACAAAACCTTCTTGTCGAAGGTCTTCATAAACAGCAAGATGTTCTCCTTTTTTTCCTCTAATTATTGGAGCAATAATCATTATTTTTTGGCCTTCCTCAAAACTACATATCTGATCGGTAATTTCAGAAATAGATTTAGCTTTTAGCTCAATGTCATGATCTGGACATTTAGGAGTACCAACTCGAGAGTAGAGAAGTCTTAAGTAGTCATAAATCTCAGTAACAGTTCCTACAGTTGACCTAGGATTATGAGACGCAGATTTTTGCTCTATAGAAATAGCTGGAGAAAGCCCTTCAATTTGATCAACGTCAGGCTTTTCCATCATTGATAAGAACTGTCTGGCGTATGCCGAGAGTGATTCAACATATCTTCTCTGACCCTCTGCATACAAGGTATCAAACGCTAAAGACGACTTTCCTGATCCAGATAATCCAGTAATTACAACAAGTTTATTTCTAGGAATATCAACATCAATATTTTTTAAATTATGAGTACGAGCACCTTTAATTGATATGCTTTTCATTTAAAATGTATGTAATAAGAAATATGGGTTAAACTTTTAATATTATAAGAGGTAAATATGAGTAGAGGTGTAAATAAAGTAATTTTAGTAGGTAATTTAGGTCAAAAACCAGACATGAAGTATACCCAAAGCAATACCGCAGTAGCCAACTTAAGTTTGGCAACTTCGGAATCATGGAAAGATAAAGACAGCGGCGATTTAAAAACAAAGACTGAGTGGCATAGGGTCGTATATTTTGGAAAACTTGCTGAGATTGCAGAACAATATCTTGATAAAGGATCTAAAGTTTATGTTGAAGGCAAATTGCAAACAAGAAAATGGCAAGATCAGGCAGGAAATGATAGATATACAACTGAGGTTTTGGGACAAGAGCTTACGATGCTTGATTCAAGAGGCGATTCTTCAGGATCCTCCTTTGAAAATAATAACTCAGGCATGAGTGAAGAGAATGTAAATCAAGACAATGGCGAATTCTCAGAAGAAGATATCCCTTTCTAGACTTTGAATTACAAGCACATAAAATTTGAAACTCAAGATTCGGTTGCTTTGATAAAGCTGAATCGACCAGAGAAACTCAATGCATTTACTTTAACTATGATGGAAGAGCTTTGTGATGCTTTTGACGTCATAGATAATGATGACAAGATAAGAGCAACACTTATAACTGGTTCTGGAAGGGCATTCTGTGCAGGTGCTGATCTCTCAGGAGGAGAAAATACCTTTGTCGATAAATTTGATACATCTGAAGAATATCCTCAAGATTACAATAAAGATGCTGGCGGTATTTTGACACTCAGAATGTATAAGTCACTTAAACCAATTATAACGGCCTGTAATGGTCCCGCTGTAGGTGTTGGAGCAACTCTGCAACTGGCAGCAGATATTAGAATTGCTTCAACAAGTGCAAGGTTCGGATTTGTTTTTTTAAATAGAGGAATTGTGAATGATGCCAGTAGCTCATGGTTCCTTCCAAAAATAGTAGGCATATCAAAAGCCTTAGAGCTTTGCTTCTCTGGAAAGATTATTGATGCTAACGAAGCCAAAGAGATTGGGCTTGTTTCATATATTTTTGAAGATGATGAAATGCTTCAGAAATCTCTAGATTATTGCAAAGATCTTGCAAAGAAATCTGCTCCTGTTTCAGTTGCGATGGCACGAAGATTATTTTGGACTTCGCTTGGAGATAATGGACCTGATAGATCGCATGATTTGGAAAGTATTTTCATAAGCTCTAGAGGTAAGTCTGGAGATGCTAGGGAAGGAGTAACCTCATTTTTGGAAAAGCGACCTGCTGACTTTCCAAATTCAGTATCAGAGGACTTGCCAAAAGATTTTCTAGAGAAAATTGAAAAGAAATAAACTTTATTTAACTCTCATCAGTCCACATAACTTATGCCCGGTTGGGTCTCTTAAGTAAGCTAAGTAAAAACTATAGTCATCATATTCACGAACACCAGGAGGTTCTTCAATGGAAGTTCCACCGTTTTGAACTCCAGCCATATGCCATAGGTCTCCTTGCTCAACACTTTCCAAGTTAAATCCAATCGTAGCTCCATTTGCAACAGTCGCTTCTTTCCCGTCAAGAGGTTCAGATATTGCAAAACTTGTATCTTTAAAGTTATAAAAATATCTTTTTAAGCCAGTACGGCTTGGGATCATTTTTCCAGGCTTTGCACCAAGAACTTCAAATAATTTATCGTAGAATACTCGTGATTCCTCAATGTCATTTGTCCCAATCATTATATGACTAAACATATTTATCTCCTCATTGATAGATGAATTAATCTTTACTAAATATTAAGCATGCATTTGTCCCGCCGAAACCAAATGAGTTACTCATAAATGAATTAATGTTTTCATTGTTTTCTTTAGTTACTAAATTAATATCACCAATTTCTTCTACGGCATCTTCAACATTTATTGAAGGAGAAATGAAACCTCCATTCATCATTATCATTGAATAAATAACTTCTTGAGCTCCAGTTGCTCCTAGTGAGTGGCCTGTAAGGGATTTCGTTGAACTTAAGTAGGGATTTTGGGTACTGAATACCTCTTTAATTGCATTTATTTCAGCAATATCTCCTACCGGAGTACTTGTTCCATGTGCATTAATGTAGTCTACTTGTTGTCCATACTGAGAGAGGGCTTCACTCATGCATCTAGCAGCTCCTTCTCCAGAGGGAGCAACCATATCATAACCATCTGAATTTGCACAAAAGCCTTTA
Source organism: uncultured SAR86 cluster bacterium (assembly GCA_902594005.1). GTDB lineage: Bacteria > Pseudomonadota > Gammaproteobacteria > Magnimaribacterales > D2472 > CACNXK01. The sequence continues at coordinate 2,899 of CACJKN010000009.1, read as the reverse complement.
AGAGTTCCATAAATCTTTGCACCTCTTTTTAATGCATTTTCTTTTTCTTCAAGTATTACCATCCCAGAACCACCTGCTATTACAAAACCATCTCTATTTTTATCAAATGGTCTTGATGCTAGCGTTGGCTGCTCATTAAATTGTGAACTTAATGCTCCCATTGCATCAAACAGAGATGATGACGACCAATGCTCATCCTCACCACCACCAGCAATCACAATATCCTGTAAACCGTTTTGAATAAGGTTTGCTCCGTGACCAATACAGTGCGCGCTTGTCGAACAAGCCGAAGTAATCGAATAGTTAACACCTTTAATTTTTAATGCTGTTGATAAAACAGCAGAAACAGTGCTTCCCATTGCTTTAGGAACAGCATAGGGCCCAACTCGTTTTGGTCCTTTAGATCTAGTTATGTCTGCAGCCTCTATCTGAATTGCAGAAGAAGCTCCTCCAGAACCAGCAACAAGACCAATACGTGGAGAAGATATATCGTCTTCATTTAGCCCAGCATCCGTGAGAGCATCTTTAGCAGCGAGATAAGCATATGCAGATGCATTACCCATAAATCTTAAAACTTTTCTATCAATTAATGGCTTCAAATCTATATCAATAGATCCACATACATGGCTCCTAAAACCCATATCAACATATTCTTGATTTAATTTAATACCAGATTTACCTGCCTTAAGATTTTTTGAAACAGTATCTAAATCATTACCAATACAGGATATTAATCCCATTCCTGTAACAACAACTTCACGCATTTTAAAACTTGCTTGGGTCAGCAAAAAGGCCTACTTTAAGGTTATCTGCTGAATAAACATGTTTATCATCTACAAACATATCAGCATCAGAAAAACCAACTACAGCTCCACGATTTACAACTCTTTTTATATCAAGAACATAATTAACTTTTTTTGCTGTTGGAAGCACCTGGCCAAAGAATTTAACTTTTTCAGCTCCTAAAGCTCTTCCAATCCCAGGTAATTCACTCCAGCATAGAAAGAAACCAAGCAATTGCCACATTGCATCAAGCCCAAGGCACCCCGGCATAACAGGATCTTCTTTGAAATGGCAATCAAAGAACCAGAGATCAGGATTTACATCGAGCTCTGCATAAACCTCGCCTTTTGAATATTTACCACCAGTATTATTTATCTTAGTGATTCGATCAAACATAAGCATTGGATCTACTGGAAGCCTGCCATTGCCTTCACCAAATAGTTGACCAAATCCGCAATCAACAAGGTCTTCTTTTGAATAGCAGTCTTTAGGTTTAAATACTTTATTCATATCTATTTTTTAAGCTTTGAGACAAGTTTAACATCTCATCACGAATTTCTTTATTAGATATCTTATTGATGCATTTACTAATTTCATTACTATAGCTTTGGATTAGAGAATTACATTTATTAAAAGCACTCGAAGAAGAAACAAAGTCTGCTACTTCCTCTACACTAAAGTCTTTATTTTTTAGTTTTTTTAAGATCTTTGAACTATCTTTTTTGCTTGAACTTTTAAGCGCGAAAAAGAGTGGATAAGTTATTTTATCCTCAAGGATATCTTGCATTTCCGGCTTTCCAATATTTCCTTTACTTATTCCATAATCAAGCAAGTCATCTCTTACTTGAAATACAATTCCAATAAGTTTTGCAGCTTTTGAAATATTCTCAATAAATGAGGTTGATTTACCAGAAAGCATTGCAGCACTTTTTGCAGAGGCTTCAAATAATCTCCCAGTTTTATAATAACTAATTTTTTTTAGTTGGTGGAGTGAGGTATCTAAATTATTTTTATTTGCAAGCTGCATTAATTCACCCTCAGCAATTTTATTAGTAGCAGAGCTCAGCTCATCAATTACTTTGAAATTACCTATTTCATTCATCAGCATAAAAGCTTTGGAGTAAATAAAATCACCTATTAGCACGCCATGTGAGTTTGACCAAGCAACATTTACAGTTGTTTTACCTCTTCGAAGGTCAGAATTATCAATAATATCGTCGTGAACAAGTGTTGCAGTATGTAGAAGTTCAATGATAGCTGCGAGCTTTACTCTATTTTGCTGATTTTTATTCATTCCATAAGAGCTAATTAGACTTATAGATGCTCGCACCTTCTTTCCAGATTTATCAAAAATGTAATCATAAAGGTCCTTAACCACAGGCTCCTTACTTAAATTCTTCCTCATCAAGCTTTCAACTTTTTTGAGATCTTTTTTTAGATTTTTACTTAAATTAGGCATGTTAATGATTTGGATTAAAAATTATACCTAACTATTGATAAATTCCGCATATCAGCGTATATTTTGCCAACTTTCGGATTTAATAATGTACGCAGTAATTGAAACAGGTGGAAAACAGCACAAAGTAGAAGAGGGTCAAACTCTTCTAATTGATTTTATATCCGATGATAAAAAAAAGATCACTTTTGATAATGTACTTCTATACTCTGATGACAAGACTGTCGAAATAGGGCAGCCATACCTTTCAAATGTAAAGGTTTCTGCAAAGATTATTGACGAAGTTAAAGGAACTAAATTATCAATTCTTAGATTTAGAAGAAGAAAGCATAGTATGCGTAAACAGGGGCATAGAGCTAAATATACTAAGATAGAGATAAATAAAATTAAACTTGAGAGTAAATAATGGCGCATAAGAAAGCTGGTGGTTCCAGTAAGAATGGTAGAGATTCCCAGTCTAAAAGACTCGGAGTTAAAAGGTTTGGTGGTCAGCTTGTGAAGGCCGGTGAAATAATTATCAGACAAAGAGGAACAAACACTCATCCAGGTGTAAATGTTGGAATGGGTAAGGATCACACATTATTTGCAAAAGAATCAGGTGTTGTTCAATTTACTTACACAGGTCCAAGAAAGAGGAAAACTGTAAATATAGTTCCTCAG
>CACJKN010000008.1 GCA_902594005.1 uncultured SAR86 cluster bacterium | reverse complement strand
CACTGTAGGAGATGGAACTTCTGTAACGTGTCCTTTCTTTTCATATGGAGAGTATGTTAGAGAAGTATCTGTAGAGGAAAATGTAACATTTATAGGAGATTTTCCTGCTTCTGGAGGATCTTCAGATACCATAACTTATGAACTTCAATATCCAGAAGGTTATGGTGATAATTCAATCGTAGATCTGGTTCAAATTGATTCAAATGGAACTCTTACATTTATAGATCCACCAGATGAAGAGAGTGATGTAAATAGTTCCGGCATTGTTGAGATTGTTGCAAGATCTTCGTTAAACACTAGCTTGACTGACAGTATAGCTGTGAGAGTAGGAATCACTGATATGAATGATAGTCCACCTGAAATAGTTGGGCTTCCAGTGAATGCAGATGAGAATCAAACAGATGTTGGCTGCATTGTAGTAACTGATGCAGATGTACCAGGGACACCTTCAGTTACACCTGGCTCAAGCGCATGTCCAAATCCTGTTCCTATGACTTACTCTATTGAGGTTGATGATCCTATTGAAGGCGGAACATATTTAACTATAAGTGATACTGGAAGACTTTCCTTCGCTTCAGCTCCTGATTATGAAATAGAGACCTCACTTTCAGGAACAGTAACAGTTAGTGATGGAGTTGCATCGGCATCAGAGTTTGTAACCATTCAAATAAATGATGTTAATGATAATGCGCCTATAATTGGAAACAGCTCATTTACTATCAATGAAAATATATCAAGCGTAGGACAGATATCAGTTTCTGACCTAGATACAAATAATTCTTTTACTTTTGAAATTGTTTCTGACTTCGAAGATGGCTCATTATTTAGGATAGACTCTGAAGGTAACATTTATTTTATTTCAAATCCTGATTATGAAACTCAAGCTACTTATAAAATTAAAGTTAACGTTTCCGATGGTGCGTTTACCGTAACTCAAGAATTTACAATTAATCTTAATGATGTAATTGCTGAAGCGATACCAACATCAGGAGATTTAAATCTATTACCCAAAACAACTAATTCATTAAGTATTCAGCTTCAAAGTTATGTTATTGATGGTAGATCTCCATCTTTTTCTATTGAAACTGATGGCATATATGGAACCTCATCCGTTAATGAGACCTCTGGAGAATTAAATTATGATACTTCATATACAGATGTAGCTATTGAAGAAATAACATTTAAAGTAAGTGATGGTGCTGGTAATGAATCAACAGCAAAACTAACAATCAATTTAAATACTGATCCTTTGTATAAATATCAATGGCATCTTGAAAATACAGGCCAAAAGAATTTTGGATCAATTGCTGGTGTTCTAGATCAAGACTTAAATACAACCAATTCAATTTCATCAGGCTACACAGGGAAAGATCTAATAGTTTCTGTGTTAGATGGCGGACTTGAAATAGCTCATGAAGATCTCTCGCCAAATGTTCTACTGGGGAAATCATATAATTTCGTTACTGGAACAAATGATCCTACAAGTGAATATACAAGTGGTGATCATGGCACTAGTGTCGCTGGAATTATTGCCTCAAAAGGCTGGAATAATAAGGGTGGAAGAGGAGTCGCACCTGATGCAAGTTTAGTTGGTTATAATTATTTAAGATGGGGATCATCAAGCAACCAGGCATTTTCTTGGGGTCTGGATAATTCAATTGTTTCAGCAGATATATTTAATATGAGCTATGGTGTAACAGGTTACAACAGCTCTACTGGGACATTCTCTTTTCCAACTGGGAATTTACCTAACACAATTACTAATAATGCATTAATTAATGGTGTTAATAATCTTAGAGACGGTAAGGGCGGTATCTATGTTAAATCTATGGGAAATGGTTTCGGAAGTTATGCTACTAATGGTTCAGCTTGTGGAGAAGAGGGTGTAGATGATGACGGAGCAATGGGCTGTACAACAAGATTCCAAGACGTAAGACATACAATTCCCTACATCATTGCTGTAGGGGCTCTTGGCGCAGATGGAATTAAATCTTCTTATTCAACTACTGATCCATCCATTTGGGTGTCAGGAACTGGTGGCGAATACGGTTATAACTATGATTTAGGATGGTCTGGTGCTGATAAGTATTTTGAGCCAGCCGTTATGACTACAGATCAATCATCATGTGATGTTGGATATGTTAGTTCTAATTCAAGTAATCGTAATGCTTTTAATAATAGCTCAAATCCACATCCAGATAACCCAAGTTGTAATTATACTTCTTCGTTTAATGGAACATCATCAGCTGCTCCAAGTGTGGCTGGTGCTATAGCAGTACTTTTAGAAGCATATCCAGATCTCACATGGAGAGAGGTCAAACATGTAATTGCAAATTCAGCTAGAAAAGTAGATGAAGATAGATCCTATACTAGAAGTGATATTGTTCAGTATGAATGGGAAACCAATGCAGCAGGATATCATTTCCATAATTGGTATGGTTTCGGTGCATTTGATTTAGATAGTGCGCTCGATTTTGCTTCTTCTTATGCCTTAGGCTCACTTGGTACATTTAATTCTTATGGTTGGTCATACTCACCAGAAGCCACGCAGAATCAACTAATTCCAAGTTTTACTCTTATAGATAATACAATTTCATATAATCCTACAACAACAAACAATTTTGTTGAATATATTCAGTTAGCTGTTTATTTAACAAAAGAAACACCAAGAGATTTAGGGATTATGCTTGTTTCACCACAAGGAACCGAAATGAATATATTACAACCCTTTACTAATATTTCCGGAAACCCAAATGGATCATGGTCAGTTATAGGGGTTAATGGTTTTTATGGAGAAAATATTACAGGTGACTGGAAACTAAAAATTATCGATTATACTGATAACGATGATGAAGGAACTCTAAATAATTGGGCTATTAGGGTTTGGGGTAATTAAAAAATGATTAGATTTTTATATATAGGATTATTTTTATTAACATTTATTCCATTGCAGACTTTGTCTTATTCTAATGAAAGAAAAATTAAACGATCTGAACCGGTCTATCTAAACCAAGAAAAGAATACTGTCCAAATTCAATCGATTAATTCATATGAAAAAGAATATTCATTAGTTTTGGAATCTTATGCCATAAACCTCAGAAATGATGATATTTCAGGGCAGGGTATTGTTGTAATTGGTAATTATGCTTATGAGTTAGAAAAGGGATCTTTGTTCAACAGTATTAATTCTAAAATAAAATCTGATCAAGTAGATATTTCCATCCCTAAAAGAGAATTAAAAGTATTGATAGATAATAATAAAAATATTTATTTTACAGATGGCTCCATTGAGGTTGTTTTCAAAAATAAAGTTAATTTTAATGCTTTCGCAAAATCATATGGTCTTGTTCTTGAAAGATCTTTTCCCAGTATAAATGCTGCAATTTTTTCAACCTCTGTAAACACCATTGAGAACACTATTAAGATTATAAAAAAAGATGATCTCGTTAGTTTAGCTAATTATGATGTAATAAATCCAAACGACCTTCCGGATTAAGTTTTAGAAAATTTATCAGTATATTGAATTAGAGTTTCTGCTATTTCATCTTCAAAAGCTGAGTGACCAGAGTTTTTAGCTACCTTAAATTCAGCTTCCGGCCACTTCATTGAAAGTTCCCATGCTGTAGAAATTGGACAAACAATATCATATCTTCCTTGAATTATTACGCATGGTATATGACGTATATTATCAATACCATCTAGTAATTGATTCTCATATTCAAAAAAACCTTTGTTTACAAAATAGTGGTTTTCAATTTGAGCAAACCCTAAAGCAAATTTTGGATCTGTAAATTCTGTAATCTGACTTTCCTTGTAATTTAAATTACTGGTTGCCGCTTCCCATTTTGACCATGTGATTGCAGCATTCAATTTTTTTTCTTCATCGTTGCTTGCAAATATTTCTTGGTAAGCAAGAATTAAATTATCCCTTTTATCATAATCAATAATATTAATATATTCTTGCCAAGCTTCAGGAAAGATTTGGCTTGCACCATATTGGTAAAACCAATCAAGCTCATGCTGTCTCAAAAGAAATACTCCTCTTAGAATAATCTCCAATACTGATTTTGGATATTTTTGAGAGTAAGCCAATGCTAGTGTACTTCCCCACGATCCACCAAATACAAGCCATTTATCTATATTTAATAATTCTCTAATATTTTCTATGTCTTCAACTAAATGCCATGTTGTATTATTTTCTAGACATGCATGAGGCTTACTTCTTCCACAACCTCTTTGATCAAAAACTATAAGTCTATACTTTTCAGGATTAAAAAATCTTCTTACCTCCTCACTACCACCTCCACCAGGTCCTCCATGAAGAAAAACAGCAGGTTTTCCATTAGGATTTCCACATTGCTCATAGTAAATTTGATGTCCATCAACGTTATAGAAACCAGTATTAAAAGGTTCAATTTTTGGATAAAGAGTGGATGGATTAGCCATTGTTTTATTATAATAAATAATATCTACTTATGAATAAGAACAAATTAATAGCGACAATAGTTTTAGTCATTCTTGGTTTTTCAACATCAGTGATTCTTTTCTTATATCAAACAGGCAGACTTGATATGGAGACAGCCCAGACATTAGCACTATATTTCTTTGGGGCATTCATTTTATTTGGTGCAGTTTATTTATATTTTGATCTGAAGAACTTAAATAAAAAGTGAATCAATTAAATATTTTTGATGAAGTCCTTCACGAATGCTGCTCAGATCCAATAACTGGTTTTTTTAGAGATGGTTTTTGTAATACTAATGAATATGATCAAGGGCTTCATATAGTTTGCTGTCTTATAAATGATAAATTTTTACAATTTTCCTTTGATCAAGGAAATGATTTAATTACTCCTAGACCTGAATTTAATTTTCCTGGTTTAAAAGAAGGGGACTCATGGTGTGTTTGTGCACTGAGGTGGAAAGAGGCATATGACAATGGATGTGCTCCAAAGATATATTTAAGAAGAACAAATAAAAAAGTCCTTAAGTTAGTTGATCTAAAGATTTTAAAAGAATTCGCTTTAGACTTAGAATAAGTTAATAAGAATTTCTATATGAAAGATTTTAATAACAAAGTTGCCTTAATAACTGGTGCTGGATCTGGAATAGGTCGCGCATTGGCTCTTCAGCTTGCTGAGGAGGGGTGTAACTTAGCGTTAGTTGATTGGAATAATGAAACACTTGAAGAGACAAAGTCTCTTTTAAGTTCAAAAAATATTTCTGTTTCAACACATAACTTTGATCTAAGAGATAAAGATAGGATAAATGAACTTCCAGATAAGATAATTGAACTGCATAACAATATTGATATTATTTTTAATAATGCAGGCTTATCGGTGGTTGGAACTGTTGATGAAGTTGATGAGGATGATTGGAATTTTGGTATGGATATCCTCCTTAATTCAGTTATTCAGATGAGTACTGTTTTTCTACCCCATCTTCGAAAAAGACCAGTATCAGCAATTGTTAATACTTCATCAATTTTTGGCCTTTTTAGTGTCCCGAAACAATCTATTTATAACGTTGGAAAGTTTGGTGTCAAAGCATTTACTGAGTCCCTGGCTCTAGAAATGGAAATGGCTGAATCACCAGTTGAGGTTTATTGTGTGTTTCCAGGACACATTGGAACAAACATATACCATGCATCAAAATTCAAGAGCTTTGAGGCTGATGATGCAGGTGCTGCTATTTTTGGTGCAAATGCATCAACTATTGAAGAAGCGGCAGATCAATTTAAAAACAATGCTCCATCATCGCCTGAATATGCCGCTAAAGTAATAATAAAAAATATTAAAAAGAAAAATAAACGTATCTTGATTGGAGCCGATGCGCATTTTTATGACCTTATGAGCAGGCTTTCCCCAAAACATTTCTTAAAAATTATTTGGGTATGGCCATTTTTTAGGAATTTATTTACAAGAAATAAGTAATTACCCGTTATAAAAATAGAAATTTGTTCTTTACTTAGTAACTATTCCTTCAGTATTTTTTGAAAACTCTTCAGCTTTTTCAGCATCTTTTAAGATGTTCTCTACAGGAACTGGTACTTTTATGCCAGCCTTCATCCCAGGCTGTTCATACATTGCATTTTTCCATCTATCTAGATGCTCTAAACCATCTATAGAAACCCCTGACCAGTTGTGCGTTCTAACCCAGCACCAATTAGCAATATCAGCAATGGAGTATTCACCAGCAACCCATTCATTATTCTTTAAATTATTATCAAGGACTTCAAAGAGTCTTCTACATTCATTTTGATATCTATCAATAGCAGGTTGGAGTTTTTCAGGAAAATATCTAAAAAAGACATTAGCTTGACCCATCATTGGACCAATATGACCCATTTGAAACATTAGCCATTCTATAGTTCGTGCTCTTTTTTCTTTATCTGTTGGAAGCAGGAGCCCAGTTTTATCAGCTAGATATATTAAGATTGCACCTGATTCAGCAAGCTTAAAACCATTTTCTTGATCAATAATTGCGGGTATCTTTCCATTTGGACTTATCTCAAGGAAGTCGGGTTTATGTTGTTCACCTTCCATTAAATTAACGAGTATTGCATTGTAATCGAGGTCCATTGCTTCCAATGCACAAGATATTTTATGACCGTTTGGGGTTGGTGATGTATATAAATCAATCATGTTTAGAATTTCCTCTTAATGATAAATAAAACATAAAAATTAAGTATAACAATACTGGTATATTTGAAATAACACCTGGTGGTGTATTTATATAATAATCTTCACCAAGAGGATGAAGATAGCCTGAAATTAATCTAAAACACTGATCTAGTAGACATATTAAATATATTAGAGGAATAAGATTCTTATACTTTATAAATATAATTAATAAGATTACAGTCAACGATACTTGCGTTGCACCCCATAATGAAGCAAATAAGTAAATAATATTATTTGGATCTAAACCATCGATAATTGGAAATTCTTTAATAGTTGCAATACCAACAAGACCTGAATTTTCTGCAAGAAAATGTACAAGAGATCTAAAAATATAAATTGCAAAAATTGGATACAATCCATACTGAACAAATTTTGAACCTTTATATTGATTATTTAGATCAGAAGGAAATAATTTCATTAATTGATCTGATCAATAATAACTTCATCACTCCCCACTGGCATAATCACTCTGGTTCCATCATCTGAAAGAGTGTAAGAATCAAATACGCCAACAAGCGGCCTAAAAAAAACATCCTCCATGATTTTATTTCGAGGTGTAGGTATGGCATGGTAAATGAGTAAATGTTTTACATTAGCATCTCTAGAAATTTCACCCGCTTCCTTTATGGTTGTGTGATAGTCCTGAATATCAAATAGAATTTTGTTCAATTGTGGCAATGGAGCAATCTCTCTCATCCTTTCAACTATATCTATTGAAATAGCCGAATGCACTAATAAATCAGCATCTTTTGAATACTTTTGAACACTTCCATCATGAATAGTATCTCCACTTATAACCACCGTTCTTCCTTTATAGGATATTTTAAAACCGAAGGCTGAATTTACTGGATAATGATCTACCACAAACGGTAATATTTCTAATCCCGGAGTATCATTTGGAATGAATTGATTATCCATAAGTTGAATTGCATTAAATCCCGCAATACTCATTGGTAACATTTCATCTCCATGATGTTCATTTCTGTACTGATAATCGGCTGAGTATGCCAACTCAAATCCTTGTGTAACAAGATTTATGCCCTCTGGTCCGTAAACCATTAATGGTGAACTTCGTCCTTGGACCCAAGATTGAAGATGAGCATCTGGTAAGTCTGCGATATGATCTGAATGCATATGTGTTATTAAAACTGCCTTTACATTTGGCCACGGAACTTGAAATTGAGTAAGGTTATCCATACTCCCATTACCTAGATCAAAAATATATATATCATCACCAGCTTCCACAAGGATACACGCTTCAGCTCTTCCTGGAGATGGAAGAGGTGATCTTGAACCACAAACAACAACCTTTAAAGAGTCTTCTTTATCTAAGAAAGGCTCTACGCCAGCTAGTATATTCTTTAAACCTGTATTCAAGATTCTGTCTTGTACTGAATGAGAATTTAATGATGCCAAGCCAATTAGAAATATTGAGACTACAAAACCTATTAAAATTAATGCTTTTTTCATAAGGATAATTTTAGCTGTTTTACTGATTTTTCTCTAATTTGAGAAGCTGCAATTTATATTAATTAAAGAATATAAATAATTAACTGTTTTATTTGAATCACCCCAAACATCAGCAGCACTTATTAGATCAAGGCATCCCTCATTGTCTAAATTTATAGGCAATCCTTTAGCGATAGATTTATTATTAGAAAATGAATCCTTAACAGGTCTTTTTGGTAAATAAGAGTCATTTAGGGAGGTGAAAACTCCATTACCATTGTTGATTGCAATATGAGCACCATTAATTTCTGTGTAATCTCTAGTAGAATGAAAAATGTCTAAATCACCATCTGAATCAAAGTCTCTTAGATAAATATTACCTTCTCCATGATGCGATGCTTCACGTATCTGGTCTGGGAAATTATTTTCTGTCACATCTATAAGGTTCCCATTGGTGTCATTAAGAAGGATTTGTAAATACGCACCTTCATAATAAGGAATGTCCCTTGTTACGGCTACAACAACGTCCATATATCCATCGTTGTTGAGGTCACCCCAATCAGCATGATTATATTTGTTGTGGTTTACTCCAAAGGGACCCGCAGGTAATATTTTTAATTCCCATTCATTAATATTTGGAGAGCCGTTACTAAGAACTATATGTCCTTCATGAGGATTAGTTTCAAAGCTCCATCTGTTATCAAAATTCCAAAAGATTAGATCATCATATTCATCATTATTAATATCAACCATTAAACTGGACATTGGATTACCATATTGAAATTGTAAATTTCTATCTAAATTAGCTTCGAATGTAAAAAAACCTAATCCATCATTTACTAGGAGAATATTGCATGCATATATATCAATATCTCCATCATTATCAAAATCACCAGCACTAGCATCGTGACTAAAGCCACATAACTTTCCATTACCATCATTTTGGTCATCTATATTTGAAGAAGCATCATAAAATTTTCCATTAGTATCACTTAGCAGTAAAAGATCTGGGTAAGGCTCAATAAAATTATTTGAGTAGTCTGGATCTCTATATTGAAGACCCATTGATCCGGCAAAGATATCATCAATTCCATCTCCATTGAAATCTTCAATAGCTAACCTGTAGGGAGCTGGATGAGTTGGAGGCTGACCTAATTTGTAAATAGCATTGTCTTCATAAAGATTTCCCTGACCATCATTAAGATAAATTTCTACAGGCGCATTAATTTTTTGACTCAACTCAACCGTGTGAGGAAAAATTGCCCATGCAATGACAATATCTTCAAAACCATCAGCGTTGAAGTCACCAGTAGCCATATTATGAGCATCTTGACCAAATAATTCATTTTCATAAGTAGTGCAGTCGTTTGGTGTTGGGTAGCAAATCGTTGCAGTATATGTATCACTAATTTCAATACCACCAAATCCTAATCCATGAGACACAAAGAAGTCTGATTTTGTTTCATCTTCATTTATCGGTTGAGGAGAGGGCAAAAACTTTAAAAGATCTGGATTTCTACTCACCTCAAAACTAATAGTTTCAGATTTATAAGGACACTCAGAAGAAGAAATAGAAGTTATAGTTAGACTTTTTATTTCACTAACCTGCATTGTTACAGGCGCTCTAAATAAGAAATTTTTATTGTTTGTGGTTTTTACCCAATAAATATCATTAGAAGCAATATTAAATTCACAATTCAGATTTGAATTAATATTTAGATTAACTAATTCATAGCTTTTTAAGTTATTGAGATTTGAATAACTTATTACAAGTTCTGGTGAGGATGTTTCATTAGATGAACCAGATCCAGAACTGCATGAGTTTACAATTATCAAAATACTTAAGAATTTTATAAACTTATTGAGATTCAGCATTTTTAAAAGCTTTTTCAACCCATGGTATTCTGTCTTCCTCACCACCGAATAAATCTGGATCTTTAAATACTTCCGAAATTGGTAATGATCTATTTTCACCGAATTTCCATTGAGATAATGTATTTTTCAGTTTGAACACTATTTCTTGATTTTCTGATGCAATATTTAAGTTTTCAGAAGGATCATCAATAATGTTATAGAGTTGGTCACCGTCTGCAGAAGTAATCAATTTATAAGGCATCTCTATGACTGCATATTTATCATTAATTATATTAGTTACAACATATTTTGATGATTCGGAGTTATCGTTATCATTTAATGCACTTACTCGGGATTGCCCATCAACTTCTATTTCATTGTTATAGTTAATGAGATCAAGAATAGTTGGTAAAACATCCATCATCGTAATAAAGTTTTCACTCTTTGAATATTCAAATTTACCAGGCCACCAAATTACAGCGGGAACTCTTATACCTCCTTCTGATACCGACATTTTTCCTTCAGGCAAAGGCTTATTACTACTTCCTCCAGAATAGTTTTCACATATCCACTGAAAGATTTTTATACCAAATCTATTTTTAGTGTCACAAACACCAATCTTTTTAGGTATAGATAAAAATGAAGGATTAAGCTTTACATCAGGAGTTAGGCCTCCATTATCACTGGCAAACATAACTATAGTGTTTTTGAGTGCATTTTCTTTTTCTAATGCAGCAATAATTTCACCGATAGCATTATCCATTTCATGAACCATCGCAGCATGAAGTCTTCTTGTTTCATCTTCAATATATGAGAATTTAAGAACAGATTCCTCTGGTGCCTCGTTAGGGATATGCGGTGCACCAAAATTTACATTTAAAAAGATTGGATTAGTAAAATCATGATTATCGATAATTTTTAATGTGTCGTTTTTGATAAGTTGTGTCACATATCCATCTTCTCTAAGACCAACTTCATTTCGTTGCCAGTCATGCCCGCCACCATGAATATGATCCCAGTAACCAATTCCTCCTGTTAGATAACCATAAAAATAATCAAAACCTCTTCTTGTAGGAAAATAGTCAGGTATATAAGAGCCAAGATGCCATTTACCCAATAAATAAGTGCTGTAATTTAATTCTTTTAAATACTGAGGTAAGATTTTTTCCTCGAGACCTAACCCTAGTTTCTGATTCTTTGATATTGGCCTTGTTATTCCTAATCTCATAGCAGATTTACCTGTCATGAGTTCAGCCCTTGTAGGACTGCAGGTTGGTTGTACATAAAATCTATCTAACTCAACACCTGAAGAAATTAACTTATCAATATTGGGAGTCTTTATTTCACTTCCGTGATAACTCACATCATTCCAACCCAAATCATCAGCAAGAATTATAAGAATATTGGGTGATGAAATTACGTTAGTGGTCAGCAGGATAGAGGCTAGTAAAAAAAAATATTTACTCATTTACTTCTACCAAATCAATTTCTTTTAAAATTTTATCTAAAACAGATGAATCATTATTCTTATGGAATTCATGAAGTACTTTTTCTTCTTTTTCAGTGTAATAATTTAGTATTCCTATTTTATAACTGTCTCTTAATTTTAAATTGTCCCAATATCTGGATAGGTGAGGTGTTCTATTTGATAGTATTGTTGACTCTAAGCCAACATCAATTAACCGGTTGAAAACACACATAAGGTTTATATCAACATGAGAAAAAGAGTTATAGAAAAATTCTCTGCCGTCAGAAAAAGTTTTTTCTAATTTGAGTATTTCATTAACATAATTTTTTATACCCATGTTTGGAAATTTCTTTGTTGGATTTCCAAAATACATTGCAAGAAATATCATTTTTCTATCTTTGCGTGGATGTTTTTTTAATATCTTAAGGATTGAACTAAATGGGAGTTTCTTAACCATGTGCTGTATAAGTGGTGAAGAGAAAACTGGAATAATCGTTCCAAGTGTTGATGCAAACTTAACACCTTCAGAGATAGTTGTATCTGAAGCCTTTAATCGTATTTCATTGATGTCAATATGTTTTGGATACAGGTTGATATCGTTTTCACCATCTAGTTTATTTAATTGATAAATTATTTCTTCACTACCACATATTATTACTTTATCTATTTTAATTGCTGGAACAGTTGCTAAAGGATTGATAGCAAGAAAATCCTTATCAATATTTTCACCTTCAGGATATTGATCACATAGCTTTATATGTTTTTTTTTAAATACTAAGCCTTTTTCACTCAGAGCAACTCTTACCATTTGACTGCAGAATGACCAATTTGCGTGATAGAGAGTAATTTTGTGATCAATCATTTAGATTATCAATCTTTATATTTTTTTGTCATATTTTTAACTGCATCTAAACCTGATACAGCTTTTTTACCATCAGGAACTGTATTGCCTTTAACGATAAGTTTTTCAAAGGGGACATTATCTTTATACATTTTATATAGGACTTCCATATCCATATTTGTTCCTATTGGTTCATCTTCAAAGTCTGGAGAAATATTTTCTTTAAATTCTTCAGCACTCCTAAAATGCTCAAAAAAGATTTCAATAAGATTGCCATCAGGATCCTCATAATAGATACCACTAATCCATCCGTGATTAATAGTCCAAAGAGGATGAAGGCCTCTGTCTTTAGCTGAAAAATAAAAATCAAACCATTTTTCAATTGGGTTTATTCTATAAGACAGATGATCTAAACCTTGTATTGATGGAACTTTTCTATTTATAAAGAGCTTAAATCCCATCACCATTCTCTCTATGAAATTTAATTCATTATAGATATCAAGTGTATTGGCTATGGCTACTCTATGATGTTCATCGTCATAAGCCAAAAATGTAATTTGATCGCTTTGATAGAGTGGCTCACAGCCAAATAAAGTTTTATAGAAATTTACCATCTCATCATAATTGGTAGTTTTAAAAGCAACATGATGAAGATCATGTGGCGCAAATTCTGATTTAAAGTTTTTATAAAGATTTTTATTTAATTTTTTTTCCATAAAATTATTATACTTACAGTCTCATTTATTTATACTTATTACACAATGAAACTCTTAAGATTTAAAGATAAAAGTAACCAACAAACGAGAGTCGGAGCCATCAAAGATAAAAACATTGTTGATTTATCTCAAGTAAATCTTCCTACAGATATGATTGACTTCATAAATCTTGGTGACAAAGGCTTGGAAACTGCAAAAGAATTTCTTGAGTCGTCAATTGTTGGTATATCTCCAGATGATGTTTTCATAAAATCACCAATTAAGACTCCCAATAAAATACTTGCTGTTGGATTAAATTATAAAAAGCATATTGAAGAGGCTAAGGATTTAAAAGATCATCACAGCAATGAAGTAGAGCTGCAAGAACAGTACCCAAACATTTTTAATAAACAAAATTCCTCAGTAAATGATCCATATGGAAAAGTTCATAGACCCAATGCATCAGATTGGTTAGATTACGAGGGTGAGATGGGCTTTATTATGGGTAAAGAATGTAGGCATGTAAATTATGATGAAGCTTCTGACTGTATATATGGATATACCATAGTAAATGACTTTACCATCAGAGATTGGCAGTTTAGGGGACCTCCTCACACAATGACCATGGGAAAATCATGGGATACACATTGTCCATTTGGTCCAGTTATTGTTACAAAAGATGAAATTGATGATCCGCATAAATTATCTCTTAAAACCTTTGTTAATGATGAAGAGAGACAAAATACAAATACAAGCTTGATGATTTATGATTGTTATACACTTGTAGAATATTTATCTACTGCTTTTACTCTAATGCCAGGAGATCTTGTTCCTACTGGAACACCTGAAGGATCAGCGCTAGCAACTCAGAATTGGTTAGTTCCGGGCGACAAAGTGAGAGTAGAGATTGAAAATATTGGTTATATCGAAAATGAAATTATTCAAGAACCATCATCAACAAAGGTTTCTTAATCTGCAATTGTTATGAAAAAAATACTATTCTTTTTAATCTTAATTTTTTCTTCAGATATTTTCTTATATGACCGATTAACTGGTAAAGATTTCGCAACTAGATCAGAAGTAATTGCTACTAATGGTATGGCAGCAACCAGTCATCCACTAGCTACACAAACTGCTTTAGATGTTCTAAAAGATGGAGGGAATGCTATTGATGCTGCTATTGCTGCAAATGCTGTTTTAGGTCTTGTAGAGCCAACAGGATGTGGTATTGGAGGTGACTTATTCGCCATATTATGGATTGAAGAAGACAAAAAACTATATGGTTTGAATTCATCTGGCCCAGCACCACAAGATATGACAATTGAAAAACTAAAAGCTATGGGCGTAGATAAAATTCCTCCATTTGGTCCATTGCCTGTAACAGTTCCTGGGGCTGTAGCTGGATGGACGGCTCTTCATAAACGTTTTGGCAATAAATCTTTTGAAGAGTTATTTAATAATGCTATCTATTATGCTGATAACGGTTTCCCAATAACTGAGGTCGTTGGATATTATCTTCGATTATCTTCTGAAAGATACAAAGATTATCCAAACTTTAAAGATGTATGGATGCCAAATGGTGAAGCTCTTAAAAAAGGCGATGTTTTCGTCAATAAAGATTTAGCTAATACATACAAACAAATTGCTAAATCCTATGGAGAAAGTTTTTACAAAGGTGATATAGCTCTAACAATTTCTAAATTTATAACTGAACAGGGCGGTTTTCTCTCAGCAAATGATCTTAAAAGTTATGAACCAGAATGGATTAACCCAGTGTCATCCAACTATAGAGGTTTTGATGTTTGGGAATTACCACCAAACGGTCAAGGTATAGCTGCACTTCAAATACTTAATATTCTTGAGCAATACGATATTGCTAGCATGGGACATAATTCTGCTGAATACATTCACCTTTTTACTGAAGCTAAAAAATTAGCTTATGAAGATAGAGCAAAATATTATGCTGATATGAGTTTTGCTGATGTGCCTGTAAAAGAACTTATTTCCAAAGAATATGCATTAACGAGAAATAAATTAATTAATCCAAAAAAAGCTGCATCTACCTACGATAGTGGTATTTTCGAAAATGGCGATACTATTTATATGACAGTTGCTGATAAAGATGGAAATATGGTTTCACTCATACAGAGTAATTATCGAGGTATGGGTTCGGGTATGGTGCCACCAAATCTTGGTTTTATGCTTCAAGATAGAGGTGAAATGTTTAGCCTAGATCCAGACCACCGCAACAGTTTAGAGGGTGGTAAAAGACCATTCCATACAATTATTCCTGCATTTATTACCAAGGATGATAAGCCATTTATAAGTTTTGGTTTAATGGGTGGGGGTATGCAGCCTCAGGGACATGCTCAAATCGTTGTAAATATAGTAGATTTTCAAATGAATCTTCAAGAAGCAGGAGATGCTCCAAGAATTAGACATTTCGGGTCATCGGAACCAACTGGTGAAACTATGCTTAATGGAGGATTTCTTAGCCTCGAGTCAGGCATTAATGATCAGGTTCGAAATGAGCTATTAAAATTAGGTCATAACCTCAAAGATGAAAAGGGAGGATATGGTGGCTATCAAGCAATAATGAAAGTAAATGAAGTTTATTATGGAGCATCTGAAAGTAGAAAAGATGGCCATGCAAGTGGTTACTAGAGAGTAAAAATGATTGGATATGGTGAAGTTATATTTTTTTGGTTCTTAGTCTGGCTATTTGGGATTCAATATCATTATGGAAAACTTTTACCCAATGTAAAACCAAGAGTCTTCTGGTATAGCTTATTAATAATTTCGGGTGTCACGTCTTATTATTTATATCCCTTACTAGAGTCACTCTTTTTACAAATATAATCATCTTTGGTTACTTTATATAGCCAACTATTTACTTCAGTTAGCATATTTGATTTTTCATTAAATTCTAAAAATGAATTTAATAGAATAGATCTTCGTTGTGCAAAGATTTCATTTTCTGCATAGCTATTAAATAAATATATATTTTCTTTAAATAAAAATTGTTTATTTTTGTACTTAATAACTAGTTTTTGTTTATCTTCATCGTTATTAATATTTTGACAATCAAAAAATGTTTCTTCAGCCTGAACTGAAAATGCTAAGAATAGAAATAGAATTAATTTATTCAAAGGTACCAGATACCAAAAACACCAACACAGCAAATAAGTATCATTAGACGTATAAGGATCTTAGAAAAAAGATTGTTACTCCAGCTATCCTGTTTACTTATAGATATAAACAGTAAGATTGCATAAAGAAGGGGTATAGATAATAACAATTTAGTCATAGTAATATTATATATAAGAATATTTTTTTAATAGAATGTATTAACTAGAAATTTTAGAGATTTAAAAATGAAAGTTATCAAAAAACTACTTACCATAGTCATAGGTCTTGGAGTCGGTGCTTTAATTTATTTTGCTTTATGGTCCGTATTTGTATACTTCGGAATAGTTAAATAATTTTAAAAATAATCTATAATAATTGCCTTTAGGAGAGATGGCAGAGCGGTTGAATGCACTGGTCTTGAAAACCAGCAAGGGGGCAACTCCTTCCAGGGTTCGAATCCCTGTCTCTCCGCCACTTAATAAGAAACATGCACGAATTTAATCCTTTCAGTATTAATAAACCTAAATTCTTAGATATTCTTGGTTTTTCAGATTTTAATCTTGATAAAGAAAACAAAACCCTTGAGCTCAAGTTTAATGCCTCTGTTGAGCTAACACACTCAAACGATACCATCGTTCAAGGGGGATTTGTAACTGCTATGCTCGATTCATGTATGGCACAACTTGTTTTAGCTTTAACAAATGGTCAAGTAAATCCATTAACTCTTGATATCAATGTTCAATTTCTCAGACCTTGTACTGTTGGGGAGATTCTCGTAAGAGCTAAGTATATAAAAGAGGGCAGAACAATCGCATATACAAGTGCAGAGCTTTTTCAGAATGAAAAGATTGTTGCCAGTGCAACCGCAACTAGCAAGTTAGTCTAACAATGTTCTTTACTGGTGCATCTGGTTTTGAAGAGGGTTATGCCAAAAAAGATAACTTAGAAATTTATTACAGGGATTATGGCCCTTCAGATGGTATTCCTGTCGTATTAGTTATGGGTCTTGGTGGGCAGCTAACATTTTGGCCGCCTTACATGATAAAAAGTCTTCAAGATTCAGGCTATAGACCTATAGCTTATGACAATAGGGACATGGGTTTATCATCAAGATTTAATTCTAATCCAACTTTTCTAAGCAACTATTTAAAATACTATTTAAACATGCCTATTAAGTCAGAATATAAGCTTGACGATATGGCTAATGATGCAGTTATGCTCCTGGATTATTTAAATATCAAAAAATGTCATGTAATTGGTATGTCTATGGGCGGGATGATTTCACAAATATTGGTAGCCAATCATCCAGATAGATTTTTCTCTTATACACAAATTGCATCAATGGTATCGACACCTAATCCTTCAAATGGCCCAAGTTTTAAAGTTATAAGATTATTACAAGAAAGAGCATTTAAAAATGCGTCAAAAGAAGAGAGGATAGATAGGGCTGTTAGGTTAGTTTCGACTATTGGGATGAAAGGATATAACTATAATACAGATGAATTTAGGAATGAAGTAGGTCAGTCCATCGATAGAAGTAAAGATGATACAGGTTTCATAAGGCAAATGGCTGCCATTCTTGGTACTAAAGATAGAATTAAGAAAGTAAGTAATATTAAAACCTCGACACTTATAATTCATGGAGATATTGATCCACTAGTCAAACCAAAAAATGCCTTTCATGCTAATAAGCTTATAGCTAATAGTGAGCTTTTGATGATTGAAAATATGGGTCATTTAATTGAAGAGCCTGTTTTCAATAAGTTTAAAGAAGCACTCATTCAACATCTGGATAAAAATTGTTAACAAGTAAAGCTAAGATCGCATATGCAACGGGTGCTGTACCAAATGGTATCAAAGTTGATATGTTCACATTCTTTTTACTTTTTTATTATGGAAATGTTGTTGGTCTAGAGCCAGGATTGGCTGGCTTAGCTATTGCTATAGCATTATTTTTTGATGCTTTTACAGATCCAATTATTGGATCAATTTCTGATAGAACAAATTCTTCTATAGGAAGAAGACATCCTTATTTATTTGCATCTGTAGTTCCGATTGTAGTTGGGTATGTATTTTTATTTATGCCAAGATCAGATTGGGAATTAACACAAGCATCTTTATTTATCTGGATGCTTTCCTTTTGCATTATTACAAGATTTGGTATGACACTATTCGATGTCCCTCATAGAGCATTAGGTGGAGAGATTACAAAGGATTATGATGAAAGAACATCATTATTTTCTATTCGAGAATTATTTGCATGGTTAGCAGGCCTATCAAATGCCTTTTTAGGCTACTATGTATTTTTTGCTTCAACTCCTGAGTATCCAAAAGGTCAATTAAATCCTGACGCGTGGGCTCCCTTTGGTTATACGGGGGCGGCTATTATGGGTTTATTTATTATTATTTCTTCAATAGCTACATTGAGATATGGAACTGCTTTATCGTCTTGGGAAGGAAGAATCACTTTAAAAGATATATACACAGAAATTAGACTGGCATTAACTAATAAGACTTTTGTAATATTCTTTTTTGGCTCATTTGGCTTATCGGTGGCATGGGGTCTAGGAAATACCCTAACGTTATATATAAATACTTATTTTTGGGAATTATCTGGGACGCAAATTACATTATTTTTACCAATGTACGTTGTGTGTGCATTCCTAGCATTTGCATTTGCTCCAAGATTAGTAAAACTTTTTGAAAAGAGGAGCATAATTTTAGTATCTATGTTTTTAACAGGAATAATTTATCCAGCTCCACTTTTGCTTGGTTATTTTGATTTAACACCTCCAAAGGGAACTTATCAATTGGTTATGTTTTTATGGATATTTATTCTAATTGGTATAACCAACAATATTATTGGCAATATGATTCGTGATTCGATGGTTGCTGATATAGCTGACGAAGTAGAGTTAATTACTGATAAAAGACAAGAAGGTGTTCTCTTTGCTGCGCTAGGATTCTTGCAAAAGGTTAATACTGGATTCGGAACTGCAATAGCTGGCTTTGTCTTGAGTATTATTGGATTTAGGTCCACCAATCCTACAGATGATCAAGTTTTCTTTTTAATCTCAGCACAAGGTGGTTTAGTTCCCATAATGCTATTAATACCCATTGCTATTTTCTATTTCTATAATCTTGATAGAGAAAAGCACAGATTAATTCAAGAGGAGTTGAATCTTAAGAAGTCTTAATAGCTTTAATTATTCTTTTCCAAAGATTTTTTTCAGTAGCACCAACTTCTGAGATTGATAAATTTAAGAAAAAATTCTTAATGTGTAAAAGAATCTCTTCTTTTCTTGTTGTTTGAGCTTTATTGAATTTTTCAGTTAGAATTTTTAGCTGTATTTGATTTCTTATTTTTTCATCTTTTTTTAACGATTCAACATTGCATATCATTTCTATTCTTATACACGATTCAAGCATTTCATCTTTAGAATGCAAATCGAATTTATAATCAAATATTTCCTTATATGAATTATCTAAATTGGTTAAATCAGATGGATCTTTCTTTTCAGTAACATATTCAAATAGTTTCTCTAAATCATTAATAGACTCTTTATTTCTCTTATCTTTTTCATCATTACGTAATTTAATAATTTGATTCTGAAGAGATTTGTATTCTTTAGATTTATTTATTAGATCAAATTTTGGAAGTAATTCTTGAAGATCCGTAATCTCATATTTTTTTAGATCTTTTAAAACATGATTTAACTCATCAAGTTGGAGTTGTTTATTTTTATTTTGTTCTTCAAAAAATCTATCCCCAGATGATATAAATTTTTTCCATAATGTTTTTTCTACTTTATGCGGTAACTTATCAAGAATATTCCAATCTTTTTTAAGGTTCATATATTTAGAAATATTTTCATCCATATCTTCTGAATTTATTTTGGCAACAGATTCAATGATTTGTTCTTTTTTTAATTTAATCTGCTCGTTTTGTTTATTTATTTCATCAAAAATTGGTTTTTTAGCATCCATAAAATCTGATTTAAGTTTTCTAAATACATCGTCTCTAACAGGTGCATGACTATTCCATGAATCATCAAACTTTCTTAACTTACTTCTTAGGATTCTAATGGCTGGAAACTTATTATTATTTTTCTGAACAAACTCATTTAGATCTTGGGTTATCTGTTGCTTTTTTGTTGCATTTACTAACTTTTGTTTATTAAGTTCCTCGAAAAAATCACCACAAGGTAACCAGGCTTTATCAACATAAGTTCTAAATATGTTCCATTGTTTTTGCGAAGCCGTTTTAGATGTCTGATCTAGCGTTTGCCACTGGGCTTGTACTTTATGAATCTCATCTGCTTGTTTGCGAGGATTTTTAAGAGGGTTTTCTGCTATTTTTTTTATTTTGTTTACTAGCTCATCTCTTTTTGGGTTAGTTGCAAAAGATGAAATATCATCAAAATATCTTGAAAGGGCTACTGTTGCATTAAGCTTATGTTTGAGCTTATTAGGAATTTTCCCTTCTATCTTGACTAATTTAAGTGCTTCTCTTGTGAGTTTTTGCCCATCTCTAATAACACCGCTATCAAATGATTGATTCGCTTTTGATATTAATTCAATAATTTGATCAGTTCTTTCCATTTTTTTGATATATCGCGTTTATAATTAGAGTAATGAAAAATAGAATTTTAACAGGTATTACTACTTCAGGCACCCCACACTTAGGAAACTATTTTGGTGCTATAAGGCCAAGCCTTGAATTAGCTAAAGAATCGACAGATTCTTTCTTTTTTTTAGCAGATTATCATTCGATTATTAAAGTAAATAATCCCCAAGAAGTCACTTCATCCATTGAGAACATTGCTCTTGCATGGCTTTCGAGTGGATTAGATACTAATAGCTCTTATTTTTACAAACAATCTGATATTAGAGAAATATTAGAATTAAGTTGGATACTTCATTGTGTAACAGCAAAGGGGTTAATGAATAGGGCACATGCTTACAAAGCATTAAAAGAAAATAATGATGACGACAAAGGAATAAATATGGGTTTATTCTCTTATCCAATTTTGATGGCTGCTGACATATTAATGTTTAATTCAACACATGTTCCCGTCGGTCCTGATCAGCTTCAACATCTAGAGATGACAAGAGATATTGCAAATAGATTTAATCACATATTTGGCAATACTTTTGAAATTCCAGAGGCAATTATTAATGATGATGAATCAATTCCAGGAATAGATGGAAGAAAAATGAGTAAATCTTATAACAATGTAATTCCTTTGCTTTGTGATGAAAAAACATTAAAAAAATCAATTATGAAGATTGTTACTAACTCACTTGAGCCTGGTGAGCCCAAAGATCACAAAACATGTAATGTTTTTAATCTTTATACGAATTTTGCATCAGATGAAGAAATAGCTGAATTTAAGGAAGAATATAATAATGGCATATCTTGGGGTGACGCTAAAAACAAGCTTTTTGATAAGGCTAATGATTCTCTATTACCAATTCGTGAAAGATATTTTGAATTAAAAGAGCAAAAAGACTTAGTAAAAGATCATCTTTCCAACGGAGCAAAAAAGGTTCGTCCATTAGCGCAAGAATTCATTGAAGAAATTCGTTCAAAAATAGGTATCTCTTAATAAAGTGAAGAAACCAATGTTCTGGCTAAAATCAGGGCTTTTTGCTGTTGGTCTTGGTATGTCCTTTGTTTATGCAATCATTCCACCATTAGCAAGAGACTTAGGCCTTTCAGAAATACAAGCTTCATTTATTTTTTCTTTATCTGCTGTAGCGTGGGCAATGACATCTGCTCCATGGGGTAGAGCGTCTGATAAATATGGAAGAAGAAATATAGCAATACTTGGTTATATTGGATATTCAATATCCATGATAATTCTTATATTGCCAATATATCTAGCAGATAAAAATATTCTAAGTGCTGCATTTGTATTTCCACTTTTAATATTAGGTAGAACAATCTATGGATTATTGGGATCGGCTACAAGACCTGCATCGTTTGCTTATATTGCTGACATTACACCTAAAAGTAAGAGAACCAAGAAATTTGCTAGGTTTGAATCAAATTTTCTTTTAGGCACATTGGTTGGTCCACTTTTAGGTGGGTATTTATATTTGATATCAGCATTAGCCCCCTTTATTTTCTTCTCTATTTTAGGAATCGTAGTTGCTATGGGCGTATTCTTTACACTTGAAAATAAGCCTATGGAGGTCTCAGAAATTCCAACAGCTAAATTATCGAGACTTGCACCTACCGTATGGCCTTATTTAGTATTTGCATCAGTATTGAGTCTTTGCTCAGCATCATTATTACAATCCATTGGTTTTTATTTAACAGACAATTTCGATAACCTTGAAGATATAACATTATTGATCAGTTTTACATTTGTTCTTTTATCAATATCTACAATCGTTAGTCAAAATATGTTTACTAGTATGTTTAATTTAAATAATTATAAATTGCTGATATATGGTTGTTTAATACTTACTATTTCATATTGCGTAATGGCTGTATCAGACTCGATTGCAACATATTTTTCTTCCATTATCCTTCATGGAGTTGGTTTGGGCATGGTTAGACCTGCTAATTCATCCGGACTTTCAATAGCTCAACAACCCGAATACCAAGGTGAAGCCGCAGGACACTTGGGATCAGTTCTTCCTATAGGTCATATACTCACACCTATAGTAGCTATGCCTTTGTACATTTATAATAGCTCATTGTTGTACTTCGCAAGCGGGATTTTATGCTTTATTTTGTTTGTTTTTATAGTATTACACCCAATATTTAAATATAGATATGAAGACTAAAAAAGGACTGTTACTTATAAACCTTGGAACTCCGGATGATCCAGGATATTTATCTGTCTTTAAATACTTAAGACAATTCTTAATGGATCCAAAAGTTATTACTGTTCCATACATTCTTAGATTTATTCTAGTTTCACTTATCATTGTTCCTTTTAGGGCTTTTACTTCTGGAAAGATTTATAAAAAAATATGGACTGAAAATGGCTCGCCTCTCATAGTAAATACATCTGCATTAGCTGATAAAGTTACTAAAAAAGTGCCCCATATTGAGGTGGAATTTGCTATGAGATATCAATCGCCATCTATCGAAGATAAATTAAAAAAGTTAATTTCTCAAAATCTTGATGAAATTATAATACTTCCTTTATTTCCTCAATATAGCACTGCAACAACTGGATCCGTTTTTGATGAAATTTCTAGAGTCCTAAAAAAACAGAGTGTTACCCCGTCTATAAAGTTTATAAATCAATTTTATGAACAAGAATCATTTATAGATTCTTGGGAGGATAAACTGAAATCATTTGATGTTGATAAGTATGATCACATCTTATTTAGTTATCACGGACTACCAACTAAAGCAGTTGATGATATATATGATGACTCTCTTTGTGCTGATAACAATTGCGAAAATGAAATAACTAATGAAAATAAGTTTTGCTATAAAGCAACGTGTTATGAAACTACTAGGCTTATTGCAAGCAGATTTAATCTTTCTCCAGATAAATACACAGTTTCATTCCAGTCGAGATTAACAAAAAACTGGCTTGAACCCTTTACCGATGAAGTTCTAGAAGGTTTTCCAAGCAAAGGCATAGAAAATATACTTGTTCTTTCACCCGCTTTCACAGCCGATAATTTAGAAACATTATATGAA
Source organism: uncultured SAR86 cluster bacterium (assembly GCA_902594005.1). Lineage (GTDB taxonomy): Bacteria > Pseudomonadota > Gammaproteobacteria > Magnimaribacterales > D2472 > CACNXK01. The sequence continues at coordinate 19,238 of CACJKN010000008.1, read as the reverse complement.
ATAGATGATGAATATAAGGAGTTATTTATAGAAAATGGAGGTAAATCTTTAACTATGGTACCTTCATTAAATGATTCATCTAAATGGGCAGATTCAATAGTAGAAATAATAGATGTATAGGGAGGAAATATGTTTAAAGATGATTTACTAAAAGATAAGAGGATTTTAGTCACTGGAGGCGGAACTGGTCTTGGGAAAGAAATGGCAACTCACTTCGCAAAACATGGTGCTCAAGTTTATATTTGTGGAAGGCGTGGAAATGTATTGGAAGATACAGCTAACGAGCTAAAAGAAAAATATGGTGTTGATGTTAAACATGAGTCTCTAGATATTAGATCACCACAAGATGTTGACGATTATATTGGTAGAATTTTTGACGAAGGTCCTCTCGATGGTCTTGTAAACAATGCAGCAGGTAATTTTATTTCTCCAACAAAGGATTTGTCTTCAAGAGGGTTTGATGCAATTGCAAATATAGTTTTCCATGGAACTTTTTATGTAACTCATTCAGTTGGTAAAAGATGGATAGAGCAAAAATGTAAAGGATCGATAATTTCTATACTAGCTACATGGGTATGGACAGGATCTGCTTACGTCGTACCTTCAGCAATGTCAAAAACTGGGTTAGATGCAATGACAAAATCATTGGCAGTTGAATGGGGTCCTTATGGAATTAGACTAAACTCTATTGCTCCTGGACCTTTCCCAACCGAAGGTGCTTGGGCTAGATTAAGCCCAAAGGGCGATATAAGTGAAGATACCTATAAAGCTATTCCTCTTGGTAGAGCAGGAAAAATGGAAGAATTACAAAATCTAGCAACTTTTTTAATGGCTGATGGTTGTGAATATCTTACTGGTCAAACTATTGCCCTAGATGGCGCTCAGTATTTAAGTGGCGGAGGAACTTTCTCTAATTTATCAGAACTTTCTGACAATGATTGGACTGAAATAAGAGATATAATAAGAAAAGCTAACAATAAAGACAAAGAGAACAGATCTTAATTTAGCTTGGGAGATATTATGGAAAATCAAAGAACAATGGAAGAAGTTCTGAAACTTCAAAGAGAGCATTACTTAAATGAAGGCCCGCCTTCATATGAACTAAGAATCGATAGATTAGACAGAGTCCAAGATATGGTTATTCAAAATAAAGAAAGAATAACTGAAGCATTAGATGCCGACTTTGGTGCAAGGTCACCTAATCAATCTCTAATATCTGATGTTTATGGTGTTCTCCCTGCATTTTCTCATGCAAAAAAACATTTAAAGTCCTGGATGAAGGATGAGAAGAGAAAATCTAACTTCCCATTTGGACTAATGGGAGCTAAGTCATATATTCATAGGGAGCCGCTTGGAGTTGTTGGAATGATATCACCATGGAACTTTCCAATGTATTTATCTCTTGCTCCTTTAGCTGGAATCTTTAGTGCTGGTAATCAGGTAATGCATAAGCCTAGTGAATTTACTCCTATTACTTCTGAGCTTCTAAAAGAAATTTGTGATAGTGCTTTTGATGAAACTGAATTTGCAACATTTCTAGGTGGTCCGGATGTTGGTGCCGCTTTTACTCAGCTTAAGTTTGATCATTTGTTATTTACAGGAAGCGGTAATATCGGAAAGCATGTAATGCGTGCGGCTTCGGAAAATCTAGTTCCATTAACGTTGGAGCTTGGAGGAAAATCTCCAGTTATAGTAAGTGATTCTTCAAATATAGATATAACAGCACGAAGAGTAATGTTTAATAAGACTCTTAATGCAGGACAAATATGTCTAGCACCTGATTATGTTTATGTGCATGAAACAGAGAAGGATAATTTTGTAGAAGCATGTAAGGATCAAGTTAATGAATTTTATAGCGATCTTAAATATAACCCTGACTACACATCAGTAATAAATCAGAAACATTATGATAGATTAAATGGTCTTCTAGCAGACGCCAAAGATCATGGTGCAGAGCTTGTGGAAATTAATCCAGCAAATGAAGATTTCTCCCAGCAAGAGTCACATAAAATTCCTCCAACTCTTGTTTTAAACCCAACTGATGAAATGCAAATAATGAAAGAAGAGATTTTTGGTCCCTTACTTCCAATAAAGACTTACAAGGAAATAGATGAACCAATTAACTATATTAACAAAAATGATAAACCGTTGGGCTTATATTATTTTGGTAACAATAAGAATGAAGAAGCAAAAGTTATAAACACAACAACCTCTGGTGGAGTTACAGTTAATGACATTATGGGACATATTCAACAAAATGAATTAGGTTTTGGAGGAGTTGGTCCATCCGGAATGGGCAAATATGATGGTTTTGATGGATTTATGAACTTTTCAAACAATAAACCAATTTATAAGCAAATAGGATTTGGTTTAGATAAATTACTTGATGCTATAAGACCTCCATATAAAGGTAGTATAGAAGACGTTCTAAAAAAACTTTTAAAGTAATGCTTAAACTTTCAGCCTCTCTTGGCCTAAAGTATTTTAGATCAAGCAAAGGAGCATTCGTATCCTTTACTTCCATTATGGCTGTTATGGGTTTAACTATCGGTGTGGCGGCTCTCATTATCGTTACATCAGTCATGAATGGGTTTGAAAAAGAACTAAGAGATAGAATATTAGGTGTAATACCTCATGTATTAATTCATTCAAAAGAACCCATTTCTAATTATGAGTTATTAATTGATCAAATAGAGAAAAATCCAGATGTTGTGGCAGCAGCACCATTTATTCAAACTCAGGCATTAATATCTATAGGTAGTAGATCAAAGGGAATTGCTCTAACTGGAATAGACGTAAAGAAAGAGTCTGAAGTTTCAATACTTCCCAATAATATGCTGATGGGTTCCTTAGAATCTTTGAATGATAACGAAATCATTCTAGGGTATTGGTTAGCAGCACATTTGGGAACTTCTGTTGGTGATGAAGTAAATATAACAACTTCAGAAATGAGATCATCCATAATTGGATCTTTCCCTAGAAGTTTTAAATTTATTGTTTCTGGTATTTTTGAATTAAAGGCTGAACCAGATCAGAATTTAGCTTTGATCACTCATAAGTCTGCTCAAAAAATTAAAGGATTTGAGGATGCAACAGAAAATATAAGATTAAAAGTTGCAGATATTATGAATTCAAGAGTTATTGGTTCAGATATTATTTTAGAAATATCTACTCAAGACAAAATATATGCATCATCAACCTGGGAAAAAACTCATGGAACCTTATTTCAAGCGGTCCAATTAGAAAAATTAATAATAGGTATTCTGGTATTCTTAATTATTGGCGTAGCTGCTTTTAATGTTCTTTGTACAACAATTATGAGCGTAAGATCCAAAGAAAGAGAGATAGCTATTCTCAAAACCATTGGTGCATCTGACTTTACAATTGTGAGTATTTTTATCTTTCAAGGTTTATATATATCAATGTTGGGTATCATTTCGGGTCTCATATTGGGGATATTAATTACATTAAACCTTGATCCATTAATTAACTTTATTGAAACATTAATTAATAGATCATTATTGGATAATTACTTTATTAATTATTTCCCATATGCTTTTAATTTTAATCAAATAACTTTAGTTCTACTTTCATCATTTCTTTTATGCTTTATTTCATCTGTTTGGCCATCAACAAGAGCAGCTAAATTGAATCCTAATGAGGTTCTAAGACATGAATAAAATTTTTACAGAAGATTTATCGAAAACTTTTATTACAGATGGAATTAAGAATTCTGTGTTGCGTGATATTAATTTCTCTATATCTCAGGGAGAAACATGTTCGATAATAGGTGCTTCAGGATGTGGTAAATCTACTTTCTTACACCTTTTAGCTAAATTAGATGATTATTCTTCAGGAAGGATTTTCTTTAATGAGATAAATTATAATGATTTAAATTCAGATTCATCAGCAAGCTTAAGGCTGGATAATTTTGGTTTTGTATACCAATTTCATCACCTTCTTGAAGATTTTAATGCCTTTGATAATTGTAAAATTGTTCAAGACTTAAATAATAATAAAAATAATCCAAATATTGATGAACTTTTAATAAGTGTTGGCTTAAAAGATAAATTTAAATCTTATCCGTACCAGCTTTCTGGCGGGGAGAAGCAAAGATTAGCAATTGCTAGGGCTTTATCAAACAATCCAAATTTTTTAATTATGGATGAGCCTACTGGTAATCTTGATAATAAAACATCTCAACTTATTCAGGATTTAATACTGAATATTTCAAGAAATAATGAGATAGGGATCATTCTGGCAACTCATGATTTATATTTTGCTAATATGATGGATAAAGTTTATGAAATTTATGATGGGGGCTTAAGAAAAGTCAATGAGTGATATTTTTATAGCAGGCGGATGGTTTATGTGGCCTCTCTTAGCATGCTCTATAACTATAATCTCAATATCAATTGAAAGATTTTGGATGTTACAAGAAAGACTTGTTTCTCCATCTGGTCTAGATAAGCAAGTTCTAAATTTAATTGATAGAGACCTTTTGGATGATTATCAAGAGAGAGCAATATCAGATATTTCATCATTAGGAGATCTTTTAATAACTGTTCATAAATATAAAGAATTATCTAGAGATCTACTTGAATCTAAATTAGAGGAAAAATCTATTGAAATTAAATATAAACTTGAGAGAAATCTTTCAATGCTTGGAGTGGTTTCAACCATTTCTCCTCTATTAGGTCTCTTAGGAACAGTTGTCGGTATGATAACTGTTTTTTCAACTTTCCAATCTTCAGGTGCAGCATCACCTGACTTATTAGCAAGCGGTATTTCTCAAGCGCTAATCACAACTGCATTTGGATTAATGATTGCAGTTCCAGGACTTATTTTACATAGACACTTTGAACAAAAAGTTAATAAATTAATGATTTTGTTACAAAGTAAAACCTCATCATTTATTGATAATTTTTAAATGAAATTTGCACTAACATCAAATAAGAATCCAAGTTTAGAGATTACTCCACTAATTGATATTGTATTTATTTTAGTTATCTTCTTTGTTGCAACATCAAAGATAACAGATTCACAATTTCTTGATTTAGACCTGCCAACTACAGAATCATTTAATGTAGAGACATCTTCGCTATCTAACCAAATTTATGTTTTTAATGACAATACTGTAATCTTCAATAATAAATCTTACCTTGTTAATAATGATGCTTTAAAAAATGCACTTTTAAATGAATTAATTGTCGAAGATACAATTATTCTAAGTATAGAAGGGGATGTTACTCATAAAATAACTATAGAACTTATGGACTTTTTACAAAAAAATTCATTTTCTGATATTCAAATTAGGACTTTATCAAAATGAAACAAAATTCATTAAAAAGATTATTTTCTTACTCATGGAGATATAAATGGTCTTTCCTAATAAGTATTTTTGGATTTATTTTATTTGCATCAGCTGATATAGCAGCAGTTGAATGGATTAGGCAAATTATTGGCTTCATTAATGATAACTCAGAAGATAAACAGCAACTTCTTGCTTTATCTTTAATTGGTATTGCTCTTGCACGCGGATTGGGTTTCTTTATTGGTAATTACTTTATGGCTAGAGTGGGATTTGGAGTTGTTTACCATCTTCGAGATGAACTATTTAAAAAGTTACATCAGTTACCAAAAAAATATTTTGATCAAAATCAGTCTGGTCAATTAATTAATAGAATTACATTCACAACAACCCAAGTATCTGGTGCAGCATCTAATGCTATTAAAACCTTAGTCAGGGAAGGATTTTTATTAATAGGTTTATTCTTTTATATGATCTATCTTAACTGGAGGTTAACGTTGCTTCTTATTGTTACTGCTCCTTTAATTGCAATAATTGTTTATTTTGCTGGTAAAAGACTTAGAAGACTTGCTAAAAAAATACAAACAGCAATGGGCGATGTTACTCATATTGCTTCAGAAGCCGTAAATGGCCATGTTGAAATTAAATCATTCGGTGCTGAAGAGTATGAAAATAGTAGATTTGCAGATGCTAACTCTTCAAATAAAGTTCAGAATCTAAAACTTGAAGCTACTAATAATTTAGCTACACCAATAATCCAATTTTTAGTTTCTATTTCTCTTTCCTTAGTTGCATACTTTGCATTAGGTTCTTCCTTAGGAATAACACTTGATGCCGAAACCTTCGTAGCATTTTTTACAGCAGCAGGCTTGATGGCAAAACCTATAAGACAGTTATCAAGCATTAATGGGGTTATACAAAAAGGTTTAGCTGCTGCAAATGAGATATTTGATCAATTAGATTTTGATGATGAGGTAAATACTGGAGATACAACAAAACCTATCGAAGGTGTTATAGAGTTTAAAGATGTTTCTTTTGGATATACAGGAAATAAAAATATATTAAATAATATAAATTTAACTGTTAATAAACATGAAACAATAGCATTTGTTGGTAAATCGGGATCGGGAAAATCTACATTAGCTAATCTTATTTCTAGATTTTATTCAGATTACACTGGACAGATATTCATAGATGGAATCCCAAATAATGAATATGATTTAAGCTTTCTTAGAAAATCCATATCAATTGTTACTCAGTCACCAACACTATTTAATGACACTATAGAAAGAAATATAGCCTATGGTGATGACGAATTTGATACTGAGAGAGTAATGGAGTCTGCCAGATTAGCTGGATGTTTAGATTTTATAGATAAATTACCAGAAGGTATAAATTCAGAAATAGGTGATGATGGTGTACTACTGTCAGGCGGTCAAAGACAAAGGCTTGCTATAGCAAGAGCTTTTTATAAAAATTCTCCAATTATTATTCTCGATGAGGCAACGTCTGCTCTTGATACTGAATCGGAAGAATTAGTGCAGGAGTCACTTGAAAAGTTAATATCTGATAGAACTACGATAGTTATAGCTCATAGATTATCAACCATTGAAAATGCTGATCAAATAGTAGTACTGGATAATGGCCTTATATCGCAACAAGGAAAACATTCAGATCTACTCGAAGAAGAGGGCATATACTCTTCACTATATAAAAATGTTCCAATTGAAAGTAAGAAATCATCATCTACATCCTTACAAAAAGTTTCATACTTGCAACCAATTGACGATGTTGAAAATAATTCTAGTTTTGTAATAAATGCTTGGTATCAAAAACATTTATGGCTGTATCTACTCTTACCATTCTCATGGATTTTTACTTTTCTAACTAATAGACGAAGAAGAAAATATCTTAAAAACCAGGTTTCGTCTTTTAAAACAGATACTCCAGTTGTTGTTGTTGGAAATATAAATATTGGTGGAACAGGTAAAACACCTCTAGTTAAGTATATTGCTTCAAAACTAAAAGAGAGGGGTTTAAAGGTTGGAATTGTCTCAAGAGGCTATGGCGGTAACTTCTCAGGAACATTGAGAGTTGATGATAATACTGAATATAAAAAATCAGGTGATGAAGCGCAAATGCTTGCTAATTTAAATGCTCCTTTATATTTAGATAAAAATAGACCAAGAGCAATTCAAAATCTAATAAATGAAAATGACTGTGACGTAATTTTATCTGATGATGGTCTTCAACATTATAAGATGTATCGTGATATTGAAATTATCGTCATAGATGGATCTAGAAGACTTGGAAATGGTTTAACATTCCCAGCAGGACCTCTAAGAGAATCATCAAAAAGATTAAAAACAGGAAACTATATTATCAACAATGGCGGACCAACTGAGGATGGTGAAATTCTAATGACCCTTCAGCCAAGCAAATTTGTGCATTTAAATACAGGTAAATCATATGATATTGATAAATGGCCTATGCATAATCAGATACATGCAGTTGCTGGTTTAGGTAATCCTGGTAGATTTTTTGATACTCTATCCCAAATAAATTTTGATATTGAAAGACACCCATTCCCTGATCATCATCAATTTGAAGAAAGCGATCTTGAATTTCTTGATCATCATCCAATAATAATGACTGAAAAAGATGCAGCTCGTTGTAAGAATTTTGAAAATCCTAGGATTTGGTATTTAACTGTCGAGCCAAAAATAGAAGAATCATTTATTAATGATTTAGAATCAAGAATACGATCTTTACCAAGCGATGAATGAATTTATCGTAATAATTCCTTCAAGACTTTCTAGCACAAGACTTAAAGAAAAAGCTCTTCTAGACTTAAATGGAAAGAGTTTAATTGAAAGAGTTTATCTCAGAGCCATTCAGAGCAATGCAAAAGAAGTTTTCATAGCAACTGATTCAAAAAAGATTGAGGATCATGTAAAAAACTTCTCTTCAAATGTGATCTTGACTTCAGATAAACATGAGTCTGGCACTGATAGAGTTCATGAATGCGCGGCAAAATTAGATATTAGTGATGATATGGTCATTGTTAATGTTCAAGGTGATGAACCATTTATAGATCCAGAAACAATAAACAAAACAGCAGATATAGTTTTTACGAATAATAATGCATCAGTTGGTTCAGTATGTACTTTGTTTATAGATAATGATTTTAATGATCCCAATAATGTAAAAGTTTCTTTATCAAACTCAAACAGAGCTTTATATTTTTCACGTAATGTCATTCCAAACAATTTTACAAATACAAAAGTTAAGTATTTTCAACATGTTGGGATATATTCATATAACTATAAAACTTTATCTGCCTTTGTATCACTGCCTAGATCAGAAAATGAAGTTTCAGAAAATCTAGAACAATTAAGATTTCTGGATAATGGATATGACATTTATTTAGAAGAAGTTGAAGAGTTAAGTATTGGAATTGATACCGAGACTGATTATAAAAAAGCTTTAAAGATTCTTAATGATAATGACTAACTACGAAATAAAGATTAAAAATTCTTTAAATCTTTCTTGTCATACAAATACGCTATATGAAATTGAATCAAATGAAGATCTTCTTAAAGTTGACTACAACAAATATGATGAATTATTGATTATAGGAGAATGTACAAATTTAGTTCTTCCTACAAAACTAAATAAAAAAGTAATTAAATCAAAAAATAGAAATGTTAATAAAATATCATCAACCTTGTATAGAGTTGGATCTGCTGTAAATTGGAATGATTTTGTATTAAGTGTTATTGAAGATAATAGATTTGGTATTGAAAATTTAATAGGTATTCCTGGATCTGTAGGTGCAGCACCAGTACAAAATATAGGGGCATATGGAGTTCAAGTTTCTGATTTTATTAAAAGTATCAATGTTTATGACTTTGAAGATAAAACTTTTAAAAAACTTCTAAAAGATCAATGTGATTTTGGTTATAGATCTTCAATTTTTCAAACTAAACCATATTTTATTATTGATATTGATTTTGAATTTAACCATATTGAAAAACTGAATATGGATTATGAGGGAATAAGATATGTTATTACTGCTCAAAAGAAAGATATAAAATCTATTACTTCAAAAGAACTAGGCATGATTATAAGTGAGCTGCGTGATTCTAAGTTGCCTAACCCTAAAATAGTTCCAAATGCGGGAAGTTTTTTTAAGAATCCTATAATTAATGAAATGAATATTTCGTATAACAACTTTAAAAAAGAAGATTTAATAATATGGGAACATGATAAAGAAAATGTAAAAGTTGGAGCTGGAAGACTTATTGAACTTATAAAAAGTACTCTAAATCAAGAAGCTATTGATAATTTACATGCAAGTCACGCACTAATAATTACTAATAAAAACAATATTAGTTATGATGACATAATAAAAATCTCTCAAGACATTCAATCAAAAGTCTATAAAGAATTTAATATTCACATAGAGATAGAACCAACGATTATATAAAAATGATTTATGCAGCTTTAGCTCATTTATTTGCTGTAATGAGCCCAGGACCAGATACAGCAATAATTATTAGAGAGGTTTCATTTAATAAAAGAAGGGGTGGTTTATTCTGTGCATTTGGGATTGGAGTTGGGATATTAATTCATTGTTACTTGGCAATATTTGGTATATCAACTTTATTACTCTCAAATAATATTGCGGGTGATCTTATATCTATGTTTGGATCTTTTTACTTAATATTTATAGGTATCTCATCATTTAAAAGTGAAACGCAGACATCTGAAAAATCACAATTAATGTCTAGCAGCTTCATAAATGGATTTATTACAAATATCTTCAATATAAAAGCTTTAATTTTCTTTATATCATTATTTTCAATCATTCTTAATGATGATATTTCATCTATTGGAAAGATCTTTATACCTATCTACTTTGCAGTAGCTACTTCTTTATGGTTTTCATTTTTAACTATAGTTCTTACACACGATAATATTCAAAAGAGATGGGAGCCAGTTCAAGAAATTATCAATAAGATTGCAGGATCTATCCTTATTGCTCTTGGATGTTTAATTCTGATAAATATACTTTTCTAGAATAACTCCAATAGCATGCAACGAACTGAACCACCACCAATTTTTTCAATTGTGGGAATATTTATTTCTACGATATCGTAATATTTTTCAATAAATCTTTTTTGTATTAAATCTAAAGCATTTAGACCAGATGAAGATATTAAAAATTTACCTTCGTTATTAATATTTCTTACTACTATGGCATTCCCTGAGAAACTTTTAACCTGCTCTATTGATAAATAAAGAATCTTATGAGTTTTTTCAATATTTGATAGTAAGTATTTAGAGTCGGAAATTGAATCAAAACATATTCCAGCAAATTTATTTGTAATAAACATTAGAACATTTGTATGGTAAGTAGGTTTTTTATCTATATAGCTTTTAAAAAAAACAAGATCATATCCTCTAAGTTGAGACCATTTTGAAGCTAAAGTTACGTTTGATCTATTTGATTCAGCCATATATGCGGTTTTGTTAACTCTATCTAAAACCAAAGACCCCGTTCCTTCTAAAAAAATATTTTTTGCTTCATATTCAGTTAAATCATTTTTAAGTGAATAGTTCGTATTTAAAAAATTTATGTTTGAGTTTGATCTTTCTAGACGTCTATTAGGAGATTGCATACTAAATAAGTCATAAGATCCATCTTCAAAAGTTACAACCCAATTATTAGGATATATGCCATCAGGTGAATTTTTTGGACTCTTTAGAATATTAAATGAGATTTTATTTTTATCTAATGTGCTTATAAAGTTATCAAACTCTTCAAAAATCTTTAACTTATTAAATTGAACATCATTTTGAAAAACATTTGTATCAAACGTCTCTGTATTAAAATTAAAATTTGATGGCTCAACTAGAGCTAATTTATTTGCTGATTGATCCAAGAATTTATATTTTCCTCAAGAACATAAAGAGGTATGCCCCCATGTCTCAAAACCTCATGATGGAATTCTTTAATATCAAACTCATCACCTAACTTATTCTCAGAAATAGCTCTAAGTTCCTTTATTTTAAGTTCACCAATTTTATATGCCAATGCTTGACCAGGCCAATTAATATACCTATCAATTTCATTTATGACATCCTGTTTTGTTTTTGCTGCATTGTCTAAGAAATATTCAATTGATTGTTGTCTTGACCATCCTTTGTAATGCATACCGGTATCAACAACAAGTCTTACTGCTCGCCACATTTCATATGTTAGCTGACCAAATTTGGAATATGGATCCTTATACATACCTAAATCTTCACCTAAACTTTCAGCATATAAACCCCATCCTTCAACGAATGCTGTATACCCCCCATATTTTCTAAAGTTCGGTAAATCTAATTCCATCGTATAGGCAATTTGTAAATGATGACCAGGCATTGCCTCATGAAGTGATAGTGCTTCTATTTCATATTTAGGTCTAACCTCAGGCATATATAGGTTTACATAGTAATATCCAGCTCTTGAACCATCAGCAGCAGGTCTTTGATAGTAGGCTGTTGTAGTATCAGGAGCACTCTCCATTGGTATAGGTTTTAATCCATATGGCATTGAAGGCAAGTCTTTAAATAATTTAACCAACAAAGGATCTATTCTTTTAGATGTAGCAAGATATTCAGTAAATAGCTCTTCACCTGTTTCAAAGTAAAATTGGCTATCTGTCCTTAAAAAGTCTAAGAATTCATCAAAACTTCCATTCCATTGAACTTGATCCATAATCTTAAACATTTCATTCTTTATCCTGGATACTTCATTTAATCCAATATTATGTATTTCATCTGGGGTGAGCTCGGTAGTTGTAAATTGCCTAGCGATGAGTTCATAGTATTGTGAACCATTTTTAATATCGCTAATCCCTATTGTGTCTCTACAATTAGGATAATAAGAATTTTCAAAGAAATTTAATAACTTTACATAAGAGGGTATTACAACATTGGTTATAGTAATTTGCGCTTGATCTCTTATTTGTTCTTGTTCTTGATTTGATATTTCATCTGGTAAAAACTCAAATGCATCATAGAAAGGACTATTTATATAAGAATCAACATTTTGTAATTTTATTTGATTTAGGACTCTACTCATTAAAACCTTTGGGGGCATGACTTGATTTTCAATACCTTGGTTTGCTAGTGCAATATATTGATCAATTACATCATCAAGTTTTTCTAGACGAGAAATCCAATCCATATATTGCTGAAAATTACGAAGAGGTAATGTTTCAGCTGTTTCGTGTTGAAGTTGAATACCACCTCTATGACTAAAAGGTAGTAAATGTATTTGATATTGATGTTTTTCTGCAGAGTTTTTATAACCATCTAAAAACAATCGATAGTTAAGTTTATTTTCATCTGAAAAATCATCAATACTCATCATTTCAAGTTCTCGAATAACTTTTAATGTGTGCTCATGATCTTTATTTATCTTCTCAATTGAATAATCAGGCCATAATGTATTGAAGCGCAAATCTCCCATATAGGATGCATAGATGGGATTATCCTCTATTGATTTTGCAAATTCTTTATCTAGAAGTTCTAAAAATTTCTGCTCATCATTAGTTTTAGAAAAGAAATTTGGTATAAGAGATAGATTAAAAGCAACAACTAAACCTAACGATAGTAATCCTGTATAGAGAATATATCTAAGCTTAAACATTACATGTTGAGATAATTTGGACCACCCATACCTTCAGGTGTTACCCAAGTAATATTTTGTGACGGATCTTTGATGTCACATGTCTTACAGTGAACACAATTCTGAGCATTTATAACAAATTTGTCTTTACTATCCTCATTTACAACCTCGTAAACACCTGCAGGACAATATCTTTGAGCTGGTTCTGCATATTTAGGTAAATTTACACTTATTGGGATATTTTCATCTTTTAATTTCAAATGACATGGCTGGTCTTCTTCATGTGTAGTGTTGGAAAGGTAAACAGAACTTAACTTATCAAAAGATATAACTCCATCAGGTTTGGGATAATCAATTTTAGGCATTTTTGAAGCATCTTCTAAGCAAGCATAATCAGGAGTAGGGTGGTTTAATGTAAATGGTAGATTACCTCTAAATATGAATTGATCAATGGCAGCTAAAATAGGACCCACAAAATTACCAAACTTATGTAACAAGGGACCAAAGTTCCTTGCTTTATATAACTCTTTTTGAAGCCAAGAATTTTGAATGTAGTCTTCATAAATAACAAGATCGGAACCAATATTATTATTTTCTAATGCATCAAAAACAGTTTCTGCTGCAATCATCCCTGATTTCATTGCTGTATGTGTTCCCTTTATCTTAGGGAAATTTAGTGTGCCAGCATTATCCCCAACAATAAGACCACCATTGAATGACATTTTAGGTCTAGACTGATAACCGCCCTTTATAAGAGCTCTTGCACCATAAGCTACTCTAGTTCCATCTTTAAGAAGTTTAGATATCCCAGAATGATGTTTCCATTGTTGAAATTCATCATATGGACTTAAATATGGATTTTTATAATCCAATGGAACTACGTAACCCATATAAAGTTGATTATTTTTGCCATGGTAGCAATAAGAACCCGAGACTGTTCCATTTGCTGGCCAACCAGCAGTATGCATAACTGTTCCTTCTTTATGTAAATCAGGTTTGATATCCCATATTTCTTTAAAGCCTATTCCATAATGTTGGGGATCTTTTCCATCGTCTAATTTAAATTTTTTAATTATTTGTTTTCCAAGATGGCCTCTACAGCCCTCAGACAGAATTGTATATTTCCCTCTAAGTTCCATACTTGGTTGATATGATGGTTTCTTCTCACCATCCTTGCCGACACCCATTTCACCTGTAACAATTCCTTTGAGCTGATCATCTTCAATAATTATTTCAGAAGCAGTAAATCCCGGAAATATCTCGACACCTAGAGATTCAGCTTCTTTTGCTAACCATCTACAAAAATTAGCAAGACTCATTATGTAATTACCATGATTATTGAAATTAGGCATTAATATGGCTGGCAGAGGGACAGGTATAGATATATTTTGATTTATTAGATATTTAACAACATCTTTTTTAACCGGTGTATCAAGGGGTGCTTCTTTTTCCTTCCAGTCTGGAATAAGTTCATTAAGAGCTGTTGGCTCAAATACATTACCAGACAAAATATGAGCACCAACTTCAGAACCTTTCTCAATAACGCATATTGAGTGATTTGTATTATTTTTTTTGTTTAACTGAGCAAATTTTATGGCTGTAGAAAGTCCAGCAGGTCCAGCACCCACAACAAGGACATCATATTCCATTACATCACGTTCCATAAATACTTCCTAAGCTCTTTAGAAATTTTGTAAAAAGCATTACAATTATAGCCGCAAAACCCTTTAAACTTAACATATTATGAAAATACTAGTACCTGTAAAAAGAGTAGTGGACTATAACGTAAAGGTAAGGCCATTATCTGATAATTCAAATGTTGACCTGAATAATGTAAAGATGTCAGTAAATCCATTTTGTGAGATTGCGGTTGAAGAAGCCGTAAGATTGAAAGAGTCTGGACAAGCTACAGAAGTAGTAGTCGTCACAGTCGGAGGTGATGAATCTCAAGAACAACTAAGAGCATGCCTTGCTCTTGGAGCCGACAGAGCTATTTTAGCTCAATCTGATGGTCTTCTTGAGCCACTAGCAATTGCAAAAGTTCTTACCAAAATAGTTGAATCTGAAAATCCTAACCTTGTAATTTTAGGTAAGCAAGCAATTGATGGAGATAACAATCAAACCGGTCAAATGTTAGCTGCAATGCTTGATATGCCTCAAGCAACATTTGCATCTAAACTCAAGATCGAAGGAGATAATGCAGTCGTTACAAGAGAGATTGATGGTGGTTTACAAACAATCAGTGTTAACCTTCCAGCTATTGTTACTACAGATTTAAGATTAAACGAACCAAGATATGCATCTTTACCAAATATTATGCAAGCCAAGAAAAAAGATCTTTCAATACAGAATGTCTCTGATCTAGGTATAGATGTATCAAATAGGACCTCTATTTTGTCTGTTGAATTACCGCCAACACGTGAAGCAGGTGTGATGGTTGATTCAGTTGAAGAATTAGTTGAAAAGTTAAAAAATGAAGCAAAGGTAATAACATGAGCATATTAGTTGTAGCAGAACATGATAATAATGAAATTAAAGGTTCAACTCTTAACACGGTAACAGCCGCATCAGAAATTGGTGGTGATGTATCATTGTTAGTTGCTGGATCTGAATCGTCTTCAGTAGCAGAGCAAGCATCAAAGATTACTGGAATTAGTTCAGTTATTCATGTTGATGATCCAATTTATAAGAATTTCTTAGCTGAAGACTTAGGTAACTTAGTTGTTTCTATTGCAGAGGGATTTAATTATATACTCGCTCCTGCTACTACCTTTGGTAAGAATTTTTTACCAAGAGTAGCCGCTAAATTAGATGTTCAACAGATTTCAGATATTATTTCTGTTGAGGATGGTGATACTTTTAAAAGACCAATTTATGCAGGTAGCTGTATTGCAACTGTTAAATCAAATGATTCTGTTAAAGTAATTACTGTGAGAACAACGGCTTTTGATGCATCACCTATAACAGATTCATCAGTAACTGTTAATTCTGGTGATGTTGTTGATTCACTGAATAATTCAAGTTTTTTAAATGATGAAATTGCAGAGAGTGATAGACCTGAACTTACAGCAGCAGATGTAATAGTTTCAGGTGGAAGAGCTTTAGGCTCATCTGAAAACTTTAAAATTATTGAGGCATTAGCTGACAAGTTAGGTGCTGCAGTTGGAGCTTCCAGAGCAGCCGTAGATGCTGGTTATGTTCCAAATGATTATCAAGTTGGACAAACAGGAAAAATAGTTGCACCTACTCTTTATATCGCTATTGGAATATCTGGAGCCATTCAACATTTAGCAGGTATGAAAGACTCAAAGGTAATAGTTGCGATAAACAAAGATGAAGATGCGCCTATCTTTCAGGTTGCTGACTACGGTCTCGTAGGCGACTTATTTGAAGCCGTTCCTGAACTTACAGATTCTGTATAACTAAATGGAATTCCTCTTTCAGGGGCTATCTCAAGAAAGTTTATGGTTAGTTGTAGTCTTTTATGACTTACTTTTAGTTGTAATTCTTTATAAATTTTTTGGTAAATATGGTTTATATACTGCTGTAATTCTTGGGATTATTTTAGGAAACCTTCAAGGTGGTAAGGTTTCTGAATTTGTAATATTTGATACGACTTTCACTGTGAGTATGGGTGCAATTCTTTATTCAGGTATTTATTTTTCTACAGATCTTTTAAACGAAAAATATGGTAAAACTGAAGCCAATAGGGCGGTAAATCTTGGCTTTTTTGCAAATATCGCAGTTCTTTTAACTCTGCTGCTAAGTTTATTATTTAAACCTTCCGATTTAACTGGGTCTGCGCTTGAAGTACATAATGCTTTATCAGTTATCGCATCATATTCTCCTGCTTTCATCATAGGTTCTTTAACAGCCTACTTTATTAGCCAAAAGTTTGATGTTTGGTTTTTTAATTATCTTAAAACTCTTACTCAAGGAAGGTATCTTTGGTTGCGTAATAATCTATCAACTATTACCTCACAATTAATTGATACATTTATTTATACATTTACTTGGGTTATTGCAACTGACCTGAGTATTTACGATGCTTTTTATATAGCTTTATCTAAATACATTTTCAAAATATTTATTGCATTGATAGATACAATATTTATCTATGGTGTTAGGAACCTTAAACCTCTAGTTAAAAATGACGTATAGGTCCATTACCTGATCCAAAATCAGGTGCATTTTTAATACCATTCTGGACATACTCAATCGAGATTTTTATTGATTCATTTATATCAATACCCTGACCTAAATTTGTAGCAACTGCTGATGCTAATGAGCATCCTGTTCCATGAGTATTTGTACTTATAATTTTATTTGATTTAAATATGTGCTCATCACCATCAGGTGTAATTAAAACATCATTTATATCATCTGAATTTCCATGACCACCTTTAATCAATACATTTTTGCAGCCAAGTTTTAATAGTTTGATTCCAGCCTCTATTTGATTTTCAAGATTATTAATCTTCATTTCGCTTAAAATCTCAGCCTCAAAAATATTTGGAGTTATTAAAAAAGACTTATTTATAAGTTTATCTATTATTGAATTTATTATTTCATCACTTACAAGAACATCTCCTGATGTAGCTACCATGACCGGATCTAGAACAATCTTATAATCAGCAATATTAGTACTGATATGATTAATAATTTCTTCATCAGCCAACATTCCTATTTTTATAATATCAGGCGATAGATCATTAATTACAGAATTTATTTGTTCTATAACTATCTCTTTTGGAAGAGGAAAGATAGACTGAACTCCTATAGTATTTTGAGCAGTAATAGCAGTTACTGCAGTCATAGCATAGCCTTTGAAATAAGTTATGGCTTTAATATCAGCCTGGATCCCAGCCCCGCCACCAGAATCTGAACCGGCAATTACTAAAATTTTTGGAATGAATGACATTTTGTGATTATAAAAAAAACGCCTATCAATAGATAGACGTTTTTAACTTTGGTATTAATAATTAGTCGTTTGTATTAATCCATAAAGGCAAAACAGCTATACCAAGTCCAGCAACTAACATCATCATGCCGCCAACTTTTCCAAGCATATTTCCACCTGACTCCATATACGCAATAAAGGCCTGTGAACCTGCACCAAGATCAATATCTCCATTTCCGGCATCCAAGCCAGCTAATGCAGCAGCATGACCTTCAAAGGTTCCACCTATATTTCCATAGACAACTAAGCCCATCATAAATACACCGACTGCAAAGGCAGTAACAAAAAGCTTGCCCAAGAGGTTAACATTCTTTTCTAATGAAACACTACTAAATCTAGCAGCAACCCATACAGCAACAACTATAGCTAGAAGGGCAGTTGCATTTGCAGTTCTTCCAGTTCCAAAGTTTTGCCACAGTGCAATTTCCATATTCGCACTTTGTATTAACATATCTTCCATATTTTTCCTCCTAATAAGTAAAGTAAGTTAATAAATTTACCTCCCTGTCCATATAATACACACTTTTCTTATTTCTATTTATAGATTTATTAAATTTTTGTAATATGTATAAATGAACTCAGATCTAATAATCTTAATCGTCCAAGTTATTGCTGCATTAGGTGTAGTTGTATCAGTAATTTATTTAGGTGTTCAAATACATCAACAAAATGAAATTACTAAAGCACAATTTGGCCATTCATTAACTCAAAGACAATATGAAAGATATTTTGCAACCGCTAAAGATGGTGAATTTGCAAATTTTTTATCTAAAGACTGGTCATCTGATGAGTTAACTGATGCTGAAAATTGGAGATCAACTATGTTTATTATTATGTGTCTTGTTGATATATTCGATGTCTACGAGAAAGTAAAAAAAGGTTTTGTCGATAAAAAACATTTAGATATTCGTATGAATGCACTCAAGTTTGGAACTATGAAAACTGACAAAGCTAGATCAGCTTGGGATTTTTGGAAAACTACTCGAGATCAAGACTTTATTGATTGGTTTGAATCGGAAATTTATGGTGAAGGCCAGCTCGATGCAGATGAATTACTTGAACAAACAAAAGGCGGTTCATTTAAAGCAAGTATTCGATAAAAACACTAATCTTTAACAAACCAAAATAATAATTGCGGTGTTTTATCCATATATTCTTTGTAGTCAGGTCTTTTTTTAAGACTTCTATTGTCCATCATAGGACATGAAATAAATACAAATAAGGCTAACATCACTAATGGGCAAGCTAAGAGCCACATAGATATTGACCCCGAAGCAAGAGCA
>CACJKN010000007.1 GCA_902594005.1 uncultured SAR86 cluster bacterium | reverse complement strand
CAGTTGCTGTAGCTCCAGCATCAGTATAAGTATCACCTAGCTCAACAGTTGCTGGATTTGATCCAGTTACCGTCACAGCAGGTGCTGTTGTATCAACAACGTTCACTGTTCTAGTTGCTGTAGATGTGTTCCCTGAAGGGTCTGTAGCTACATAAGTAAGTGTATATTCACCAACTGCATCATCATTTACTGTTCCATTAGTTGTAACAGTTATTGACCCAGATAGATCAGTTGCTGTAGCTCCAGCATCAGTATAAGTATCACCTAGCTCATGCGTAATAGGGTTAGTGCCGGTTACAGTAATTACAGGTGCAGTAGTATCAGTAACATTAACTGTTCTAGTTGCAGTAGCTGTGTTCCCTGAAGGGTCAGTACCTGTATATGTAATAGTGTATGTTCCAACAGCATCTGTATTTACAGTTCCGGAGGAAGAAACTGTAACTGCACCACCAAGGTCTGAACCTGTAGCACCAGCATCTGTATATGATGCTCCCAATTCAACTGTTGCAGGATTGTCGCCTGTTACTGACATAACAGGAGCTGTAGTATCTACAACGTTGACTGTTCTTGTTGTAGTACCGACATTTCCCCAATCATCTATTGAAGTATAAGTAAGTGTATATGTGCCAACTGCATTAGTATTAACAGATCCACTAACTACAACGGGCTCACCTGTATCAGCAGTCGCTCCTGCTTCTACATAAACGCTTCCGAGCTCCACAACAGTTGGATTACTTCCGTTAAGACTAATTACAGGTGGTGTTGAATCTTTATCTTCGTCACCAAAAAGATTATCAAGCACAACACCAGTTGCACCAACTGCTAATATCTTTTCAATGATATTTAGTTCAACCCACATGAGATTTAATTTTTCTAGGGCTTTAGAATCTGAGCTAGAGCTTCCACTCCCACCTGAGCTCTCCTCAGCATTCTCTAGCTGCTGAAGAAGGTATGCTTTTCTTTGTTTAAGCTGACTTTCGTTCAGTTGCTCTAAATTGTTTGTTATGTCTCTAAGCTGATCTTGTTCTAACTTAAAGTCCTGCGTATAAGCCGGCATAGCAAAAGCTACTGAAGCAAATACGATAAATAATGCGCTTGTTATTTTATTCATTTTAATTTTTTCCTCCGTAGAACATTTAATTATGCATAAAATATGTATATATAACAAATTTAATGTACTCGTTAAAAGCGATTATACCTAATTTTAGGGCTTTTCATACTCTTTTCTACACATTATTTTTCATTAAATAATGAAAGGACATTTTACTCTTATATTTGTAATAATTAGATAGCTATAAGTGTTTTTAAAACACATAATATGCAAAATATCTTGTTAAGGTGCTCTTTTAATAATTGTAAGACTTAAATTTAACCAAAAGATCATGCAAATTATTTTTTCGAACCAGTTTTTGGCCAGGATCTTTTGTTAATGGGCGCCAAGAATATGATGCAAGATTTTTATAGATTGGTATATTGAAGAATATTCCCTTATCAAAACTTCCTTCACCAAATTCTTCACGAGAGACGTCTGTAAATGTTGCAAAAACTCCAAACTGCATTCCATTTAAATAACTTCTCGATAATTCAAATGTAATACCTTTGTCTCCTGCTAAATATTCTCCAGCAGAAATCTTTGCATCAAATGGAATTAAATCATAATTTCGATAGTAGAAATTCGCATTCGCGACAGTATTTTGATAATCAGAAAGACCAAATTGAAGTTCATAATCTCTTTTTGTTACATCAAAGATTTCAAATCCGGCTGCCCAAGGCTTGTCAGAATCAAAATATAAATATTCGAAACCATAGCCTGAAAACATTTCTTCCAGAATACCAGCGGTAAACATAAAATGGCTTTTTTCCCTTTTTTTAGGCGATAGATAGTAATCTAGTTGAGCTCTTCCAATAATTGGTCCGCTGTTAAAATTTCTAAGATACTCCTTTACATCTGATCTTACAGTAGGAACATCTGATGGTGGAGGTGGAATATATAAATCATCAAAATTATCCCAAAGTGAATACTTTACATTTGATGAAAACTGAAAACTTTCTGTAAAAGAATATTCAAAGTCATTTTCTGCTAAAACAGAAATCTTTAAAAAAGCCTCTCTTGCAGCTATGAAGGGTCTTACATTAATCCTGCTTGAAGACCACCATTTCTTATCTTTATATCTTGAAAAAATTTGGCGCGAATCATCTTGAAATTCATTTTCATAGTTTTTTATAGCTTCTAAGCTTCCAATTTTATAATTAGCGACAACTTCTTGCTCAAGCCCACTATCTCTTCTTGCAGACATTATTATTTCTTCGACTAGATCAATAGAGGGATGAGATAAACCACTAAGTTCAATACCAACAATTTTTCTATCCTTAGTTTCAAACATCTCATTAACCCCGATTCCATTTGATTCTAGAGTTCTTCTAAAATGAGTATATTCATCATCATCCTTATTTCTTTCAATTTTTTCATAGGCATACTTTGAAACCTCTCCTTTTCCTCTTTTATAAGAAAATCTTAAGCTAAAAAAATTATTTCTCTCTGCCGATAAACCAATTGTCCAATTCTTATTTGCATTAAAGTCAACTCCAAAACTAAAATCGCTATTAGGGTTCTCATAAGGCATTACCCCATCAGTTTTTGTAGTATCTCTCTCAAACTTTACGAGAAACTTTTCATTAAATGCATATGCTAAGCCAAAGAATGGTGAGAAAGTTTCTCCAGAAAAATATCTCCCGGGCTCAAAAGTACCACCAGTAGCAGCAGTATCTCCAGTTGTAGGTCTCTCAGAAAAGCTATCATGAATGAATGTCAGTGGGTTTTTTAAATCTTCTTTTCCATTTAAGTTTCCCCAGCCAATGCCAAAATGCATATCAAGGTTACCCAATCCATAAGAACCAACGATATATTCAGAGCTATAGTATCCGGTTCCAGCTATATCATTGATGCCAATTGCAATTGCTGGGAGTGCTCCGCTCTCCTCTCTTAATCTAACCTTAAAATTGAAACCTTTATCTTTATAATCCTGCCATTCGTAGCCAGGATATGGTTTACCTTGAATGTTTGTATAAAAAAAAGAGGCTTCTAACCAATCATATGGGTATGAAGTCATAGTAAATTTCTGATCTGGTGTTCCATCATAAAAAGTAAATCCATATGATGCTTCGTCATAAAATCTTGCAGTTGGTGTATTTATAAGACCCAATACGCCATGATTATTAAATGTATTGTATGTAAGACTGTCGCTATTTAGATGAATATTAAATAAAAAAGAAATATAGAAGTATAAGAAATATAGCTTTCCTCTTTTAGATAACCTCATTTCAGATTAGCTTATTCTTTGAGAACTGAGATTGATGCCAATGAAACACCGATATTGCCAAGAATAGCTGCATAGGCTTGTGCTGTTTCAGTAATTAAGAAGCCATCATTTAATCCTCTTGGGACAAAAATTACTGAACCAGGGTATATTTCTATATCTCTACCCTGTCTCATGAAAACATTTTTGGATACCTTAAATGTTTCTCCGTTTGGGTTAAGAACAAATACATTTCTTTCATCAGCAAAACCACTAAAACCACCCTTCTTCTCAATGTAGAAACTTACTGGTTGACCGCTTTCAAATCTAACAGTTCCTTCACTAGAAACTTCTCCGAAAATGTAAACCTGATTTACAAATTCAGGAATCGTAATTTTATCTCCATCTTGAAGCACAACATCTTTTGATGGATCCTCTTCTAAAGCATTAAGATCAAATTCAGCACTCACTCTTCCAGATACTGGGCTGTTCTTAAGTTCTTCCATAATCAATCTTGTACTTGCAGCTCCTTCTACAGCTGATCCCGAGGAAGCCTTGCCTGATAGATTTGATAAATTATCTAAAAAAGATTTATAAAGCTCATCTGCAGCCATTCGATTTATTTTCTCTGTATTTAAGTTTTCAAGAACCCCGCCAAATGGATAAGCATTACTAGAATAGCCACCTGCTCGAGGAATCAAGTCCAATAAACCTTCACCTTCATTAACTATGTAAGTTCCAGGATTATTAACTGCTCCAAGGATTTCTACGCTTCTAAAGGAAAATCTTCTAATTACCAGTCTGTCGTTATCAACAGGTGCGAATGTTTTTAATGAGTCAATCCCTTTAACATCAATTGCTTCAACTTTTCCATCAATCAATCTATATAAATTTATATCACTTATATCTGCATCAGCACTCAAGCCATTCGCAAAAGAGATTACGGTATCTAAAGTATCAGATTCTTTGAGCTCATAAACAAAAGGTCTTTTAACGCCACCAATTACAGATACTAAGTTTTGGACAGGTTTAACAAAAACGATATCTCCAGATCTCAGTCGCTTATTAAAACTAGATTTACCGAATATGAAAGTATCATAAAGATCAATCACCTCAATAACTTTGTTGTCTCTAACTAGCTCTATTTCTCTAAAGGATCCCATATCAGAAGGGCCTCCTGAAATAGTTAAAGCATGAAAAACATTTGAATTTCCATTAAGAATATATGGCCCTGGATTAAAAACATTACCGGCAACGATTACCTGAATATCTCTAACATTAACAAGAGTAACAAATGATTCAACTCCGATGGAGGTCTCGCTTATCTTTTTTTGAATCTTTTTTGTTGCATCATCTAAGCTAAGACCTGCAACATATAGTTTTCCGATTTCTGGAATTGAAACCGAGCCATCCCTTTTGATTTCAACTTGTGTGACAAATCCTCTTTGGCCTAGAGTCTGAACTTCAAGCACATCACCAAAGTCTAAGACATAAGAGCTGTCAAAATTTGGTTCATTCAACGGCATTAAAGTGGTTTGCATCATATCAAAAATGTTGACGCCAAATCTGTTTGAGAGTAATTCGCCTTCATCATTTGTTGGTTTTTGAACAAACGTTGATGGTCTTCTATATTGCTCATCCTCTAGTTCTTTTTTATCGGTAACCTGATCAAGAAGATCTTGCCTTACTCCTTCAGGTAAACTTTCAAGAAAAGATGAGTCAAACTCTTCCTGCCCCTCGATAGAAATTGAAGTCGAAATAGCAAGAAACATTGATAGTATGAATATTCTCATTTTTAATCCTCTTTAAAGTCTAGAGTACAATTATATACAAATATTTTTGATAATATTTATTTATCAACTATAACCAGGTACTTCGATTTCATCATCACTAATAATAGATTCAATTACTTTTTTTATGGCCACATCTACTTCATCTAGTGTGAGCGTTTTTTCATTAGATTGAAAAATAAATCTATACCCTATTTTGGTAACCCCATTTTTATCATCTTTGTAAAAATCAAAAATAAATTGCTCTTTAAGTATTTTACTTTCAAAATCTTGAACCATGTCATTAACAGTTTTTATTTTATTCTCATTTTTAATTAAAAATGATATGTCACGGCTGATGGCTGGGAACTCAGAAATTCTTTTATATCTAATCTCTTTGTTTATATCTTTCAGTAGATCTGAATCTGCTTCCAGTCCATTTATCTCTTTTAGGTCTATCTCTGTATAGAAGATAGGTGTTTTAATTTTTGTGTCGAGATTTTCTCTCGATAAATTTTCTATAATTGAATCTGAAACTGATAACTTTGAGACAAGAATATCATTTAAGTAGTTTTTATTAATTTGTTGTGAAAATTCTTTGTAGTTATTTCCTATTCTTCCTGAAGCAATAATGCCAAGTTTTTGTTGTCTTACTAACTTTTTATCGTTTACACAATAAACATCAGAAATTTCAAAAAACTTTACACTGTCTTTCTGCCTTCTTTCATTATATAAAAGATTGTTTATTAAAGACTCTCTCAGCGAGGTGCGCAATGAATTTCTATTGCTATCGAGAGGGTTATCAACCGTAAAACAATTTGAACTTTGATTTTCTACGAATGGGCTATTTATTACCTCGCTAAAGCCTTCTAAAGTTAGTGTTTTTCTTAAAAATGTCTCAACTGACTTTGAGCGAATTTTATTTGATAATTTTTCTAAATTTATATCATTTGATGGAAGATTGTCATAACCAATAATCCTTGCGATCTCCTCAGCGATATCATTTGAGGAGAAAATATCGTTTCGATAGGAAGGAATGAATATGTTCTCGTTTTCAATTTTGAAACCCAGATTTTCAAGAATATTAGTGAATTTTTCTTTTTCAATAGTAACACCAAGAATGTTTTCAATCTTTTTTCTATCACATTTGATAAAATTTTTATTCAACTCCTTGTTGACTTGCGAATACAGTTCTATTTTTTTGATTTTTGCATGATCTGAAACAATTTTTAGGAATCTTCTCAGCACAAATTCTTGACATGCTGGATCAACGCCCCTTTCAAATCTATGAGCAGCCTCAGAATTTAAATCATATTTTACTGATTTTCCTATAATTGATTCAGGCACAAAAAAAGCACATTCAACTAATACAGTAGTTGTTGAGTCTGAACAAGCAGTCTCCTTGCCGCCCATTACGCCTGCAAGATTAATAATTTTATTGTCCATCTCGAAAACTAAATTACTATTAGAGAGTTCTACTTTTTTATCAGTGAGGGTTTCAAACTGCATATTTTCTTCCGAAGTCTTAAGAACTATCTCGCTACTAAGTTTTGAAAAATCATAGCAGTGTGTTGGCTGACCTAGCTCATAAGAGAGGTAATTAGAAATATCAGTAAATAAATTAATTTTTCTATTCCCAAGCTCAGAAAAATAATTTTCTAAGTATTCTTCATAATGTGAAGTAGTTTTATCAATCTCTATCTTTAAAAAAGAAATATTAGGGCAGCTTTCAGTGCATTCATTAAAAAAATTAGGATTAAAAGAATCTATTATTTCTTCATGGGTTTCATATTTTGTATCTATTTGATAGAAGTTTTTTAAATCCCGTAATATGCCTAATAATGAAAGACAATCCCCTCTGTTGGGAGTGATATCAATATCAATAATACTATCCTGGATATCGTTCTCATGACCAAGCTGAAATAGTAAGTTAGATAACTCATTATTTGAAATAGGATCTTTTATCCTTGCTTTTATATCATTAACTAAAGCTTTCATTTAAACTGCCTTAGAAAATCTAAATTGGATTTATAGAAATCTCTGATATCAGAAACTCCATACCTTAGCATTGCCATTCTTTCTACTCCTAGACCAAACGCTAAACCACTATATTTATTTGGATCTATATCGCAGTTTTCTAAGACTTTAGGATTTACAATGCCACATCCTAAGATCTCAAGCCATTGGTCGCTATCCTCATAAAGTATGTCTACTTCTGCAGATGGCTCGGTAAAAGGGAAATATGAAGGTCTAAATCTGATCTTTACTTTTGAACCAAATAAAGATGTAACTATTTTGTATATTAGGCTCTTCAAATGAGTAAAGTTCACATTTTCATCAACATAAATACCTTCGACTTGATGAAACATGGGTAGATGAGTAGAGTCATCATCTTTTCTGTAGACCTTTCCTGCTGAACAAAAAGCAATAGGTGGCTTTTGTTCAAGCATCCCTCTAATTTGGACTGGTGAAGTGTGTGTTCTTAAAACAAAATCTTTATTTTGAACATAAAAAGTATCATGCATTTGCCTTGCAGGATGAGTTTTTTTAATATTTAACATATCAAAGTTATATTCCTCAGTCTCAATTTCTGGGCCATCAATGGAGTCGAAGCCTATTTTCTCAAGAAGCGTGAGGATTTCACTTTTTATTTGAGTGATCGGATGGATTGTTCCAAGTTCCTTAACTAGGTCTGGAAATAACTTCTTATTCTGGCTCATCAATCAGATTTTACAATCTGAATTATCTCTTCAAAAGCTTTTCTATCAGAGATAGATATCTCAGATAGAACTTTCCTATTCAATAGAATATTATTTTTTTTAAGGCCATTTAAAAAGACTGAATAACTTAAACCAAAGTCTCTTGCAGCAGCATTAATTCTTGAAATCCAAAGAGATCTGAAACTTCTTTTTCTATTTTTTCTATCTCTAAAAGCGTATTGAAGAGATTTTATATTGGATTGTTTGGCAGTCTTATACAATCTGCTTCTGGCTCCGTAATGACCTTTGGTAGCTTTAAGAACTTTTAGATGTTTCTTCTTTGCTGTTAATGATTTTGTTACTCTTGGCATGACAATTACCTTAAAAGGCTGGAAGCAACTTTAAGTGTGGTTCCAGATAATTTATTTAAACCTCTATTATGTCTTTTCCTTTTAGTGCTTTGCTTGGACAGAATATGATTTCTATTTGCACTCCTAGTCTTTAACGAGTTAGAAGTCTTTTTAAAGCGCTTCGAAGCACCGGAATGTTTTTTTAACTTATATCCCATAATAACTTTCCTATTTCTTAACGGGAGAAAGAACCATCTGAAGTTGCCTACCTTCAAGAGAAGGCTCTTGATCAACTTGCGATATTTCAGCTAATTCATCCCTTATCTTATTAAGGAGTTCTAAGCCTAAATTACTGTTGAGAATCTCTCTGCCCCTAAAACGGACGTTAATTTTAGTCTTATTTCCACTTAGAATAAAGCTTTTAATTTTTTTTAATTTAATATTGTAGTCGCCTGTATCAGTTGATGGTCTAAATTTAATCTCTTTGAGGGATGTTTTTCTAACCTTTGATTTTGAGCTTGAAATATTTTTTTTCTTATCAAAGACATATTTCCCATAATCCAATAGCTTGCATACAACTGGATCAGAGTCTTTAGGAGATACTTGAACTAAATCTAAGTTATCCTTGTTTGCCTTTTCAAGGGCTTTTTCAATTTGCATAATGCCATGCTTTTTCCCTTTAGAATCAATAAGCATGACCTCAGATACTTTAATCTGTTCGTTTATAGGAATTGATTGTTTTCTTTGACGAGCTATGAGAATTTACCGAGTTAATATAATGAATTTAAGATACATAGATTACGAACAAAGACTTGTGTTAAGAATATTTATTAACTTATGCATAATTTTTGGAATGATTTTAAACTAAATATTTAAATACACAAAGAGTTTTAATAAAATAACTAGGGCTGCAATATAGAGCTCATCCACTTGCCATCATTTAATTCGAAGACCTTTCTTTTATTTAACCTAAACTCGTTTGCTTCCCAAAATTCAAAATAATTGGGTGTAAAACTAAAGCCTCCCCAATAGTGAGGTCTTTGAATTAAATCTTTATTATTCAAAGTGATCTCAAAATTTCTTTTAACCTCGTTGTAAGTTCCTATCTCTTTTGATTGTCTTGAAGATATAGCTAATGCATTTTTTTGCTGACTTCTTTTAGAAAAGTGCTCATCAGAAATGTTAGCCTTAGTTTTTCTTATTTTGGCTTTTATCCTTATCTGTGCATTGATCTCTTCCCAAAAGAATAAACAAGAAATATTAGAATTTTCAGAAAATTGTTGTGCCTTGGGGCTTTCATAATTTGAAAAAAATATCCACTCATCATTTATTACATATTTTAAGTTTACGAATCTGGAATCAGGTGAATTCATTTTTTCATCAATTGAGCTTATTGCAATTGCCTCGATATGCTTTTGTTTTTTATTAATTGCTTTTTTATATAAGTCCTCAAAAATGCAATAAGGCTCGGACCTATTTAAATTTATAAATTCAATCATCTATCAGTATTAAAAATATCTCGAGTATAAATTTTATTTAAATATTTTTCTGGTATTTCTTCAATCCTATTTGATAAAACTATGTCACAACTTTGAAAAAAAATATCTTGGTCTTCAAAAACTGTATATTTGCCCAAATAGGTTGAGTCATCTAAAAGTGGTTCATAAATAATTACTTCCTTATTAAGCTCATCAAGAAAGTTAATAATATCTAAGATAGATGATTCCCTAAAATTTGAAGAGCCTTTTTTCATTATCATCCTGTGGACCCCAATAGTTTTAAATTCTTTTTTAGCTACTTCACCAGCTAAAAACTTCTTCCTTTCTTGATTTGATTCGACAATTGAAGTAATAAGCTTGCTTGGAGAATCTTTGGAATCGCTAATTAATTGTTTAGTATCTTTTGGAAGGCAATATCCACCATATCCAAAAGATGGATTATTGTAATGATCTCCTATTCTTTGATCATCAGACACCCCATCAATTATATTCTTTGCACTTAAAGAGTTTTGAATGGAGAAACTATCCAGCTCATTAAAAAATGCAACTCTCATTGCTAGATAGGTATTAGAAAATAATTTAACAGCCTCGGCTTCTGAGGAGCTCATAACTCTTGTAGTTGTATCAAATTTTGATTTTTTAGCAGAGAGAAGAACATCAAATATCTTTTCATATTGATTGAAGCTACTGTCGCCACCTAAAATTATTCTTGAAGGCTCCTCACAATCAGAAATTGCTGAACCCTCTCTTAAAAATTCAGGTGAAAAAATTATTTGGAGATCTTGAAAAATCTTATTTTGCTTTTCAACAAATCCAACTGGTAGAGTCGATTTGATAACTATAAGAGGATTTGATTTACTTCTTGATATCTCATCAAGCAAGCCCTCTATTATTGTTGTATCAAAGCAGCCTGCTTTCTCATCAAAATTTGTTGGGACACATATAAAAACTAATTGAGTTTTTTTTAATGCTTTCTCGATTGAATTTGTTGCAATTATTTTAGGATTACTATTTTTAAATTGCTCTAAAAATTCATCATCGTCTAAAGGAGAGAGACCCTGATTAAGTTTATTTACTTTTTCTTCATCAATATCATTAATGCAAATACTATATTTTTTTGACAATGAAACTGCCAGAGCAAGACCTACATAGCCAGATCCAATAATAGTTATATTTTCTATATTCATTATTTATTTTTTTGAAGTAGCTTGTTTAAAGTGGTCTTCAAGTTTATTTATAAGATGATCTCTATTAAATTCTCTTTTTGCAAATAATGATGCATTTTTCCCAATTTTCTCAAGTTTATCATTTGGCATTTTAGATAAATCTATAATTTTTTTTGCAAATTCATCCAAATTGTCAGATACGCCTGTTACACCAGCATTAATATCATCAACTAAGTTGTTTACTTCTCCTTTAGCTAGACTGATTATTGGTTTTCTAGCGGAACAATATGTCTGAAATTTTCCTGGAATTGTAATTTCAAAAATAGGATTATTTCTCAATGACAATAACAAAGCATCTGCGTTTGCTAAAAGAGCTGGCATTTCACTCACATCAAAACTGCCGTGAGTATAAATAGTGTTATCTAACCCATTTTCCAAAATCTTTTTATCTAACCAGGATTTTTTCCTTCCATCTCCCACAATGTGCCATTTAATTCTTTTTACTTCTTTGCACTTGTTAGCAACTTTAATAAGTGAGCCGAAATCTTGAGCTTCTCCAATATTGCCAGTGAAGACAATATTAAAGCAATCACTTTCAAGCGGTATAACTGGCTGTCCTGCCTCATTTATATTAAATAGTTCCTCAGCCCAACCAGGGAAAAAAAATACATTATTTTGAAGATTATAATCGTCTTTAATTTTCTTTACTGCTCCTTTTGAAGGCACTAAAATTATGGCTGCCTGCTTATAAATAAAATTAACTACATGAGAAATAAACCCTAGAAGTCCCTTTGATTTAAATCCCAGGGCCATCAATGTTTCTGGCCATAGATCGAGAACCCATAAAAGCACTGGAACTTTTCTCAGTTTTGAAATTAAGATTGCGGGTATTGCCACTGAAATAGGTGAAACTGCAAATACTAATATGCAATCAAATTTTTTTTTTCTAGTCTTAAAGGGTCCAAGCAAGGATAAAGAAAATAAAAAACTTAAATAGTTCAGAAATAATTGTATTCTTGAAGATCCTCTTGGGATAACTGGAACTCTCTTTATTTGCGCACTTCTAAATTTTCTAAATTTTTGAGGATTATCTCTAAATTCAGGATAAATCTTTCCTTCAGGATAGTTGGGTTTTCCTGTAAGAATTGTTACATCATGACCTTTATCTAGAAGACCATCAATCAAGTCATTTACTTTAAAATTTTCAGGCCAAAAATGATGAGTTACTAACAAAACTCTCATAAGTTAGTATTTTTTCCAAATTACTCGATTAACATAGTCTGTATAGCTATGAATTATTCTACAAATCTTTTCTGAGACATTATCTACTTCATAATCTAATACCTTTGCAGGAGTTGAGTTTGATATGTCCATTTGCTTTTCAAGTATTGAAATTGATTGGGAAATTCTCTCAATATTCATCCCAGTCATAATTACTGCAGCTTCCTCCATTGCCTCTGGTCTTTCGTGAGCTTCTCTTATGTTAAGAGCAGGAAAATTAAGTATTGATGACTCCTCTGAAATTGTTCCACTATCTGATAGTGTGACTTTGGCATTTAATTGAAGATTATTGTAATCACTAAAACTCATTGGTTTCGAAAAGTTTATTCTCTTATCAAATTTTCTATCTAAAGAGTCTATCCTTTTCTTTGTCCTTGGGTGGGTAGATACAACTATTGGGAGTTCAAATTCTTCTATTAATCCATCCAAAACCCCCACAAATTTTGAAAAATTCTTTTCGCTATCAATATTTTCTTCTCTATGAGCGC
The DNA here is from genome assembly GCA_902594005.1 of uncultured SAR86 cluster bacterium. Lineage (GTDB taxonomy): Bacteria > Pseudomonadota > Gammaproteobacteria > Magnimaribacterales > D2472 > CACNXK01. Next base: position 35,449 of record CACJKN010000007.1, on the reverse strand, counting down.
TGACTAAGAAAAAATTTCCTCTTTCTAATCCATATTTATTAAGGATATTTGAATTATTTATTTTTTTAGAATTCTTGTTCAAAACCTCTTTCATAGGACTTCCGGTTTTAATTATTAAATCTTTTGGAAGTCCCTCGCTTAGAAGATAGTCACGAGCAATTGAGCTATATGGTAAATTAATATCTGCAATATGATCAACAAGCCTCCTATTTATTTCTTCGGGAACCCTCATATCAAAACATCTATTCCCTGCCTCCATATGAAATGTTGGGATTCTTTTTCTTTTAGCTGCTAAAAGTGAAATACAGCTATTCGTATCTCCTAAAACTAAAACTGCATCTTGAGGGTTAGAATCTAGCAAGTCATCCATTTTAGCCAGAACAGATCCAATTGTTTTTAAAGCAGTATCTTCAGCGCATTCTAAAAAATAATCTGGTTTTCTAATTTCTAGATCTTCAAAAAATATCTCATTTAATTCGAAGTCATAATTTTGACCTGTATGAACAATTGTGTGATCACATGTTTCATCGAGTCTTTTCATTACTTGTGAAAGCCTGATTATTTCTGGCCTTGTGCCTACCACTGACATTACTTTAAGTTTTTTCATCTTTCATACCTCGTGTGAGAAAGTATCTGGCCTTTTCTCATCAAAAATTTCATTAGCCCACAGTAAAACAATCATCTCATTTTCTCCAACATTTGTAATGTCATGAGCCCAGCCCGGGATGCTTTCAACAACTTGTAGCTTTTCATTATCTGTAAAAATCTCAAATTTCTCATTATTGTCTAACGATCTGAATCTAAACCTAGCTTTTCCCTTGATCACTAAAAACTTTTCAAGTTTTGTATGATGAAAATGTTCTCCTCTGGTAACTCCAGGATTTGAAGTAAGAAAAGAAACTTGACCAAAAAGTTTTGATTTTAAGAATTCTACAAAAACTCCCCTCTCATCTTCATGACTTATCAAGTCATAAGAAAAATTTTCTTTGGGTAAATAAGTTACATAGGTTGCATATAAAGCCTTGATAAAAGAATCTTCCATATTGGCCACATACAACTTAGTTCTATTTTTTCTAAAAGAATTGATAATTTCAGCGACTTCACCTAGAGTTTTTTGATGTACTGACTTTGTATCTACAAAGACCTCATCCAAAGGAGAATTTATCACTTCTAATATTTGATCTACAAGATCATCGATATAAACTAGATTAAGTTTATTAGATTTATCTTTTATTTCTATTGGCAGATTGTTTGCAACATTGTTGCAAAAAGTTGCTACAACTGAATTGTAGTTTGGTTTACACCATTTACCAAAGACTCCAGGAAACCTAAAAATATTTACAAAATTCGCAGAGTTATTTTTAAGTTTTAATAATTCTTCCTCAGCCGCCAGTTTACTTTTGCCATATTGGCTATCATTTCCAGCTTGGATGGAAGATGAAAAAATTATATGAGTCTTAGTATCTTTTTCACTGCAAAATTTACATATCTTTTTCGTAAGCATATGATTTGTTTCTTCAAAAGCTTCATTGTTTTCGGGTCTGTTCTCTCCCGCAAGGTGAACAATAATCTCTGCTTTTTTTACTGCAATTAATAGATCTTCTTCAGAATGCTCTCTATTGAAGTCAATAATATTGAATCTCTTAAGCTTTTCTAGGGATATTTTTAGATTCTTACCAATGAACCCATTGCTACCTGTGATGAGAACGTTCATTTATTCTTCAAAGGTTGCACTTAGGTTACCCTTGCTAATTTGCAAGATTGTATCTAATTTTAAAAGCAACTCCTTCATAGTTTCTTTATCAAGTCTTGTTGTATTATCTGAACTATATTCATCAAGATCTTGTATATTGGTATTTCCTTGATCTAAATACTTTTCATAGTTTAAATCTCTTAAATCAGGTGGAACACAATAATAGTTATTTAAGTCTTTTGCGTTACACATCTCTTCTTTGCTAAGCAAAACTTCGTACTTCTTTTCTCCATGCCTTGTTCCTATATTTTTAATCTCATGTTTTGGTTTATTCAAAATCTCTTTGAGAGCTTCGGCTAATACTTCAATAGTTGCGGCAGGAGATTTTTGAACATATATTTCACCAGGTTCTCCGTTACTAAATGCAAATAAGACTAAATTGACAGCATCATCGAGAGTCATCATAAATCTTGTCATTTTTGGGTCAGTTATGGTTATTGGTTTGTTTTCAAGTATTTGCTTTGTAAAAAGAGGTATCACTGACCCTCTAGATGCCATTACATTTCCATACCTTGTTCCGCATATAATGGTTTTATCGCTATTTCTAGATTTAGCTACGATAACTTTTTCCATCAATGCTTTTGAAATTCCCATAGCATTAATTGGATAAACAGCTTTATCAGTGCTCAGGCAAACTACTTTTTCAACCATATTATCTATTGCTGCCTGTAAAACATTTTCAGTACCAAGTATGTTTGTTTTAACTGCTTCAAGTGGATGGAATTCGCAACTTGGGACTTGCTTAAGCGCTGCCGAATGAAAAATATAATCTACTCCAATAATTGAATTCTGAATAGAGGCTGGATCTCTTACATCTCCAATGTAGAATTTGAGTTTATTATTTTTATACTTCTTTCTCATGTCGTCTTGTTTTTTTTCATCTCTACTCAAGATCCTAATCTCATTAATGTCGGTATCAAGAAATCTTTTAGCAACTGCATTACCAAAGGATCCAGTTCCTCCGGTAATTAATAGAGTCTTGTTTTTGAAAATATCGAAGTTATCCATATAATTTGTGGCTTTCTTGTGGTGAAATATATCACTTTTTCTAAATTATTTCCTCAATGCAACTTCTTAGACGTGATAAAGATTTATGTTCAGAAAAGTTTGAATCTGCAAAAGTGACTGCATTCTCAGCAAGCTTTTTTATTAAGTTTTCATCTGAAATAAGTAACTCTAATGCATTATTTAATTCATCTTGATCCTTTGGATTTACAAGTAAACAACTTTGATTGTGAATGAGAATATCAGGAATAGCTCCAACTTTGGTGGCAATAACAGCATTTCCAGTAGCCATGCCTTCTATAACTGAATTAGGAAATCCCTCAGCCCAAGAGGGTAAAACAAAAATATCTGATTTTGCTAAGAGATCTAAGATTTCCTCATCCTTTTTCCATCCAAGGAGAGAGATATATTTTTCTAATGAATGTTTTTTTAGAAAATCTTTTGCTTCTCGAAATGCATTTCCATCTCCGATCATTGAAAGATGAAGATTATTATTCTTATTTTGACTTAATAATCTTATTGATTCTAACAATTCAAACACTCCTTTTGATTTTTCAAGCCAACCAATAAAAATAATTTCCTTTTTTTTAGACTTTTTACTAAAGGACCTACCCTTTCCTGCTTCAAGAAGTTTCTTTGTTGCTGTCCAATTCTTTATTATTCTTGTTTTTTCTTTAGGTATTTTTATTTGATTTATTGCGAACTGTTTCCAGACTTCGCCTTGACATAAAAAAAGGTTTGATCTTTGGAAACCATAACTAACAAAGGTTGATAAAAATTTATTGCTTTGGAATTGCTCAATAAGGTTCCCTGCTCTTGGGAAAATAAGAGTCTTACATCTAAAAATTTTACAAAAGACCAACATCAATGATTTTTCAATTGCGCTAAAACCATCTGAACAAAAGATTAATGCTACATTTGGTTTGTCTATAAAAATAATACCCAAAAATCTCATAAATCTTCTTAATGCAAAAATTAACCTTATTAGAAAATTTGGAGCTGGATTCGATATCTGAGTTGAATCGAGTTTTATTAGATCTAAATCTTCAAAAATAGATGATTTCTCTAAAATCCTGCAAGACCTGACTATTCCGCCAAAGATTTTTTCATCATCACTTGGGAACCCTCCAACAACCAGCAATCTAATATCTTTCATCCTTAAATCTTTTCTAAATTATTATCGATTAATTTACTTAACGTACTACTCCATGGAGTAAATTCAAAATCCTTTAAGAAGGTTCTTAATTTAGTATTATCTCCAACATGAATTGGTATATCTTTTTTACGCATAAGTCTTTTATCAGTTCTTATTCTTATATTTTTATTAGAATGTACTATCAAAAAATTTAAGATTTCCTTTACCTTCTTCGCCTTACCTGAGCAAATATTAATTATCTCTCCATTTGCTTCATTACAATTAATAAGTCCCCAAAAAATAGAGCAAACATCATCCACATCAATATAATCTCTTTGAGAATTTAGATTCCCAGTAAATATTTCACCCTCATTTTCTATGGAATTTATTTGATTAATAAAATTCCCTATTGCAAGAAACTTTGGAATTCCTGGACCAATAATATTAAAAGGTCTAGCAAATACTATAAACTTTTCATTGCTTTTCCAGTCAAGGCCAATCCGAGTTTGTTCTAGTTTTGTTTTTCCATATACATTAAAAGGTTTAGGTTCAAAGCTTTCCTTTATTGGTGTATCTTCGCAATTAATGTCTCCATACTCCGATGCAGAACCTACCATCAGTACTTTTGTTTTATTTGCTAAGCTACATTTATCTATTGCATTCAAAAGTTTTTCTGCAAAATTTGTATTAACTTTTTTGCTCTCATCTTCATCATTAGAAACTATTCCTGCAAGGTGAAAAAGGTAATTAGGCTTGATATCTAATAAGCATCTCTCAATTGTTTTTTTGTCGTCAAGAGACTCTAAATGAAAAAAATTAGTATTTTTAGCTTCGGCTCTACCTAGACTGTAAACCTCACAACCTTCTGAATTGAGTTTATTTATTAGATGTTTTCCTAAAAAGCCATTTGCACCTGTTAAAAGCGCTTTCATTTCGTTTTTGACAAAAACTTTTCTTTATTTTCTTCAAAGATCTTTGTTGCGATGCTGTAATCATCAATCCTTCCTATATCAAGCCACTGACAATCTTCATAATGACATAATACTTCTTCACCATTATTTTTTAATCCCATCATTAAATCTGGAATATCTAGATATACAGCATTATGTAAAAGATTTTTAACTGAATTTTTTTTAAAAACATTGATTCCCATGCTTACTTGATAATTTAAAGTGGGTTTTTCTTTATACTCAACCAGCCTTTTTCCTGAATCTATCTCCAGCACACCAAAGTCAATATCAACAGTCCTTTTAAAAGTAGCTATAGTAGCTGATGCATTTGAGCGAATATGCTCATTAAATAAATTCTCAAAATTTAAGGTTGTCAAAAGATCGCCATTGAGAACAATAAAGTTTTCTTCTAATTTTTCATAAATAAGGTTTAGAGGTCCTGCTGTACCGAGAGGCTTATCTTCAAGTGAGTAAGAAATTGGGATACCAAAATCTGACCCGTCACCAAAATGAGCTTCGATCATATGATGGAGATGTCCAACCGCCATTATTATTGATGATGCTCCAGCATTTTTAAGTTGCATAACAATAATTTCCAAAATTGGCATCTCTCCCATTGGCATAAGAGGTTTAGGCAGATTGGCAGTATGCGGAAGAAGTCTTGTTCCTTTTCCCCCAGCTAAAATAATTGCTTGCATCTCAGATTGAATATGAATTTGTTTTAAAAAGATCTATATTTTTTTTAACAAATTCTATTGTTTCAGAAAGACCATCTTCAAGTGATATCTCTGGCTCCCAACCAATAAGATCTTTTGCTTTATCATTGTTACTAATAAGATGAAACACTTCACTATTCTTAGGTCTTACTCTTGATTCCTCACAATATATATCTTTCTCAATACCAGTTAACTTCATAATCAATTTTGCAACATCTTCTATGGTAATGCCCTTCCCAAAGCCAAGGTTAATAACTTCTCCGATTCTATCTGAGTTATTTGCAGCGCAAATAAATCCTCTAGCAGTATCATCTACATAGGTAAAATCTCTAATTGGGGAAAGGCCTCCAAGAATGATTTTATCTTTGCTAAGCAACTGTGAGATTATTGTTGGTATAACTGCTCTAGCAGATTGTCCTGGGCCATAAGTATTGAACGGTCTTACAGTTATTACAGGAGTTTCAAATGAGTTGTAATAACTCTCTGCTAACATATCTGCAGAGATCTTGGTTGCTGAATAGGGTGATTGTCCTTGCATTGGATGAGACTCATCAATTGGTGAATATATTGCTGTACCATATGTCTCCGAAGTTGAGGTATTAATAATAAGTCCTATATTATTTTTTCTTGCTGCCTCCAAAACATTTACAGTTCCTTGAATATTTGTCTTGACATAACTTAAGGGAGCTTCGTAGGAGTAAGGAATGCCTATTAATGCTGCAAGATGAAATACAACATCATGATTTTTGGTATTTAGATCCATAAAACTTGAGTCCTCAATATTGCCTTTGATAACTCTCAAAGAGTCTTTTTTTTCTTGATCAAGGAATTCTAAATTACACCAATCGCTTCTTGAGTTGTAATGCAGCATTGCAGTCACATCTGCACCCTGGTCAAGCAGTTTTGAGCATAAGTGGCTTCCAATAAAGCCACCAGCGCCAGTAACAAATACTTTTTTATTTTTTAAATCCATTTCGTTATAAAACTTTTTTCCATTTTAAGGCAATCGCCAACAATATTCATAATTTTCTAATTATCAAAAGAATAACAATCAGAAACAATTAGTCCATTATTTGAATTAAGAGTATGTGCTCCCTTTGCTTTCTTTAATAGTTTTGGTGAAAATTCAAAAACTTGTTCTTCTGAATATTCATGCTCATTTATTTTGATTATCTTTGAAACACCGAAGCTCTCTCCATAATTATCCCAGCCTTGTACCTGAAAAACCCTATAAAGTTCTTCATTTTGAAAAATCATGCCTCCATTACGCGCACATTTTGGATCAAATATAACGGGATTCATTGGATGAGGTTTCCAATCATTGCCTTTAAGGTCATTTGAGTAAAATAGATGAAGCTCTGAACAAAACTCATCTGATTTTGAGCTATCTACATTTGAAAGCAACCACCACTTACCATCGAGTCTAAATATATTTGTGTCAACTGCATGGATATCTTGTATTAATATTTTCTCTAGCTTCCAATCAAGTGGAAAATTATTGCACTTATATAATCTAATATCTTTTGCTGCAGAAGACTCAGGACACATATAAATCTCATCATTGTGCTGGAAAATATTTGGGTATGAAAGATGAAAATCTTCATTAATAGCAGCTCCAAGAAATTTAGTCTCTTCAGCATTTATTTCTAATGCGGAAATGTGCCCTTTATTGGACAAAAAATTAAAATGCTCAACAAAGCAGTAATCTTTTCCTCTAAAGCGAAATAAAAATGGATCGGCAAAATAAGTATTTTTTGGGTTATCTACTTTTTTAAATGAGCTATTCCAAACGTCTTCCCAATCCTTAGAAAATTGATAACCAATGCTCCAAACAACTTTCTTTTTTTTCGCTTTCCGAATAAATTTCTTAAAAAGATGGGCACTTGTTTTTAGGATATATTGAGTCTGTTCTGAAACATTTGGAATCGTTATGAAATAATTTTTAGAAGTAGATTTATCAATATTTTTTGGTAATTTATTTTTAAAAATATCTTCCAATAGCTTATGAACAAATATATTTGATTTTTTATAAAGCTTGATGATATTGAGAGTAAAGAAAAAGTTTGTTGGAATTGATCCTTTAAATAATATTTTGCATTCCTTATTGAGCTTTTCGAAATTTGATTGAATAAAAAAATTGGTAGTCTTCTCTTTGTTAAGAACTTCCCAAAATCCTGGAGGGCCTTTTTTATGATCATCTATATTTCCATATTGAAGTGAGATTACACCATGAGGTGAAACCTCTAACAGCTCACCTTTAATAGAAGAAGCACCAAAATTTACAAATAAATCAAGATTTTCTTTTCTAATCTCATCTAAGTCTTTTTCAGAATATTCCCTAGTTAAGTCTTCACATGAAATAGATGAGTTAACATTTATTTTTTTGATATTAATTTTTTCAATATTATGATTTTTAAAAAAATCAGATGTTTGAATATATCTCCTAACAAAATACTTTTCAAAGAATAAAATTGTTTGAAAAAAATATTTATTAATAAGTTTGGAAGGTTTTAAACTTTGATGCACGTAGCTATTTTGAATTATTAAACATTCAATCTTATAAGAATTTGAATCAAAAGATTTTTCAATAAAATCTTTTACTCTCCAATCTTGTAATCCTTGGTCTAAAATTAGACCTATTCTCGCTTTTCTCATCTCTTGAATCATATTTTATGTTCCAGGAAATAGTTCTTCATATTTCCTCAACATTTCATCAAAATTAAAATTATTGTAAGCATAATTGCGAGCATTGTTGATAATGCTTGTCCTCATATTTAAATCCATTTTATTTAGCTCCTCTAGAGAAAAGCAAATAGACTCTGGGGAATTTGGATCACATAACAGTCCTCTCTCATTATCTCCGATGATCAATGGGTGATCGCAAACAGATGAAGCAATTACAAAACATCCTGATAACATTGCCTCACATAGCACTAGCGGAAGGCCCTCATAAAAACTTGGTATAACTAGAACATCGCTTTTATTGTAATAGTCATAAATGTTCTCAACTGATGGGATCCAGCTCCATTTATTTCTTACTACTTGATTATTTTCCAGAAAAAGATCCATACTATTTTGCATTTCTGTTGATCTAAAATCTTTGGTAGATCTTTTATCAATATCTCTTCTTCCGATCCAGGTAATTTTTGGAAGCCATCCGTTCCTAGATTCAAATATAGAAAGTGCTTTCATAAAGTTTAATCCATTCTTTGCATAAACTTGTCTACCAACAATCAAAATGTGCTGTATACCTTTTGATAAATTTAATTCATTTTTTCCATAGCTTATTTCATTAACATTAAATCCATTCCAAATAACTTTAATTTTATTTTTTCTCCCTGGGGTTCTTTTGATTAATTTAGCCTCATGAAAACTATTTACTACTAAAAAATTTGAAATCAGAGTTGCGATATAAAAAAGGAATCTTTTATGAAATGGGACTGGTGCATTTGAGGAACTTTCCTCACAAACAATTAAGCATGGTCTTAAAAGCCCAAATTTAGCAAAAGCTGCATAAATGCTTGGTGCATGAAGAGAGCTAATTATCACGTCAAAGTTTGATTCTTTTATGAGTCTTCTTAATTCAAAAAGAACTCCAAAAGAAAAGCCTTTTGCCTTTCTTTCAAAAATATTTATTTTAATTCCTGCCTGCTTAATTTCAGATTCATAAAAAGGGTAGTTTGAATCATAAATAAAGAACTCTACTTCATAACCTTTTTTCTTTAATCCTTTTGCTAGCTTAACTTTAAGTTTTTGAGCACCTCCACTTCCAAGGGTATCAATTACAATTAATATTTTCATATTGCCTTATTTGGAGTTGTTTTCAAATTACTTACTAAATAATTGCCAACAATATATGCCATCATAATCCAAACAATTTTCTCACTTATTGATTGGGTGAGCATAAAGTATCCTAACAAAGGGCTAGCTAGAAGTGCTGGTAATAAGATCCCATTATATTTATAAGTTAGGTAGCTTGCCTTGAAAATACGGAAAAGAAATAAAAAGAAAAAAATTAATCCTGGAATACCTGCATAAATTAAAATTTGAAGTACTATGTTATGAGGCGTTTCTCCTCCATAACCAAAATATTGAAATGTAACTAAATCGGTTCCTGACAAGCCATAACCAAAAAGAAAATTCTCACTTATCATTATTGCATATGCCACCCAAAGAACTTCCCTGCCTCCAAAATTTCCATCTCCGATAAGAGAGAATCTACTTACCAATGATGACGATTGCAAGGCAATATAAATAATAGGGAGCAAAATAATAATGCTAAGAAAAATACCACTAGCAAAACTATAGAGCTTATTCTCTGATGTGATTGTTTTTAGAATAAGCCAAATAAATGGTGCCGCTATTAGAGCTAAGATACCAGTTCTAGATGCAGTTGATAACAAAGCAATAAATAATATAAATATTAGTGGGAAGATTAAATATCTAAATTTTGTAATTTTGAGTGGATTAAAAATTATATGCACTACTAAAACTATTATTGCTACAGCTAGTTTTATAGCTAAGTCATTTGAATTGGCTCCAAACACAACAGTTCTCATAACATCATCTTTATAGAGCATAGACTCACCAAAACCTAAAAAGATGCTCATTGCCGGTATTATTGCTCCGAAAGAGTAGACAAGAAGAGCTTTGTCTAGAACTAAATTATCTTTTTGGGCATGATTCAAAATACCAATGAAAATGAAGAAATTAAGAAGAAATGCTATATCGATAACTCTTGATGAAAAGCTATTAATATTAATTATGCTAATTATGGTAAGCAAAATTATGAAAACAAACATTGGCCATAAGAAATAAAAACTTCTCTTAATGGAAAAGAATATTAGGAAACTTGGCAGTATAAGAATTAAATATAGAATTCCTGCTAATCTTGAAATTGAGAAGGTGCCTTCTAATCCTCTACCAAGAACATCAATACTTTCAAAATTTATGCTAATTGCATAAAAGTAAAGTGCAACATTTTGAAAAATTTTTCTATTTAATACCATTTCTTAAAACTAGAGATAATTAACTTTCCCAAACATTGCCAATCCAGATAAGTATTTTGAGTGTCGTGAAGGTACAATATTTAAATCTTTCATAATTCTTGAAACATAATCTTTTTTATTAATACCAAACTTAAATTCAATAATTCTTTTGTTAAATACCGCTTGATCATGATTCTGGATAAGCTTATCGTTAGACGGATCAGAAAAAATTATATTATTGTCAACAGTAATTCTAATATCATTATTATTTTCAAAATAATTCCTTTTGTATGAAACTATTAGAGATGGATTAAGATCTTTATCAAAAAAAAGTTTCTTGTTTTTGTTTTTCAATAACGCAATTTCTTGTATTTGCCTAATCTTTAGATTATTAAGCTTATTGTTAAGTTCAGGAACGTTAAAGTATTTTTTGAATCCTAATCTTCCATTTTTAATTTTTATCTCAAAAACAGGATCGCTAAGTTCTTCATCATTTCTGCCATACCACCTTAGTCTATATTTTCTTCTTTGTGCAATACCTGAAAGATTGTCTTTTACACAACTAAAGTTGTTGTCATCAAAATATAGGCTATTTATTTGTCGATCTGGATATTTCTTAAAGAAGTCTGTTTCAATGTGAAGCCATTTATTAAAAACAGAAAAATTTATTTCATTTGCTACTAGTTTAATTTCGTATCTCAAGTCATCGCTCATTTCTTCATAACACCTTCGGAATACATTTCCTCAACATCCAAATCGCTCTCAAGTATTTTAACTGCATCTACATAGAGATTTGTTCCTTTTTGACTCCTGAATGGATTATCACCACTGGTATTTGTATCAGTAAGATAAAGATTCGACTCTGTCCCAAAAATCATTTTCTTTTGATAAGTCATTGCAGCAAAAAGCTCAAAGTCTCTAATTGTTGAATTATTAATATATGTTTCGCTTGAGTCTTTTGAGGCAACACCTACTCCAATATTGAAAAATTCTCCTTCAGAAATCCTAATAAAGCTTTGCTCACCAGCTGATATGGCTTTATCCTTAACATCTCTAATCCTTATATTTTCAATATCTACTTTACTTCCTGAAAAATCAATGGCATCTCCACCGATTTTTTTTACAAAAGTATTTTTTATGATTCCCTCGCAGAAATCACAGTCAAGGCCATCTGATATTGATCTTTCAATATTTAAATTATCTATTTCTATTTCAGAATTTACTATATTGATCGAATCTTCTGCAGTTGAATCTAAGAAGTGTATATTTTTTAATAAAATGTCACTGTTATATATTGTAAATCCTCCAGTGAGATTAAGAACGCCGACTTGCATTGCGGAGGTACTTCTTACAACTAGATTCTTAATTATCGATTTACTCTCTTTATCGGATATTAAATAAAAGCCTTTCCAACTTTTATCTTTTGGAAGAAACTCTATTTGATTATTCTCAGAACCATTAAAATTTACTTTCCCTTTTACTATTAAATATGCATCTTCAGAAAATATAAGCTTTGTTCCAGCATCAATTGATAGGTTGCCATCTACAAGAAATGGACCATCAATAAACCACATACCTGGACTTATATAGAAATCTTTGTAGTTCATTTCTTTCAAAATAGTGTTATCTATCGAAGCTTCTTTCCTTAATGGGTTAAATACATCTTTAATCATTGAGGGATAAGCTTTAGTTTTTCTCGCTTCATCTTTGTAAACACTTATAACATCAATGCGGTTATCAAATATACCAACAAGATTTGTAATTATTGTAGTTGATGAGTAAATTTCTTCATCAAATGCAGGAAGAATAAATGGATTAATATTATAGGGTTCGTCATCTAAAAATATTTCTTTAATTTCTATATCAAAGGGAAGTAAATTAAAAAATTCCAAGCTACCATCTACAAAATGTCTCACATGAACAAAATCTAGAAGATCACTAAGCTGTTTTTCAGAGATATTAGTATCAGATTTAATTTTATAATTTTTATCACTAATGTACTTTAGGGTTTCCAGGATATTTTCTTTACTGCTTATTACTTTTTTTTGATTGTTCTCTAGTATTGATACCTCTTTATATTCATCTAAAGGAAATATTTCTTTGAATTTATTTAAATAATCCTCAGCATCTCTTATTCCATTTAAACTATTTAAGATAAATTTGTCGTTATTGTCTTCATTAATTGAAAATTTAAATATCTGCCTAAAGTTTAGATTAAAGTCATGATCTTTAAGAGAGTTAACAAAATTGCTATTTAAATCTGTAAATATATCCTGATCAGATGATATGGGACTTAACTCTAGTGAATAGGGATTAAAATAATATTTTGTATTGTGATCAGCTAAAGTATGGAAGCTATTCCAGAATAGCGAAGCATAGAAGAGCTCCATATGTTTTTTAGTTGAATATAAATAAGAGTGATTTTCTAAAAGTCTTTCCTGCATAACATAAGAATAGACCTTTCTGTTATGTTCATCTTCAAGATACCTTTTAGAATTATAAAAGGTTCCATGAAGTCTTGAATCAGAAAGCAAATATGAAGAAAAAACATTATCAGTAGATTTTTCATAATTTTTCCACTTTCTGTCATCAGAAAATCTAAATATTAGTGATTCTTTCTTCTGTTTTTTTTCTAAAAACTCCCTGGAAAAGTGTTCCTCTATATTCATTATTCCCCAATCATCTCCATTGACAATTACTTTTGCATAATGTGTATTAAGAGAAAGATTAGAGGTTTGATTCATTACCTGTTGAAATGCTTGCTCATATGGGTGCTGTCTTGATCTTGGTTTTTGTATTGAGAAACTATTCATTCCATAGATAGTTTTACCGTCTTTTAACTTCACTCTTAGACTTAATCTTGTATTACTTATCCAATGATCATCTAGGTCTCCTTTTAATCTAAATTTCGCTTCATATATTCTTTCGCCAAACTTAATTTCACCATTAACTTCCATTGGATCCTCTAAAAACCCCCTATTAAGCGAGCTTTCTCTATCATCAAGGATTCTCTTATAGTTCTTAAATTTAATAAAAATTTCTATATTATCCATTTCTTTATTTCTATCATCTGAAATATGATTAATTATCGATCCAGCTTTTAAAATAAGAGGATTTATTCTTTGCATAATTGATAATTCTTCTATGTTTCCTCCTTTGTCAACTAAATTTCTAGATGAGGAAAAGCCTGGATCTTTGCTCATTAAACTTTCATAAGTATTATGGAAAAAAATCGATATATTTGTTTTACTAAAAACACTTAATGTAGAGAGTACTAAAACTAATATTACTAAAACAAAAATCCTAGTATTTTCTTTTTTTTTGATCATTGCATTAAAGAAGCGGTCAATAAAAAAATCAGTTTGATTTTTTACTTATAAGATGAAATGATAGCATTTTTTTATAGTTATAAAATATGAACGCTATTGATTCAATACTAAATGCAACTTCTTCAACAGGCTTTGCTGAATTAGATCTTTTTTCAGTAATTTTTAACTTTGGTATGTGTGTCTTGATGTCTTTTATAGCTAGACTTTTCTATATTAAATATTCGACTTCACTGACTGGCAAGCACCATATAGGTACAGTTATTCCTATACTTGCTACAATTGTATTTTTAGTTATTCTTATTGTTAAATCCTCTCTTGCTCTTTCACTTGGCTTAGTGGGAGCTCTTTCAATTGTGAGGTTTAGAACTCCTATCAAGGAGCCAGAAGAACTAGTGTATTTATTTTTATCAATTGCAATTGGCTTAGGTTATGCAGCTGGTTATACCTTTTTGACAACCATGATAACTTTAGCAATATTAGGAATGATTTTCATTTGGTTATCTAATAGAAAAATTGATAATAAGAATGAATATAACTTAATCCTTTCTTGGGAAAATAATTCAATAAGCTTTGAAAAAATTACAAATGAAATCATGGAAATGTCCTCTAGCTTGAAACTTATCAGATTAAACAAGGGTCCAATTAATAAAACAGCTTCTTTTCTTATAGTTCCAACAAACGAAACAGGTATTGATTTATTGATTGAAAGAATTGAGAGTTTAGATGAAAAAATAGAAGTTAATTTTTACGAATCAAAAACTAACTGGTAACTTTAAAAAGCTCAATCTTCTTAAAATCTGATCCAAAATTATCAGCATAAACTTCTAGTGATGTTATTGATCCAATAAGCTCTTTCTTCTCATAGAGCATCTCGATCTCTAAAATTACATCATCATCACATAACTCAATATTTTTATATTGATCCCGGAGCTTCGAAAAGATGGATAAAATTTTCTTTCTTTTTTTGCCGTCAGTCAAAAAGCTAGGATGAATTTTGACTATTCCTCCTTCAGGCATTGATTTAAACAATTTCCTAAGCATAGTTTCCCACTCATTGTCTCGGATTCTTCTTTGTGCACATGTCAATCCTATGGTTTTAATGCCCATAAGTTTGGGTTTATAGAAATTTTTCAAATCATTTAAATTATCTAAAATCAACTTCTTTTCTTTTGGGACCTTTGGAAATGCATCTTTGAGTATAGAAATATATCCATAGGCATCATCTCTATACATTTGCTTAAAACTTTCAGCATGTTTATGAATTTCTTTAACTTGTTTACTAGTATTAAATGGCCTGCTGGGTCTATAGGTTGCTTGACCTTCTTCAATATATAGATGACCCCTTGAAAGTTCTGATTCTAAAATCCTATTTATTGATGGTGTTGAAATTGATTCATGAAAACACCAACTGCAATATATTAAGAATGGATTATTTTTTTTCTTTAAATCGTTAAGGACGGAATTGCTAACAGAATTTAAGCCCAATTTGATAAATAGTCTTTTGAAAATTGATTTTTTTAAGTGTTTATAATCATCTCCAATTATGGAAACATCTGTATTGCGAAGAGAATAAATAATTAGATTTTTTTTATCTATCTTAAATCTTTCAATAATTAGCCTTGCTAAAATTGCTGTTACTGGATTCACTATGAAAAAAACATGATTCCAATTTTGATCATTTGCATGGTCAATAATTGATATACTTTTGCTCTGTATTTTCAATTTGGAAATCTAGTCTTTTTCGCTCTTATAAGCTTTAAGAATTGAATTATTTTTTATTTGAATACTATCTTTCTTGGACATTTCAATAAATGAAATCTTTTCGCCAAATAAACTGTGGAATTTCAAGACCTCCCACCAAGTTGCAATCAAGCAACCATTAAACCTATAAAGTCTTTCTTCATTAAAAATTAAATCTTGAAATCTACCAGGGTTGATTAACTCAAGGCCAGATTTTGAATATGAAAACATTGGCTCCCGCTCCTCTTCAACTGAAACTACACTATCTCCTTCTGTGACTCTTAATACATTTAATGCCTTTTCAATATGATCTTTCTTTCTATTGATGGCATGCATGCTCAGAAAAATAATAATATCAGGATATGTCTTATGCTCTTCAAAGTAGTCGTCTCCCGCAAGTGCCATAAAGTCTCTGATAGGAATATTTTTTGATTTCTTAATTTTTTCTCTTTTTATCAGTCTGTGTTTGCAGACTTTACCCTCAGCAATAAGACTTTTTGAAAAGTCTAGAACTTTTTGGCTTTCCGACATTACTGTTATTTGAGTTACCTTTTTTGATTTAGAAGCATTTTTAATTGAGTGTTCTAAAAGTGAGACTCCATTTATTTTAATGTAAGGGACTCCCTCAAAGTCTGGATAAGATTCTTTAACAGGAATTACTGCCAAAACTGTCGGTGTATAATCACCCTCAAGTTTTTTTCCAACATTTTCAAATATTTTCGACCTTGCATTTAGAAGTCTTTCATTATCTTTGCTGAGAGATTCACTATGCTGTCTATAATAAAAAACTGGTGTTCGAATGCTTGTTGCGCCTATCCTATTTGAAAGTTTGTACCAAAGATCCCATCCATCTTGAGCATTTACATCTTCTGAGTAACCTCCAACAGTTTTTAAGGCTCTAGTTCTAAAAAGGGTACATGCTCCATGAGGCGGTATCTTTGATAAAGATGCTCCAACATTTTCTTCAAAGCTTGTTTCAACTCCAATCACACTTCCTTCTTGATTGGTGTAGTAATAATTTCCAAATACAAGGCCCAAATCATCAGAACTTTCCAGTTTTGTGACAAGAAGAAGTAGGGCGTTTTCATCTAACCAATCATCAGCATCAAGTCGCATCATATATTTCCCATTAGCCTGACTTAGAACAAGGTTTGCTAATTTTTGAAGTCCAAGCGGTTTCTTGTTGTCAATAAAAGTTGTTTTCTTAGGTTCTCTCTCGCAAAGTCCCTTTGCTATTTCTGAAGTGTTATCATCAGAAGCTTCATTAATAATTACAAGCTCCCAATTCGTATAAGATTGATTGAAAACACTCTCTACTGATTGTGTTAAGAAATTCCCATAATTTCTGCAAGGAATATATATTGTTACTAGTGATTCAGAACTCATTTAACAATCAATCAATATACTATTATGCTGGCTTACTTATCAACCATTCTCCAATAAGCAAATGATGAAGTCCGCATCTTGCAAAAGTATCAAATGCATCATCTGGTGTTCCGACAATAGGCTCACCATGAATATTGAATGATGTATTCATTAAAGCTCCAACCCCAGTTAAGTCTTCAAATGCTTTTATAAGAGCATGGTAACTAGGATTATCTTCTTTGTGAACTATTTGAGGCCTAGCTGATCTATCAAAAGGATGAAGTCCTGCGGGTAGATGTTCCTTAGCAAGGTCTGTTGAATCAAAGCCAACTGCCATAAACCTTCCATCAATCCCCTTTGGATTAATCATATAATCATTTTCTCTTTCAGCTAAAATGCTAGGAGCAAAAGGCATCCAAAAATCTCTCATTTTTACTAACTTATTTATATGATGAATTACATCGGGTCTTCTTGGATCAGCAATTATTGACCTATTTCCCAACGCTCTCGCACCAAATTCCATGCTCTCCAATCCAAATCTTGAAACAACATCGCCATCTGCAATTAGCTCTGCTACATCAGATGGCTTTACTTTTCTTACGTTCCAATCAGGCTTTGCATGCTTATCTATTGCTTGTTTTACTGAATCTTCTGAATGAGAAGGACCAAAATAACCATCTGATGGTGAGTTTATATCAGAAACTTGCATCCCATTTTTAACAAGCTCTAAGAAAGCTGCTCCTATAGATATTGATTCATCACCTGGTCCTGGCGGAATGAACACTTGATTTACACCATCTAACTCAGCAATGAGCTTATTAGCCTTAATATTTTGAGCTACTCCACCTGACATAACAATATTACCTATGCCTGTCTCTTTGATACCGTTTGATATCCATTCAGTAAGTAATACTTCGCACCTTTTTTGGATCCCATATGCAACTGCATCGAATCTTTGACCTTCCAGCTTTTCTTTAAAATACCAGAAATGATCTTTGATTTGATTTTTATATTTAAAGCCGAGCCCATCAACCTGTAATGTTTCAGCATAAACATCATATGCATTTTTCCCATATTTCTCACTGTTGTATGCCGCAAGACCCATAAGCTTATATTCATGATCTGCAGGCCTCATCCCTAAAAGAAGTGTTGCATACCTGTACATTCTCCCAATATTACAATTTGAGGAACGTGAAATTTCATTTAGCGGCTCCCCTGCTTCTCCTATTGATACTGTTCCATTTGCATTATCTCCGCCTCCATCCATTGTATAAACTAGTGAATTATCATTTCTGTAGGGCGACGAAATATATCCATAATATGCATGACTTTCATGATGATCATGAACTGATACAATTTCCTTACTTATATTCAAAGTTTCAGTAAGGTGTTTTAACCTAGCCTGAATCATGCCTTCATGATCTTTTTCATCTTTAATTAAACTTTCATCATATGGAAAATTATCTTTATTAACTTTGTGTGAAAAGATATCAAGGTATTTGGGATCTTTATTTTCAAATAGCTTTGGGTACCAGTATTCTCTTTGCTCTTTCCAATAATCATTTATCGAAAAAGTAGAATTCCTTTGTGTGTAGAAATATGCTGGTGGTAGAGTTGGTGTTGCCATTGCCACTCTATCAATGTCACTTGGACTTATATTCCCAAATTTTAGAACAGTTTCTATTGCTTTTGCTGGATATCCATATTGGTGCTTGTCTCTTGAGAGCCTTTCTTCTCCAATGGCACAAATAAGTTTTCCATCAACTATCAGAGCTGCACTAGCGTTATGCCCATCATGAATTCCTAAAATAATCATATTTAATCCTTACCTAATCTAGAGAAATTTTCCTCCCATTCATGCGCTAATTCGATAATGTTGGGTATATTATCATAGGACAGTTCCTTTTTATCGATTTCATTGGCAATCCAAACAGCCCGCTCTAGATCTTTTTGAGTATCAACACATAGATTAATTCCATCAAAATTAAGATCTTCATTGGGAGATATATTTTTTATTAAAAATTTATCTGAATGCTTGTAAAAGTAACTAGTTACATGCTCTTTATCATCTGTATTTTTTATTAAATTGATAGAATCCTTTAATATCTTAGTTTTTAGAATTTCACATGTAAGTCCTGGAGGATAAGTTCTAGGAAACGTCGTAGTTATTATTTCAAAATTTGAATTATTGCTTAACTCAATTAAGTCTGAGATTAATTTAGGGCTAAAAAATGGCCTATCTCCACATATTCTTACAAATTTATCTAAGTTGAACTTTAGACAGGAATCAAGAGCTCTGCTTGCAACATCTTTCAAACTCCCTCTATATACATTAACATTCTCATGTTCTGCAAAATCTACGATTTGATCATCTTCTTTGTCTGTTGATGTAGCAACTATTATGTCAACTATTCCTTTGATTTCTTTTGTTCTGTCAATAACCCTTCCAAGCAAACATCTTCCAGAAATATCTATTAGGGCTTTACCAGGTAATCTAGTTGAGCTATTCCTGGAAAATATTACTGCTCCTGTTTTCATAATAAATTTATTGTCATGGAATGCTCTTAAAGAATTCTTCCAACAAGTGAGTAACACCTTTAAGCTCTGCATCTAAAAACTCTTCATTCATATAGTTAGGGAATCTTTTTTGAGCGCTAATATTTTGACAGCCAGGAATACCATGTAGATTTTTTTCATCTAGAAGAAATTCATGTATTTTTTTAGAACTATTGATAGGTAAATTAATAAATTCTCTAAAATTGATTTCATTATACCAAGTGGTAACATTTGGACAGTTATTGAACCATGTGTCTCCGAATATAAGAGATTTTTTTTCCATAATAGCCGACTCTAAAGCAACACTTCCACTAATTGTTGATGTGAAAATTGATTTCTTAATTAAATCTAATGAATCTTGTTTTGGAGAAACTAATCTCACTCCATTGATATTTTTAATAAATTCATAAAACAAAGGACTTCTCCCTCTTGATCCTCTATCATTCATAAAAAATTGTGATGGATGTTCTTTAACATATAAGTCAACATTTTTAGGAAGGAACTCTCTTAAAGTTAATATTGCAATAGCCTGGTCATGAAATATACCTCCATCTGGATTTGTTGTTCTTTCGGGTTCAAAATGTAATGCAAAATATACGAAGTCTTTGTCGAGGTTAATTTGGTCAACATTTTTGTTAAGATGTTTTATGAGATTTTTCTTTCTTGTTCTTTGTATTTTTGATCTTCCAAATGCACCAATCTTAAATGGGTTGATATGGTAATAATCCGAAGAATAATACTTTCTTATCTGAAACCATGCTTCTTTCAAAAAACTTAAAAAACCTGTTTTTAAAAAATTTAAAATCTTATTGATTAAACCTAATTGAAGTCTTTGGGTCTTCATGTATGGGAGTTCATAATTTTCGTCTTTATCTAATACAGCTTTAATATGAGAATTTATATCAAGATCTATTTTTTCAAACAGGTTTTTATTAATTGGAATTTTCCTCTTTAGTCTCTCACCAGTTCTAACATTCTGTAAAAATAACAGAGGTACTGGCATCCAAGTATTGAATTTAACAATCTCTATCTCTAAATATGAACATATTTCATAAAGTAAATATTGAGCATGTGAATGAGGCATTTCTGCAACTACCATCGCATCAGGTTTGCTGTCCTCAACATTTTTTAATATGGCAATTGATAATTTATGGAAGATTGTTTCTCTGTCTATTCTTCCAAAGATTCCATATAAATCCAAACGGTCCATCATTTTTAGACATCTATCTTTTGCTCTTAAATAATTTTCTGACGTAAAGAATCCAATATGTTCGCCATCATAGTTAATATCTTGGATGTTAGTCTGATAATGAACAAAATCTTGCATCCTCATGACACTTTTACCAAATTTTTCTTTGGCTTTCTTGTGATGTCTATCATCCCCCAACCAAAAAACTGGCTCAGCTATATTTCTATCATAAAGCTCTACAGCCGCATCAAACCAAACTTGATTTCCAGTCATACAGTAGCAATATTTTTTCATTTTTTTATATCCTTTTGAGCAATATTACTTAATATGCTTACTTAAAACAGGTGTACCGAATTCAATGTCACGATTGACAGTTTTCCCGATAACATCATTAAATAGTTTGGGTGGAAGACCATAGCCGGGCCTTATGCTTTTAATTGAATCTTCCATGATAATGTCTCCTTTTTTTAAATCTTTAATAAAATAAAGAGAACGTCTAAATTTTATATTATTTTCTTCGCTGGCTTTTCTTTCATAGTTTATTTTACCTAGAGCAGACCATGCATTTTTTGCTCCTGAGCATAAATTAGCCATATCTTCTAATTCAAGAGAAAAACTGTCGTCAGGACCTCCACCATTTCTGTCCAGGGTGAAGTGCTTTTCAATTATTGAAGCTCCCAATGAAACCGCTGCTATTGAGGTCACATTATCTAAAGTATGATCAGAGATACCTGTTACTAATCCAAATTTGTTTATCATATCTGGTATTGTATTCAGATTATAATCAGTGATTGGTGCAGGATAGCCGCTAACACAATGAAGGATAGCCAGCTCACTGCAACCATTATCTTGAGCGACTTCAATGGCTTCTCCAATTTCAGCCATATTTGCCATGCCTGTGGATATAATCATAGGTTTATTTGTTGAGGCCACATATTTAATTAATTGAAGATCGATTGCCTCAAATGATGCAATTTTATATGCGGGGGCTCCTAGATCTTCCAGTAAATCAACTGCTGTATTATCAAAAGGTGAGCTAAATATCGTGATATCACATTTTTTGGCATGATCAAATAAATCTTTATGCCATTCCCAAGGTGTGTGAGCCCAATCATATAGATCAAAAAGCGTTCTTCCTTGCCATAAACCATCTTTAATTTGAAAATCAGGTAAATCACAATCCAAAGTAATTGTATCCGGCCTATATGTTTGAATTTTTAGAGCACTGGCGCCAGATTTGGCAGCATTTTCAATTATTTTTAGAGCTGCTTTAAAGTCTCCATTATGATTTGCAGACATTTCAGCAATTACATATGGAGGAAAGTCCTGTCCGATACTAACTCCATTTATAGATATAGTTTTATTCATTTTTAATGGTGTAATTTTATATTAATCCAGCCTTGCATGTATTTTTCCATTGTAATACGGATGAGAAGAAATTAATCTTTCATAAATTGCATCTATATCTCCAGGATTAATATCTTTGAAAGTTTCTTCAAAGGCCTCCAATGATTTATATTCATGAATATCATTTTCTTTGTTGAATTCTATTTTTGCAGCATGCATTAATATATCATTTTGATAAAAAACAAAATCGAATATTCTTTGTGATCTATCAATATGGTAATTGCTTGTAATAACATTTATTTTTTTTTCAGCAATATGATTTTCAAAATAATATTTCAATAATACTGCATCTCCAACAGTATCTCTTGAAGATTCTAATAAGATGATTTTATGAGCACTAGGTTTCTGTTTTATAAAAAAATCACTGAGCGCTTTAGCTAACTTGATATTAGAATCATTTCTATAATCCCACCCGCAAAAGAAAATTAATTGATTTTCTTTATCTTTTATACATTCTACTAATTTTAGTACACGTCTTTTTGATTCATTACTTAACTCCCCGGTTGCGCTCATTAGATGGCCAAGAACTACGAAACACTCATCAATATTTTTCATTTATTTATAACGTCTTCAATAGTCATGTTCCAATTTACCCACTCTGGAAGATCACTTTTGGCATGGTAAGTGCCTATTTCATCTTCAGATATCACTTTATATTTTCTTGATTCAATTAAGTCTATATTTTCAATGAAAAGTTTTTCTATTTCCATTTTAAGATGATTGTAGCTATCTTTTAATGACATCTTTAAATTTAAAAATATAACTTCTTTCCTAAAAATAATTGGTCCAGTATCTATTCCATTATCGATCTCATGAATAGAAACTCCTGATTTAGTTTTTTTGTAGTGTGCCCAAAAATTTGGATGTGAGCCTCTATTAAAAGGCAAATAAGAAATATGTAAATTTATTATAGGTCTGTTGAGCGTTTGTAACTGATATTCTTTGAAAATGTATCTGTATCCAAAAGATATAACTAAGTCATAACCTGATAAATCATCAAATCTATTTGAAGAATTATTGACATCATGGTTTCTGCTAACTAGAAAATCAATTAATGTAGTTTCTTGTTTGTTGTAACCTAAAAAAAGAATGTTCATTTCTCAACTAAATGCTTATTGATATTAAATATTTCAGGTTTTTCCTGAGATAAAGTCATTACGTCTTCCCAAGAAAAAAATATTTCAGGTGAAAAATTTATAAAAATCTCTTTAATTAATTCAAAGTCATCTGGCCAATCCACTGTCCATCTTTGCTCCGAATAATCATTTTTATTTGAATAATTTGTAACATTAAACTTGCCTGATTCACGAATATATGGGGTCACATGTTCAAGGTCATATTTGTCATTTGTTTCATGATAAGCTCTTTTTAAAGATTGATACGTAAATATCTCAATGTCTAAGCCTTTTGGGAAAGATCTTGGCCAAAGATTTGATAAGTAATCACTATTATGTGCTATAAAATAATCAATCATCTTATCTAACAATGAGGAGTCCACTAGAGGACAATCACCAGTTATTCTAACTATATTATGATTCTTATAATTTTTAGAAGCTAAATAGTATCTTTCAAGGACGTTATCCTCACTTCCAATAAACACTTTATAACCAATTTCATCAAGATATTTAATTAAAGGTTTATTAACTTCTTCTGAGGAAGTTGCAACAATAATTTCATCTAATTTATTCGATTTTGATAATCTATCAAGAAGATATTTGATACTAGGGACTCCCATAATTTCTTTCATCACTTTTTTTGGAAGGCGAGTCGAACCCATTCGCGCTTGAACAATTGCTAGAAAGCTCATTTTTTAATTATCTTTTTGATTGTGTCTATAACTTTTTCTTGTTCCAAGTTAGTTAAAGAATAATAAAGAGGTATAGATAAAGCCTCTTCATAATAACTTGAAGCCTCAGGAAAGCTCGCAGTCCTGTAACCTAATTTTTCATAATATGGATGGGATGTTACTGGCATATAATGCACTTGGGACAGAATTCCATTTTCTTTAAGCTCATACATAAAATCTGCTCTAGTTATGTTTAATTGATCAAATTTAATTCTTACTACATATAGATGGTGAGAGCTGTCGTTTCTATAGTCTTGTTGTATTGAACTTATTTCAGGTATTTCTTGGAAAGCTTGATCGTATTTTTTTACTAGTTCTTTTCTTCTCTTTATAAAATCAGGTAGTTTTTTTAATTGAGACTCGCCTAGCGCACATTGAAAGTCAGTAATCCTGTAATTATATCCAAGCTCCTGCATTTCATAATACCAAGGATTCTGTTTACCTTCAGTATTTGCGCGGTCTTGATTTATAAAATTATCATCTAATTTGTTTATACCATGACTTCTTAGTCGCAATAACTTTTTATAAATATCTTCATTGTTTGTAGTTATCATTCCGCCTTCACCGGCTGCTATTGATTTGACTGGATGAAAAGAAAAACCGGTCATATCTGAATATTTACATGAGCCCACCATTGACCCATCTGTATATTTTGCACCCAGCGCATGAGCAGCGTCTTCAATAATCAAAGCATCGTTTTTGATGCCAATTTGTTGAATTTTCTTCATATCACATGGAACTCCAGCAAAATGAACTGGTATGATCGCTTTAGTTTTTGGATTATTATGAATTGTTTGCTCCAAGGCATCTGTACAAATATTTATTGTCTCTGAATTTATGTCTGCAAAAACTGGATTAGCATTGCAATACAAAACCGCATTTGAACTTGCAACAAAGGTTATTGGCGATGTAATAACATCTTGAGTTTCGTTTATATCTGCAGCCAAGCATGCCATATGGAGACCAGCAGTCCAGCTTGACATAGCGACGGCGTATTTAGCGCCAACAAACTCAGCAACAGCATTTTCAAATGAATCTACAGCCTCGCCCTGTGTTAGATTCCTATACTTGAGCACATCTATTACTGCATCTATATCATCTTGATCGATGAAATGCTTCCCATATGGTATGAGCTGATTATTCATGCGACTATTATATATGAAAGGCTCAAGAACCAGCTAAAGATTGAAGTTCGATCATTTTACCGAAATTAGATTCTTTGTCTTTTATTAAATCAGAATATGAACCACTTTCTATCAATCTTCCATTTTTGAGAACATATATGCAATCAACATTTTTAATAGTTGATAACCTATGAGCAATTACAATTACAGTTATTTTTCCTTTTAGGTTATCTATACTTTTCTGTATTTCCTTTTCAGATTCAGAATCTAAAGCACTTGTAGCCTCATCAAGAATAAGTAAATTCGGTTTTCTAAATAATTCTCTTGCTACGAATAGTCTTTGTCTTTGTCCTCCTGATAAAAGAACGCCTCTATCTCCCACCATACTGTCGAACCCATCTTCAAGTGAGTCAATAAAATCAAGAATATTTGCTTGTTTAGCGGCTTCTCGTATGTCTAATAAAAGCTTTTTATCATTTTTATAATCTCCGCTCCACATGCAAATATTATTTGCAATACTGTCATCAAATATAATTGTTTCCTGAGAAACATATCCTAATTGGGATCTCCAGCTATTTTTATAAATTTCTCTTCCATCAATATCATCAACATATATTTCACCCTTTATTGGGGTGTGCATTAATGTAATTAAATCTACCAATGTAGACTTTCCTGAGCCGGACTCACCGACAATTGCAACAGTTTGTTTTGCATTTATTTTTAAAGAAATATCTTCTAAAACATTTTTTTCCTTATCGCCATAACTAAAGGAAACCTTATCTAAAATAATATCCTTTTCTAAAGTCTTAATTTGCATTGAACCATCCTGAATCTGGTTTCTCTTTTGACTGATAAATTCTTGATTAACCAACTCCATACTTCCAATATGTTGGAATGTCCCTTGAAAAGCGCTTTGCACTGCTAAAGTTGCATTTAATGCTCTATAAAATAAAACTATAGAGACTAAAATTGGAGTTACCTCAGCTCCAAATATGTATATCTGAACAAAAACTACAGTCATAATAAATACTACTGCTATGGGTTCTCTTACAGATTGTGTAAAGGCTGCTGCAACACCTGACTTAACCTGATTTTGAGTTAAAGTTTCTATTGATTTAAGAATATTCTTTTTTAGGAGTGAGGTTTGCCCAGTTGCTGTTAAATATTTAAAGGCTTGGAGAGTCTGAATTAGCCATCTTGTTAAAATACCATTCTCACTTGCAGTAACTCTTGATAGATTTCTCACATAATTATTTAGACTCATAAAGATTAGAAGCAAAACCATCCCAACACCGAATGCCATCAATCCAAATTGCCAGGTCATGACGAAAGCTATTGTCATTAGTACGATTGTTGTAACTAATTGTCCGCCAAACACTGTAAGTTGCCTAAAAGCTTCTAGGGCTTTTGTTGGTTGTTCGTTAATTAAGTTTGTAAAGTGTCCTGTATCTTTGCTGGAATAGTACCCAAAGGTCATAAGGCTATAATTATCAAACAAACGAAACTTTAACTCCCTTAGCAGCTTTCCTATTAGATATGCACTAAAGCCTAGGGCCATAAAAGTAATAAGTCCTTTGAATATAAAGGCAATTGTAATTAACAAGATAATCCCAGATGTTGAATCTGTTAAACCAATGTAGTTAATAAAATCTATTGCATATTTATTTATTCCAGAAAGATCTTCGTATGCTATTGTTCCATCAAGACTTTCGAGCAAGGGTAGAAGCAATAAAATACCAACTCCCTCAGACAGAGCTGCAAATAAGCCAAGAAAAAAGATGAAATATATTCTTATTCCAAGGTAATCTTGGAACATTTTTGTATATTTTATAATGTCAAATATCGAAGAAGCCATAAACTACAATCGCAAGTCCGAAGAGGATTTTGGAAAGATTGATTTTAGATCATATAAGATACCCTCTTTTTTTAAGAGAGCTTTTATTTCATCTGGTTGCATATTTTTATATTCCTCATGCGCAACAGTAAGTAATACTGCATCATAAGCTCCGTTAATTAAATCTGTTTTGGGGACGAGACCAAAAGATCTTTCGGCTTCAGACTTGTTTACCCATGGATCATGAACATCAACTCTAACCTCAAGAGACAAAAGCTCTTCAATTATGTCTGCAACTTTAGAATTTCTTAAGTCTGGGCAATTTTCTTTAAATGTAAGTCCCATGACTAGGACTTTTGATGAGTTTATTTCAATATCTTTGTCTTCCATTGCTTTTATAAGCTTATCAACAACATATTTTCCCATGCTGTCATTGAGTCTTCTCCCGGCTAATATTACTTTTGGATCATAACCAATGGATTGAGCCTTATGTGTTAAATAATAGGGGTCTACTCCAATACAATGTCCACCAACTAATCCAGGTCTAAATGGTAAAAAATTCCATTTTGTTCCAGCAGCCTTCAAGACTGCCTCAGTATCAATATCTAGTTGATTAAATATAACAGCTAGTTCATTAATTAAGGCTATATTTAAATCTCTTTGAGTGTTTTCAATTATCTTAGCAGCCTCTGCAACTTTAATGCTATCGGCTTTATGAGTTCCAGCTGTAATTATTCCTTTATATAAATCATCAACTAAGTTTGATATTTTTTCTGTTGAGCCAGATGTAACCTTAACGATATTAACTAATTTATGGTTTTTATCTCCAGGATTTATTCTTTCAGGGCTATACCCGCAAAAGAAATCTTTATTAAATTTAAGGCCTGAACATCTCTCAAGAATTGGTACACAAAATTCTTCAGTTGCTCCAGGATAGACTGTTGATTCATAAATCACGAGATCATTTATTTTAAGTATTTGTCCAACGGTCTCAGAAGCTTTTCTTAACGGATTAAGGTCTGGTAAATTATTATCTTTTATTGGCGTTGGGACTGTAATAATAAAACAATTACATGAAGCAATATCTTCTAAATTAGAAGTAAAAGAAATATATTTTGCTTCTTGCAACTCTTCTGAAGAACATTCTAGGGTAGAGTCTTCTCCTTTATTTAACTCATCAATCCTAGATTCATTTATATCAAATCCAACTACTTCTCTATTTTTACCAAACTCAATTGCTAAAGGGAGTCCAACATAACCCAATCCGATCACAGCTATTTTTAAATCATCAGATTTCATTTATTTATAATTTAAAATATTCTTTGTACCAAGTAACAAATTTATCAATACCCGCCAATACACTTGTTTCAGGTCGATACCCAAAATCTCTTTCTAAAGCTTTAACGTCTGCAAAAGTATCAGGCACATCGCCAGGTTGAAGAGGTAATAATTTCTTTTTAGCCTTTATGCCTAACGAGCTTTCTATTGCATTTATAAATTCATTTAATTCAACAGGAGAATTGTTACCAATATTATAAACTTTCCAAGGTGCCCTGCTTGAACTTGGATCTGGATTTTTTCCAGTCCAATCTTGATTTCTTTGCGCTGGATTGTCTATCACTTTTATAACGCCTGAAACAATATCATCTATGTAGGTAAAATCCCTTTTATGATTGCCATAATTGAATACCTCTATTTCTTTACCTTCAAGAATAGATTTTGTAAATTTAAATAGCGCCATATCGGGTCTTCCCCATGGTCCATAAACTGTAAAAAATCTTAGGCCAGTTGTTGGAAGCTCATAAAGTTCACTATAGGTATGAGCCATTAGCTCATTAGATTTCTTACTGGCCGCATAAAGACTTAATGGATGATCAACATTGTCCTCAACAGAAAATGGCATAGATTCATTTGCACCATAAACACTTGAGCTGCTTGCATAGACGAGATTTTGTATCTGATTATTTCTGCAACATTCTAAAATATTTAAAAACCCAACAATATTGCTATCAATATATGCTCTTGGATTTTCAATCGAGTATCTGACTCCTGCTTGAGCAGCTAAATTAACAACCGTATCAAATTGATGTTCTTCGAAGCAATTAGTAAGTAAATTATTATCAGCGATATCACCCTTTATATTAGAGTAGTTATGGTGATCCTTGAATTGAGATAATCTATCGATCTTGATTTGAGGATCATAATAATTATTCATGTTGTCTATACCAACGACTTCATCCCCCCTTTGTAATAAACTTTTGATGACAGATGAGCCAATAAAGCCTGCCGATCCGGTGACTAAAATTTTCATGAATTATGTTTTTCTTTTCTTAGCCTTAATAGAATAGAAATAATTAAAGATAGAGAGAATCCTACCAATGCACCTATAATGCAAATAACAGATCTCCTAGGACTAATCTTTATCTCAGGAGCAAATGCCTTATCGATTGTCTTGAACACATACTCAGGTGATGATTTAGATAACATTATTTTTTGTGTTTCGGATTTGGCAAGCTCAGATAAAACAATCTTTATTTCAGAAATATTAGTCTTGCTTATCTGCTCATTCAAATAATTCAGCGAGGATGTTGCTATGCTCACCGCTTGAACTCGCATGGTTTCATTTATATTTTCAATGATAAGGTCAATCCATTCTTTTGAAACATAAGGTGAATAAAAATCTATTGAAATTGTTACGAACCCATTTTTTTTATTTTCGGAAACGATGTAAATTTGCCTAAAGCTTCTTACTGCTTCTTGAATAGAGGGAGCGGCATTAGTTTTACCTGTCCATTTTTTATTCTTTGTGTCATATATTTTAGGATTGATAATTAACTCATTTTTTTTTGCATCCCAACCTTTTGAAGCCATAAGAGGGAGCAAGATATCATTATTGACTATAAAATCCTCAAGAAATTGATGCGAAGTTAAAACAGCAATTGCTTCTTCTTTATTATTTGAGTTTCCGGATGGAATGCTTATTCCGGCCATGCTAGCTAAACCTCCAAGACCAGAAAGTGAGCTGGACATACTAGAACCTTGGCTTTGAGCAGGCATGACGAGTGCTGATGATCTATAGATATTAGGTATGGAAAGGGAAAAAAGAACAATAAAAATACAAGAAGCTATTGTAATTGAAGAAATAAGCCACTTTGAATCCCAAAAAGTTTTAAATAATTCATATAGATTTATTTCATCATTTTCAAAAAGTTTTTTATCATCCATATCATTCACTCTTTAAACATTATCTCATATTTTATCTTGGTGCCCAGAGCCGGACTTGAACCGGCACGAAGTTGCCTTCGAGGGATTTTAAATCCCTTGTGTCTACCAATTCCACCACCTGGGCATGGAGCATATTATACTGGAGGCTGAGGCCGGAATCGAACCGGCGTACACGGATTTGCAGTCCGCTGCATGACCACTCTGCCACCCAGCCAATTTATTCAATTTTACCCTCTTCTCTTAAAGTCTTTCTAATCTTAGTTGCGCTAATTGACTCAATCTCCGATTCAAAAGATTCTTGTTCAATTTTATATCCAACTCCCCGTCCATATGTAATGTTGGTTATATTTGGAACTAACTGTATGAGGTAGTGCTCATTTAAGCAATACCCCGACAGATTTAGTTTCTTTTCAATATTGTTAGCAATTTCCTCAAAAGAGAAAGGATTATCATCTTGACCCACCCCGCCTGAAGAATCTTTAACATCTCTCACTTGAATTATTACTTGGCCAGTCTTGGATATTGCCCTTTTAAAGAGTTCTAAGTGACCATCATGCCAAGGTTGCCATCTTCCTAAAAGAAGAACTGTAGGTTTTTTTGTATCAAACATTTTTAATTAATTTCGCAACTTCTTTTGGACTATATTCATTCCATTTTGAGATTCTTAAATTTATATTCTCCGGTTTCTGAAAAATTAAATCTGTATCCTTGTAATTACTTTCTTTAATTGTGTCCATCCAAATAGTGAAATCAGCCTCAAAAATTTTTCTTGCATCTTTTGTAGGACAAATAAAATCGCATATAACTTTTCTTCCATTTTCTTTTTCAAAATCTGCTAAAGCTTTCATTCTGTGGCTTTGTCTTTTCCTTCCTTCATCTGAAAAATCCCAATCATTTGCCATCTCTCTTAGATTATCAGCATTGTACCAAGCGCATGATAGTTCTTTTTGTAAAAGCTTTGAGAGGAATGTCTTCCCACTTCCCGATAAACCCATAATTAAAATTTTCATTAGATGCCAAGTTTAACTAAGTCTTTTTGATTAATAATCCCAACTAATGCCTTATCCTTCATAACAGCAAGGCAACCAATCTTCTTTTCAGCCATAATTTTTAAGCATTCAGATGCTAAATCATCAACGGTAACTGAAATAAAATCTTTACTCATAAAGTCTTGAGCTGTCATATCAAAAAAATAATTAGATTTATCAATAGCCCTTCTTATATCTCCATCAGTTATTAAACCAATAACCATGCCGTCTTGATCTTTTACAAATGTGGCGCCTATTCCCTTTTCGGAAATAATTTTTATGACATCTTTTGATAATTCATCATAGTTGATTATCGGCATTTCATCTCCTGACACCATTACATCTTTTGCAGAAAGAAGTAATCTCTTCCCTAAAGTGCCTCCAGGATGTGACTTGGCAAAATCTTCAGGTTTAAAGTCTTTTTTGTTCATCAATGAAATTGCCAATGCATCTCCCCAAACAAGAGTTGCTGTAGCACTTGAAGTTGGTGCAAGATCAAGCGGGCAAGCTTCTTTTTCTACTTTTATCAATTGATGATAGTCAGAAATCTTAGATAGTGTTGATTTATCATTTCCTGATACGCCTATTACAGAGCAACCTAACTTTTTTATAATCGGAATTGTTTTAAGAAGATCCTCTGTCTCACCAGAATAACTTATTGCAACAACAATATCGTCACTCTGAATCATTCCAAGATCTCCATGAAAAGCTTCTGTAGAGTGCATAAAAAAAGAGCTAGTACCGGTGCTTGATAAAGTCGCAGAAATTTTCTTACTTATATGCCCTGATTTACCAATTCCAGTAAAAATTAAACGCCCTTTACACTCACAAATAACATTAACAATTTCTTCAAAGCAATCGTCAATATAATTCTTCAAGCCAATAAGAGCTTCTACCTCATCATCAATAACTTGCTTAGCTATATCTGTTATTTTTCTATCTTTGCTCATTTCTTAAAAGTTGAGATTGTATATTGGAAACCCGTCTGAAGTGTAACAAAAAGCGCAATTATAAGAATAATATCGGCAAAGAAAAGAATCACCATACTGTTTATTGTAAGGCCAAAAAGATACATTAATATGGCAAACATTTGAACAGCAGTTTTTGTCTTTGCTAAAAAAGTTACTTTTGTCTTATCAGATTGATTATTCCTAGCATTTATATCTCTCAAGGCAGCAACCCAAATTTCTCTGGAAATAATTACTGCAGAAATAAATCCAATCAAAAAACTATCAAGGTTAATACTTAAACCTATTAGAACGAATACTATTAATAATTTATCGGCTATTGGATCTAAGATTTCACCCAGCACAGACTCAGAATTTGTTTTTCTTGCAACGTAGCCGTCAAGGAAATCTGAAAACGAAGCGATACCAAATAATAATAAAGCTATTAAATACTGACTTTCAAGATATAAAAATAAGTAAATCAATATTGCACATAAGATTCTTGATAATGTAAGGGCGTTGAGCATTGTCGTAATCATAGTATTTGTTTAATTTCAGATGCCATTGTCTCATTAATATTTTTGATAGTCATTAGATCAGTTTTTGATGCATCTTTTATTCCCTTCAGACTCTTAAACTTTTTTAATAATGCCTTTTTAGTTATTGGTCCTATTCCCTTAACAGAATCCAATGCAGAATACTTATTTGTTTTGCGTATTTTTTTTCTTGATGCAGATATCGCAAATCTATGCGACTCATCTCTTAACTCGCTTAGGAGCTTAAAAGATTCTGAATGAGGATCAATTTCTATAACTCCCTTATTTGTATATATTGTTTCAGTTGCTCTTACCCTTCCTTTACCTTTAGCTATTCCTAAAACAATAATTTTCTCCATATCAAAATTTTTGAGAATCTTATTTGTGAAATTTAATTGGGCTCTTCCCCCATCAATTAAAATCAAGTCAGGCTTATGATCTTCATAATATTTTAATCTTCTTGAAATAACGTGCTCCATTGATGCAACATCATTCCCAGCGATATCATTTGGAATATTAAATAATCTGTAATCTTTTTTTGAAGCCCCGCTCTCTGCAAATACAACACAAGATCCAACGCCTTGTTGCATGTACTGATGACTTATGTCAAATGCATCTATTCTTTCTATTTTTTTTACTCCAAGCCTCTCAGAAAGTTCTTTATATGCAAAAGCATATTTTTCTTTTTTACTTAAATGATTTTTGATTATTTGAGCAGCATTGTTTTTTGCAAGTGAAACTATAGGATTGATAAAAGAATTTTTTGTCTTTGGGAAAATTATTTTGTCAGAAATATTATCTCTAATACATTTTTTTATTAGAAAAAGTTCATCTAAAGGAGATGCAAAGAATACCTTCTTTGGTAAATTAGCTTTACTTGAGTAGAAATTAAAAACTGCTAACTCATATAGATTCTTTGTAGTTTCAAGAAAAGCATCTTTAACTAAATGAGTTTTTGTTCCTCGTATTTTCCCATCCCTAATGGTTACTATGCATATTCCAGCATAGTTATTAACCTTTTCTACAGAGAAGATATCGGCATCAATTCCATTTGGAGTGATGGCTTGTTTTTCATTAATAACCTCAACTTGGTTAATCCTATTCTTAATATCTGCTGCTTTTTCGTAATTAAGTTCATCAGAAGCTTTCTTCATAGCTTTTTTTAAATTAGAAACCAAGTTTCTTTTTGAAGATGTAAGATAATCTTTAGACTTTTCGATATCCTCCATATATTCTTCTTTTGAAATATTTTTTGTACAAGGCGCACTGCATCTTTTCATCTGAAATTCAATACATGGCCTAGTCCTCGATTTGAAGGTTGAATCAGAACAATTTCTTATCCTAAATATTTTCTGGATGTCTTTTATTGAGTTTTTTACAGCCTGAGAACTTATAAATGGTCCTATATAGTTTTTATTAACAGAACTTTTTGTTCTTTTGAGATAAATTCCTGGAAATTCTTGGTCAAGAGAGAAATATATATATGGATATGTTTTGTCATCTCTTAAAAGAATATTAAATCTAGGTTTATTTTCTTTTATAAGATTTTGTTCAAGTAATAACGCTTCAACTTCATTGTTAGTTATAAAAACCTCAATGTGATCGGTTAGTCTTCGTATTTGGTTTGTTTTTCTATCCTTGAGAGACTTTCCAAAATAGGATGAAGTCCTTTTTTTAAGATTTTTTGCTTTTCCAATGTAAATCAGTTCTTTTTTAGAAAAAAACTTATAAACACCTGGCGATTCAGGAATATTCTTAATTTTATCTTTCAAATCTTACAATTGCTTTTTGGTATTAATTTTACCTAATTCGACACCCCATTGGTCAAATGCGTTTGTATTCCAAAAAATGCTGTTGAGAATAGTTTTATTTTCCCATAGAGATAATAGCTGTCCTATTGAATAAGGAGATAGGTCGCTTAATTCAATCTTGGTAGCTCCAGAAATGTTAGTTTTTTTATGAATATCTGTTTCTTGTTCATTCCCTTGAACTAAAGATTCAATTTGAGCGGCCATCTGTTTGTAATTAAGTTTATTGGACTTAGAGCAAATAAAATATTTGTTAAACTGCTTTGTTCCTTGGAATACATGTTGAAAGAATGAGTGTTGTGATTCAGGCCCATATCCACCCCAAATAATTGAACCTGTCTGGTAATCTACTTTCTTATTGCTTGAATCAATACTTTTACCATTAGATTCCATTTCAACCTGTTGTGCAAAACTTATAAAATTTCTTAGCTTATAGTCATAGTTAACTACAAGGGTCGTTTCTGCATTTAATAAATTGTTATAAATAATATCTTGAACTGCAAGTTGAAAAGCTGGATTATCTTCAGGGCCTTTCATGCATGCATCATCCATTTCCTTGCCGCCCTTCAAAAAATCTTTATATCCTTTCTCTCCCTCTAATAAACATAAAACTAAATTTATTGGACTCCAGATCGAGAATCTTCCTCCTGTTGAAGAGTCAAAAGAAACTATGTTCTCTTCATGAATACCAAAATCTAAAGCTTTGGATTTATTTGCCGTAATGGCAAAAGTATTATGAAAAAAATTATTACCACAAACCTCTTTATATGATGATAGCGTTTCTAGTGTTCCAAAAGACTTTGAAGATATAACTAAAGCGTCTTCATCTTGTATCTTAAGATTATAATACTCATCAGGATCGCTTCCTGTGATGAAGATAATATCTAAATCACAATTATTAAAAATATCATTCATTAGTGCAGGTCCAAGATTCGATCCACCAATACTAAAAATAATAATTCTTTTGT